>JAXJBE010000126.1:0-2400 GCA_036303125.1 Bacteroidaceae bacterium
ACCTACTACGTAAGCCCACTTAGCGTTCTCAAAGCAGATGCGCTGTGTCTCTTCACATGTCATGTATGGGTCAAGACCTGCCTTCTCGCAAATCTCGTTAGCCTCTTCGATAGAGGAAATGCCGTTTTCGTTCAGAACAGCGAGAATCTGCTTGATACGACGATCTTGTGACTCGAATTTTACTTCTCTAATCATAGTTTCTTTCCTCCTTTAATTATTCTTTACGTGGATCAATAGACTTAACAACTCCCTGCTCTGGTTTTGTGCGTCCGTATGTGCCAGTCACGCTCTTGAGTGCCTCATTAGCGTCTACGCCTTTCTTGACAGCCTCCATGAACTTGCCCATGTGGACATATTCGTAACCGCATACCTCATTGTCCTCATCAAGGAACATCTTTGTGATGTAGCCCTCTGTGAGCTGGAGGTAGCGTGTGCCCTTGAGCTTGGTGCCGTAGAGTGTACCGCACTGTGAGACGAGTCCCTTGCCGAGATCCTCAAGGCCAGCGCCAATGACGAGGCCGCCCTCAGAGAATGCAGACTGTGTGCGTCCGTATACAATCTGGAGGAAGAGCTCGCGCATAGCTGTGTTGATAGCGTCACATACAAGGTCTGTGTTGAGTGCCTCAAGGATAGTCTTGCCAGGGAGAATCTCAGATGCCATTGCAGCTGAATGAGTCATGCCTGAGCAACCGATAGTCTCAACGAGACATTCCTCGATGATGCCTTCCTTCACGTTGAGAGAGAGCTTGCAGCAACCCTGCTGAGGTGCGCACCAACCAATACCGTGTGTCATGCCTGAGATATCCTTAATCTCCTTAGCCTGAATCCACTTTCCCTCTTCTGGAATTGGAGCAGGACCATGGTTAGGACCTTTGGCCACGCAGCACATTTCCTGTACTTCTTTTGAATAAACCATAATTTTAATCCAATTTTTAATTAATAAAATTAGTTATGATATGAGTTGTAATACCACATTGCAGAACGGGCGAGCCATCTTTGCGCCAGCATAACGGCATCATTGCGCCGTCTCACTCCGAGCAGGACTCTGATGCTCCACTTCTGTCTTATCTGTCATTACAGTATGCAAAAGTAGTGAATAAATTCAACAAGTAACAAATAATTGAAGATTTTTTTATGTTGCGAGCTTCTTTTTCTTTAATTTGAATGTCAAAAAACGTACCTTTGTATCATTGAATTTCACGATTAACCAAACAAGGTATTATCATTCATTATGAGAACTAATCACATGACTAACTATTATTGCAACCTGCGCTATGGCATAGCAACTGCCCTGATGCTTTCCTCGGCAGCGTCAACCATGGCCATGCGCTCCATTTCAACCTGCATCCCGTCAGGCTCCGGCACCTGCATTTCTGCGGCGCGCGCCACGCTTTCAACAGAGCTTTCTGCTGACACCGTCCCCATGCGCTCGCTCACTCCGGCCACCTGCCGCGCTCCCGAGGGCAAGGAGGTCTACATCCCGCGCGACTTGCGCGACAACGACTTCACCAGCCCCGACTCCCGATGGAGCTTCGCCCGCTGCGCCTATACTGACGACATCATCGTCTTTTGGGAAAAGCCCTTCGGCCCAGACCTCAGCCAAGCGCCAGACCTCGACGGGCACAACATGAAGGTGGACCTGCCCAATCTGCTCAAGCGCATACAGTCCTTCTACGACTACTTCAAACACGAGCTCCAGTTCATCAAACCAGGCTCCAACGCTGACCGGTACCGCATGATGGTCATGCTCAACTATTCGCTCGAAGGCACCGCCTATGGAGGCGACTACGATGGAGTCATCGGAGCCCTGTGGATAACACCCAACCGCGTGCAGGACACCAGGCTCAACTGCATCGCCCATGAGCTCGGCCACTCCTTCCAGTCGATGATCAGCTGCGACAAGCAGGGAGAGAGCTGGGGAGGAGGAGGCATCTTCGAGATGACCAGCCAATGGATGCTCTTCAATGTCAACCCCGAATGGCCGACCGACGAAAACTACCACTGGCGTGCCTTCATCGACCATGCCAACCTGCGTTTCCTCGACGTGGAAAACATCTATCACTCACCCTATGTCCTTGAGTACTGGTGCATGAAACGCTCAGCACCCACCCTCATCGCCGACCTCTTCCGCGCAGGCAAGAAAGGTGAAGACCCGGCACAAACGTACATGCGCATGTTCGGCCTCTCCAACGAAGACCTTGCCATTGAGATGGCTGACTGCTATTCGCGCCTGCTCACCTTTGACTTTCCAGGCAAGCATGAGGCCAACAAGAAATATGCAGGAGAGTTTGTCAACTCCAAAGACCTCCAAGTCTTTGGAGCCAACGTCATTCGCCTTGACACAAACGGGAAGGACAAGGTGAAAGTCACTTTTGCCTCTGAGTCAGGCCCAGATGACGG
>JAXJBE010000127.1:0-6940 GCA_036303125.1 Bacteroidaceae bacterium
ACATTGGGTTGACATGTCCGGCTCTGGGGCATAAAAAAAAGTTGCCATGCTGTCTGGGTCTACGTATAAATTTTCAACCTTTGGCTGGCAACTTGTTGGGGAATTGTTGAGAAAATGATTATACAATTCCTGGATTTCTTCCATGTGGCTTACATTTTCTGGAGGAGGATTCTCCATGCGTAAGCATTTGGAACGGTAGTTGCTGACTGCTTGGAAGGATGGTATGTTGAGGTTGGTGCAGAGTGTTGTGAGAAGGTCGCGGAAGCCTCTGATGGAGCTTTTTGAGCACAGGGTGTCGTGCAGGGCGAGCACGACGGATGAGGGGACGTAGGGCTTTTGCTCAGACGTTCGCTGGCCATCGTGCCGATTGGGCGGGAGGAGTGTGTGGAGGTGGCTTATGACCAGCCTTGAGGTGTGGACATGCTTGGGGTCAGGACCGAAGATTTTCTTCTCCTGTTCTGTGATGGTGATGGGGGGCATCTCGCTTGAGAACTTGTCCTTGGCCTTGATTCTCTTGATGAGGTTTTCGCAGTCCTCTTTCTTGACGCGGTGGAAGTTGTGCGCCACCCAGTGCTCCAGGCTTTCGCGGTTGTCAAATGACTGGATGGTGGGGCTTGTGTGGCTGATGTCTTCTTTTGTGATGCCGGAGTAGTATTTGATGCAGGTTTGGTTGGTCTCCTGTACGAACTTGTTCCATGCGTCGGCTATCTGCGCGCTCTGCTGCTGCTGGCTGTTGAGCCTGCTGATGTTTGATCTGCATGTGTTCACTACGGCATGGTAGTATTCGGTCATGAGGAGGGCTTCGCGGGCGGCTAATGTGGTGAATGCTGATATGTTGCTGTGGGGTGCTGGCTCATCGGCCGGGAGCTTGACGGAGTGGTTGGCTATCTCGTGCATGCGGCGGTCTTCGAGTGTGCGGATGATGTCTTGCAGGTTTTGGCTTTCAAGTGTGCTGATGATGTCGTTCAGCTGGGTCAGCTCGTCGCAGAAGTAGGTGTTTGAGGCTTGCTGGGAAAGAATCTCCACGTGGTAGAAGATGTGGGGAAGAAGTTGCTTGAGGAGGCTCAGCTTGCAATTGAGGTCGTGTGTCTCATGGATGGAGCCGGCATAGAGGGATATCACCAGTCGCTTTATGCGGCACACAGGGGTGTTGTCTGCAAAAGACTGTATCTTTTGCAGGATGGTGCTCACTGGCATGTCGTGTGGTTGTTGTGGTTCCATAGCCGTGCCTCCTTTCTTGGATTTATTTTTTTTTGTTCATCCTCCACTTATGTGGCGGTGGCATCGCGCCGCCTCGTTGTCGTGGGCGGCGCTATCCGAGGGGCAAATGTAATGATATTTTTTCATAATGCTGCGCATGTTGCAAGGTTTTTTTATTAAAATCTTCATATTTTCATCTTTGGGGCTACCAAAGTGACATGTTTTGGGCGGTGCGGTTGACAAATGGGTGTGCGTGTCACACGTTGACGGTCACTGAGGGCTGTGTGGGGTCAGCGGATATATCTGGTTGCCTCTGTCTTCCTCTGTCACGACTCGGCAGTGTTCAAGCGAGCTTGACACTGCTCTCGCTGCTCCTTCGGTTGGTGATGCATGAATAATCAAGTGCGTCCCGTATGGCAACCCTGCCAAATGTTCCAGCAAAAGGGTCTTAACTGGAGTGTTTTGTTGGAAATAGACAATTATTTGTTGGTGTGTGACAATCTTTCGGATTTTTTTGCTACCTTTGTATTCTAAATAGATAAGAGGATAGAAGAATGAAGAAGTTTTTTCGTAAATTTGCATCATATTACTAATTTAAAATCAATACAGAACAAATGAGAACTATTACTGCAACATTGTTGCTGCTGCTTGTCTCACTGCAGATGATGGCTGGCAAGGTTATAAAGAATCCAACGATAGAGTACTCGGCTCAGTGGATGATAATAAATGAGGTTGAACTGGCGAAGGAGGCTACCATCATCCGTGGCACTCTCAAACCGGGTTGCTCCATCGTCAACAACACGGTGCTTGTGAACCGCAGCACGGGCAAGGAGTATAAGTTTCTCCGAGTTGAGGGCATCAAGGCACACGAGTGGGCGGCGGAAGATACACCCTGCACTGTGTATTTCGAGCCTCTCGACGCAAAGGTGAGGGAGTTTAATTATATAGAGGTGGGAAATGATCCTCTCGGCAACTTCTATGGCATCAAGCTGCAGGAGAAGGCCAAGGGGAGCAGGAAGTCAAAGGTGTTTGACCCTGAATCGCTCAACTACGACTACTATATGAGCCGGCCTTTCACTCCCGATACTGTGTGGCGCTTCAGCAATGAGCCATACAAGAATGCGTTTGAAGCTGGCAGGGCGCAACTGAAGATTCATGTGGCAGGGATTCCAAAGGAACTCGCAGGGGTTCTTCCTGATGTTGCGGCAAGGGTGTCAAACCAGATTACTCGCCAGGAGGAGAATTACGTATGTTCAATCGGAGAGGATGACTGCTACGTTGTCGACCTCAGCTTGCCTTATCCGCAGTTTGTCTATGTCAAACCTTTTGGTGATGTCTTCATAGCTCCTGGTGATACACTTGAGATGTTCTCCACCATTGAATCTGCTCCTGGCAGCTCGGGGCCTCGCTTCAAGACCTTCCGGAGCAACAGCGAATCGGCAATGATTAACACCCTTCTGCCTAAGTTCATGGAGATGTATGGCAGGCAAGAATACAATTACGCGGAGGCTCAGGCTACTGTCGAAAAGGGAAAGGATGCCACTCAGGCAGTCATTGAGCGTTGGGCAAATCTGGCTAACGGGATCATTGCCGATGAGGAGCTTCGTCAGGCTCTTATCCAATCTCCGCTCAGCACTTATGGTAAAGACCTTGTGATGGTTTCGATTCTGACAAACAAGTGCATCGAGATAGAGGATGTTGTGTTGACGTATACCCGCAAGGAAAACACCTATACCCAAATGGAGGATGGCAGCTGGAAGGCGGAGCCAACCCCTGGCTATGTTAAACTTGACCTGAAAGCCGTATATGATATTCTGCTGAGGAACAAGGAGCTCATCTACAACAATCCTCTTGTCCTCAGCGAAAGTAACCAGTGGGTGTTTGTAAACCGTACAGTCTTTGGTCCTCTGCTCTTTTCATGGGAGCAATATAAGGATGATGAAGGCAATTATCTCCAACGCCATTGCGATAAGTATGGCATGGCAGGCACTTTCATGAACGACCTGTATCTCTCGCAGGACGTTGTCTACGACATGGAGAGCACTCTGAAGGATGTCAAGCTCAGTGTGAATGATGAAAATCGTGAGGCTGTTCTTGATGTTATGGCAAACACTGTGGGTGAGTCTTTGGCTGGCATTCAGAATGAAAAGGTGGCGAAGGACGTTGTGAGGGAGTACCGCAATTTCGTGAAAGCTACCGAGGCTGCTGCCGCAGACAAAGGCAATGGCTGGACGGAAGAGCAGACTGCGCTTTGGAACAGGGTGGTGTCGCCATACAAGGGCAACATGCTTTTCCTCGACTTCTGGGGCATGGGCTGCGGACCTTGCCGCTCGGGCATGATAGCTCAGAAGAAGCGTGTGGAGGAGCTGAAGGACGAGAAGATCAAATTCCTCTATATCGCCACTGAAGATGAGAAGCCTTCTGCTGAGAAGTGGATGGACGAGAACGGCATCAAAGGCGAGCATGTTTACATAACAGGGAATGAGTGGAAGCAGTTTGAGGCGATGATAAACTTCACGGCCATTCCTCGTGGAGTTCTCGTTGGCAAAGACGGCAAAATCATTGAGAGCGACTTCAGCGTTGGCCACTACAGTACAAGAGAGCTCAAAGCTTTTATTGACAGATTCTGATGGCTGTTTTCTTTATGCAAGTGGGCGTAAAATGGCGGAAGTTGTGTTTTTGTGCATTACATAACCAGCTAATTTAACTATAGCGAAAAGCAAGCTTCAGTTTTATAGCGTATTGGGTGCGATTTAAGATAAATTTCGACTCAATGCGTTTGTTATATTGGGAGAATTGTCTAACTTTGCAAGCACAACCCGTTAAATGTCATTCGTATGAGTAAATTCAGATATCCGGTAGACACGGACCAGTTTCAGTTGATTCGTGAGCAGGGCAGCGTCTATGTTGACAAGACCGACATGGTGTATGACCTGGCCAACAAGTACAATTATGTTTTCCTTTCCCGTCCCCGCCGCTTTGGCAAGTCCTTGCTGTGCAACACCTTCAAGGCTTATTTCCTCGGTCAGAAGGAGCTGTTTGAGGGACTGAAGATAATGGAGCTGGAGAAGGAGTGGAGGAAGCACCCCGTGCTGCACTTCACTCTGAGCGGCCTGAAGAATGTGACGGTGCCTCTTGCGCAGTCCAAATTGGAAAACCTCATCTCTGACTACGAGGCGATTTATGGCCGTAATCCAGAGCTGAAGACTCCCGGGGCTCGTTTCCGTGCGTTGATACACAATGCGGCTCAGATGTCGGGCGAGAAGGTCGTGGTCATCCTCGACGAGTATGACGCGGCCATCATGCGTCTGATGTATGAACCGGAACAGCTGGAGACCATGCGCACGATGCTGCGCGAGTTTTACCAGGTGCTGAAGGACGAGGGCGCGTATCTGCGGTTCGTCTTCATCACTGGCGTGACGCGGTTCTCCCAGCTGAGCATATTCTCAGAGCTGAACAATCTCAAGCAGATATCCCTGGTCAATGAGTATTCGGGCATCTGCGGCATCACTCAGGAGGAGCTTGACACGGTGCTCCATCCATGTGTGGAGGAGTACGCCGAGAACCTTGGCCTGACTGTGGACGAGGCTTATGCCCTCCTGAAGAAGAACTATGACGGTTATCACTTCTCTCCGCGTGGCAAGGACGTGTACGCACCATTCAGCCTGCTGAATGCTCTCAATGACAATGACACGAGGCACTACTGGTTTGAGTCAGGCACGATGACCTCCCTGATAGAGCATCTGAAGCATTATCCCATCGCTAATGCGCTTGAGTTTGACGGCATAAAGGTTGGCGAGAATGAGTTCAACGTGTCTTGCGAGACGGCTGAGACCCCGATGCCCTTGCTCTATCAGAGCGGTTACCTTACGATAGATAAATATAACCCGTTGCAGAAGTCATACATTCTCCATTTCCCCAACCTTGAGGTGCGCGAGGGCATGATCAGCGGCCTGATGCCTCTGATACTGAGGCGCTCCACGGCTGACGGCAACAGCTTGATGTTCAAGATGTCGGACAGTCTCTCTGAGGGCGACCTCTCTGGTGCTCTCCTGGCTCTGCGCTCATACATCGGCAAGATACCTTATGACATCATCACCAAGGATGAGTGGGACGACAAGGAGAGCCGCGAGTCATTCTACAAGCTTCTGCTCTACATGGCCTTCTCGATGCTCAACTCCATCGTTGACACGGAGGTGAGGAGCGTGCTGGGCCGGGCCGATGTCGTCATCCAGACCAAGGCGGACGTCTTCGTGCTCGAGCTGAAGGTCGACGGCACGGCGGAGGACGCTCTGGCGCAGATAGACAGCCGGGGCTACGCCATAGGCTATGAGGCCGGTGGGCGCAGGCTGACGAAGTGTGGCGTGCGCATCTCCTCGGATGCGCGCAACATAGTCCACTGGGTGTCGGTGGACGGCGGCGGGCGGCTGATAGACGAGCGGAGGTTCTGAACTTTCAACGGGTGTGCTATGAATTAGCTTGAGGCGATTGGAGGCTATCACCCCGATTATGAGGCTATCACCCCGATTATAACAAAAATGCTGATTTACGGATTTACAGAATATCCATAAAATATACTTTAGATTGGATTTATGAAACGGAATTTTCTTATCATGTTGTCTCTCCTGTGCGGATTTGTCGCCACTTCGTGTGGCGGCGGTGAGACGAAGGAAAGAGCTGCCACACCTGTATATGTGGCTCAGGCTGTGTCGGCTGGCGAATTGAGTGCCTCGACTTTCACGGGGCGCACAAAGGCGGCCACTGAGGTCAACCTTGCTTTCAGAGTGGCCGGCCAGATTGAAAGGATGCTGGTCAAGGAAGGCGACTATGTGAGTCAGGGACAGGTGGTGGCGGAGATGGACAGCCGCGACTATCAGTTGCAGCTCTCTGCTGTCACGGCTGAATATGAGCAGGTGAAGGCCGACGCAGAGAGGGTCATGGCTCTCTATGCCGAGGGCGCTGCCACGGCCAGCAATTATGACAAGGCAAGGTATGGACTCAAGCAGATGGAACAGAAACTGGCCAACTGCCGCAACCAGCTGAAGGACACCCGTCTGCGCAGCACCATCAATGGATATGTGCAGACTCTCTACCACCAGGCTGGAGAGACTGTGGGAGAGGGCATGCCTGTGATGTCTCTCTTCACAAGCGGCGACACGGAGGTGGAAATCAAGGTCAGCTCGGCCGACTATGTGCGCCTCAAGCAGTTCGAATCCTTCAAGTGCAGGTTTGCCGTGACGGGCGGCATGACTTACCCTCTTTCGATAGCTCGCGTGAGTCAAGAGGCAAACACGTCGCAGCTCTATACCGTGCGCCTGCGCTTCGCCGCTCCTGTGGACGGCAAGGTCATCACCCCCGGCATGACCACTCTGGTCTATGCTGAGGTGGACAGCGGCAGCCAGAGCGAGGGGAATGTGCTTGTTCCGACTGGAGCGGTGGTGGAAGACGGGACGAAGACATACGTCTATGTCCTGGACGCCAAGCAGGATATAGTGAACAGGCGAGAGGTGAAGGTCGAGGGAGTTGTGCCTGATGGCCGCATGACCGTCTCGGCCGGATTGAAGGACGGAGAGACTATAGTGTCTGCCGGCGCTCATCATGTGACTGACGGGGAGAAGGTGAAGGTCATCGGGCAGCCATCTGCCTCAAATGCGGGAGGCATGCTGTGAGCTGCCCTGCCTGACAGTTTTTTTATTCATCGCTTCATATAGAAAATCACTAAGCAATAGGAACCATACCC
>JAXJBE010000128.1:0-2546 GCA_036303125.1 Bacteroidaceae bacterium
GACGTGGAGCCAGACGACCCCAATATGTTCATCTATGAGGTGGGCGGACTGATGGGATTCTATGAGCAACAACTGCTTTACGCCGAAAACCAAGAAGCTGTAGCCCCGTTGCAGATAGCACGTCCGTTGGCAATATTCATAGGCCATACCGTTTCGGCAAGCGACACGTCGCAGGAGGCCAAGGCTCTGATGAGTGATGTGGTGCGTGTTGTAGAGATGTTGGCTAAGGTGATGTATAATAAGGGTGGCGAGACCGTGAAAGCTATCGAGGCGCTCCTTAAAGAAGGTTGTGCAAATGCTAAGGGTAGAGATGTGTTTGAGAACTACTTCGCCTACCTGAAAGGCAGAGAACTCACGGCTCAAATGATTTACGACGGCATGATGCAGCTGCTCTTCAACGGTTATACTGCCGGCAGCAGTCTTGTGCTTGACAACATGCGTGGTGTGGATGGCGAGATAGCCCTCTATACCGCTCACAACGAGCATCGGCCGTTTGGTGTGATAAACGTTGGCAAGCCGGCTGATGTTGTGAAGGCATGCCAGGGCTTCGCAGAAATTCGTGCCACCGACTACACAGGAGGCGTGTCGCAATTTGATACTGTGAATGATGAGACATCTACAGTCAACTTGCTGATAGGCGCAAAGAAGTTTACCGAGGGTTGGTCTTCTTGGCGTGTGTCGACGATGTGCCTTATGAATGTGGGCAAGAGCAAAGGTTCGGAGATTATACAGCTATTTGGACGTGGTGTGCGTCTGAAGGGTGTCGACTTCTGCTTGAAGCGCACCAACGCCTTGCAGCCAGAGCAGCTGCCCGAAGGATTGCCTGAGCATGTGGAGGTGTTGGAGACCTTGCGCATATTCGGCATGGACTCAAAGTATGTGTCAAAGTTTGAGGATGAAATCAAGACGGAGGAGATAAAGCCTGAGACGATAACCATCAAGATAAAGCCTACTTTCGTGGATGTTGAGGCGAAAAAACTCTTTCATCTGCGGGAGCCGGAAGATGTGACAAAGAAATTCTTTAAAGAGTTTCCTCGTATTGACCTTGAGTATAACAACGATTATCAGTTTTCGCTTATTCTCGACAAATATCCGAATGTATATCATAATTCGAGCAAGGCTATTGATGACGATAAGGAGGATGAGCATAGCTCGATAAAGAAGAATAGCGTAAAATTCAAGAACGACACCAATAGCTATCGTGAGATAAAATTGATAAACAAACGGCGCCTTTGGCTGGAACTGCGCGAATATAAGTTGCAAGAGAAGTTCTACAACATTTATATTAGCTTTGAGGCTATGGACGACCTGCTTTGGAAGAACGATGCGTGGTACACGCTCTATGCTTCTGAAGAATACCTGCGTGCAGGCAGTTTGCAGGAGCGTGTGGAGCGTTGGCACGACATGGCGTTGTCGCTATTGAAGATGTACCTGAAGGCTTTCTTCACGTTGCACAAGAAACAATGGCTGAGCAAAAATACAAAGGTTGACAAGCTGACAGAGTCGGACGTGATGCAGGACAAGGAATATCGTCTTGAGGTGCTTCCTGAGCAGAAAACCGAATTGCTTTGCCAACAGTTGGATAAACTGAAGAGAAAACTTGAGGACGATGCGGCAGGGAATGGAGAGGTGATAATTTTGCCGCCTAAATTCAAGGCTGTATTGTTTGACAGGCATCTGTATCAGCCACTATTGTCATATCCGCTGAAGAAAGGTGAGAAGCAGGAGATTCCGGTTTCGCCAGTAGCTCTAAATGAGAGCGAGACAGAATTCCTGAACGCTATTATGAGGTATTGCAAAAAGCAACCGCAAGAGCTGCAAGGATACGAGATGTATTTGTTGCGCAACAAGAGCAAGCAAGGTACGGGCTTCTTCATGAATGCGGGTTTCTATCCCGATTTCATCATGTGGATAGTAAAAGGCAAGAAGCAATGGATAAGCTTCATTGAGCCTCATGGCATGTTGCATGAAAAGGGCGACGTGTTGAGTTGCGACAAGGTGAAGCTTGCGCACACTATCAACGATATTGAGGATGTGAAGAAGCACAAGAATCTGACGCTTAATAGCTACATCATAACGCCTACACCCATTAAGCGCATATGGCCTTCGATAGCCCCTAAGGATGATCAAGAAGAGGCTTTGCGTATATTGCACGAGCATCACTTATATGCTTCGGAAGAGGGCATAGACAATGTTGTTAAGAGTATCGTGGAGGATGTTGTCGGGAAGAATTAAGTATATGTCATAATAGAAATTATTGTGATGCAGCCTTGCATAAGCGGGTTAGGACTGAAAAGCAGTTCAACCGGCAACTGGAGCTGAACAACAAGGCTCGGGTGTTGAAGAAGAAGGTTGCAGAAATGGAAAAACTTTTAAACCGCTTATAAATAAGTAGTTATAAATTTCCCCCAACTTGGGGGGAAAAATAAAATTCCCTTTTCGCTAATGCGTTAGTGGTGTTTGCTTTGGCAATTGAATAACTAACTGAGTTCACTTGAAAAAGTCATTTTTACAAAAACGTGCCATTGATTGTCAATAAGTTACAA
>JAXJBE010000129.1:0-12548 GCA_036303125.1 Bacteroidaceae bacterium
ATAGGTAACGTTCCTCTGTCTCATCTTGTCGTATTCCCGTCTTCGTCTGTCCTCGCTACTTTTAACCAAAATGAGGAAAGTAACTGATAACCAGTAAACTTTCCTCATTCTTCTCTCAAACACTTTTTATATGTACTTTCGGTCTCGTAAACCGGTTGTTTAGAGGTCGTAAACAACCGGTTTACGGTTGCCAAACAAGGGGGTAACGTTTTTTAACGAATAAGGGGCACTTTATCCATCTTTGCCGTGGCAGTGGAATTGGGGCTTACTACAATCAGATGCGATGCTGTTTTTACCAGGCAGAGATGTTTTTTCTCCCTTCATCACAACATTCCCCCCATTAGCCTTTGCCATCCAATAAAAAAATTGTAACTTCGCACTCGCTATTAAAAAAGCTCACAAAGAATATAAGATTATTCAATAAGAACCATGCCTGCAAAAGACAAATATCCACCATACGCACGAGAAGCCATCGAACTGACTTTGGTAGCCGTTGAATACTGTTCATTTATAGAACAGGCTGCTTCAAAGGAACGCTTTGAGTTTGTAGACACAATGATTAAACTCCTCCCCCTTCTCTACCTCAAAGCCACGTTGCTGCCTGCTTATGCTTCTCTCGAAGAAGACACGTTTCTCGAAGATTTCGTGACAGAAGATGACTACGACTATGTCCGCTCGTCTGTCAGCAGAGTGATGGCTGAAAGGGATGATTATCTTGATGTCTTTGTGGAAGACATGAAATATAGCGAGACACCTATATTGGCCACTGTAAGCGAAAATCTCGCTGACATATACCAAGCCCTGAAAAACTTCGTCATGCGCTATAAGCACGCATCTGACGATGCCGCGCGGATGGAAGCCACTATAGAAGTGAAGGAAGACTTCATGTACAATTGGGGACAGAAGACGGCCAATGTCCTCCGTGCCCTGCATGAGGTGAGATACTCCGCTTCCGCAAGCGAGCAAGACCTGTAGTTCTCCTCTCATCTTGTTGCCTGCTTGGAGTTCAGGACTTTCTCAAGTCCACCCATCTCCATCTCTCCACACCACAAACTCTACAATGAAGACAATATACGACAAATACGACAAAAACAAAATACCGTCTTTACCAAGGGCTCTCTTCGACGGACGCATCATAATAATATTTACTAAGGCTGACTGTGACAAGGCTGTCAGCTATCTGCTCCGGCAGAAAATACTTGGCATAGACACAGAGACGCGCCCGAGTTTCAGACGAGGCATCATGCATCAGGTTGCCCTTCTGCAAGTGTCGACCTATGACACATGCTTCCTCTTTCGTCTCAACATGACTGGCATCACACCCTCCATACGCCAACTGCTCGAAGACACCACCGTGCCCAAAGTGGGGCTCTCTCTGCATGATGACCTTAGGATGCTGAGCAAAAGGGCCAACTTCAAACCGGGCTGGTTCATCGAACTGCAACACGAAGTGCTCGAACTCGGCATACAGGATATGAGCCTTCAGAAAATATATGCCAACCTCTTCGCCAAGAAAATCTGCAAGAACCAGCAGCTCTCCAACTGGGAAGCCGAGACGCTCTCACAGGCACAGCAACTCTATGCGGCTACAGACGCTTGGGCCTGCATCCACATCCACGAAGAGATTCTTCGACTCAAGCGCGAGGATAACTACATCTTGGAGATGACATCAGAACTGTCTGAGTCGCCAGCCCTTAAGGCTTGATGGCTTACCGTCCACCCGCGTCCCACCCCTCAACATCACATGACTGAACACTCTCACTAAAGACATTATACATCATCTTATGAAACAAATACATCTCAAACGAGGCAAAGAAGATTCTCTCAGGCGTTTTCACCCATGGATTTTCTCTGGCGCCATCCAAAGCATGAGTGAAGAACCGGCTGAAGGTGAAGTGGTCAAGGTCTTCACCAACGAGAATGAGTATATAGCTACGGGGCACTACCAGATAGGCAGCATCATGGTCAGAGTGCTCTCATTCTCTGACGAGGCCATTGACCAGGCTTTTTACGAGCGCAAACTTGCCATAGCCCTTGATGTCAGGCGAAGCATAGGTGTCATTCAAGAGGACAACAACACCTACCGACTTGTGCATGGGGAAGGGGATAACCTCCCCGGGCTCGTCATTGACATCTATGGGGCAACCGCTGTCATGCAGGCGCACTCCGTCGGGATGCATCAAGACAGAATGATGATTGCGCAAGCTCTCAAGACAGTCATGGGTGACGAACTCCACAACATCTACTACAAGTCTGAAACGACTCTCCCATACAAGGCTGAACTTGAGCAGGAAAATGGATTCATTCTTGGTGGAGACACCAATGACATCGCTGTGGAGAACGGCATGAAGTTCCACGTCGATTGGCTGAGGGGACAGAAGACGGGCTTCTTTGTTGACCAACGTGATAACCGCAGTCTCCTGCAGAGATATTCACGCGGAAGGAATGTGCTCAATATGTTTTGCTATACCGGAGGCTTCTCTTTCTATGCCATGAGAGGAGGGGCATCTCTCGTCCACTCGGTTGACTCATCACAGAAGGCTGTTGACCTTACCAACGCAAACATATCCATCAACTTCCCTGGCGACGCGCGTCATACAGCCTATGCAGAGGACGCGTTCAAGTTTCTGGACAAGATGGACACTCCATACGACCTCATAGTCCTTGACCCTCCAGCCTTTGCGAAACATAAAGATGCCCTGCGCAACGCTCTCAAAGGCTATACCAGACTTAATAAGAGGGCGTTTGAGAAGATACAGCCGGGAGGCATACTGTTTACCTTCAGCTGTTCTCAGGCTGTCAACAAGGACCAATTCCGCACAGCCGTATTCACAGCGGCAGCTTCGGCGGGACGCAACGTGCGCATACTGCACCAGCTCCACCAGCCTGCCGACCACCCAATAAACATTTATCATCCAGAAGGTGAATACCTCAAAGGACTGGTGCTCTATGTTGAATAATCTCCCGTCATGAAAAGAAATAGAGACATACTCATACCAGAGGGGCTCAACGAGGTGCTTTTGCATGCTTGCTGCGCCCCTTGCTCTTCTGCTATCGTCGAGTGGATGCTGGCTCACTCCATCCGCCCCGTCATCTTCTATTTCAATCCTAACATATTCCCTGAGGAGGAGTACCTGATTCGCAAAGCCGAGAGCCAGCGTCATGCAGAGAGTCTTGGCCTTAAATGGATTGATGGCGACTATAATCACTCCGAATGGAGAAGGCATGTTTGCGGACTCGAAGATGAACCAGAAAGAGGGGCTCGATGCTTGCAATGCTTCCGCTACCGACTCTATGCCACGGCGCTTGCTGCTCGCCAACTTGGCCTGCGATACTTCACCACTACTCTTGCTTCCTCGAGATGGAAGAGCCTGCAACAAATTGATGAGGCAGGTTTCTTTGCCCAAACGCAAGTGGAAGGAACTGCATACTGGGCTCAGAACTGGCGCAAGGGGGGGCTGTATGAACGGCGCAACCAACTGCTGAAAGAGTACAATTTCTACAATCAGCAATACTGCGGTTGTGAATTTAGCGTGAGAAAGACAGAGGAGCAAGCCACTTGATTGATTTGTGGGATTTGCATAAAAGGTCTTTTTACCGATATTTACCCCCCTTTGTTTGGTTAAATAAAATTAAAAACAAGAATGATATCAACAAAACATTTGGAATAATCAATGTATTCATCTACCTTTGCAACGTGTTTTTCATGGTATTAGATTTATTTTAAGGTTAGTAAAGATTGCTTGTCGTGAGATAAGCAATTTTTTTATGAGCGCTGCCAGTACTGCATTAGCATGTACAAACAGCGCTCATATTTGTTGTTAGGAAGGACAGGATTTCCTGTTCGGAGGAATGAATCTGTTGTCATGAAGGACGAATCCAGTTGTCAAGAAGGGCTGCGACTCTTTATTTGACAATGCCACTCACTTTATAGATTCGTTCTTTGTCTTGACCAAATCAAAGAGATAAGTCAGTTTCACGCAGATTGTTTGGTGAGCCGACCTGCTGAAATATCCCCTCTTGCTATTGTCGTATATGTCACCAAGGCCATAGTAATATCTCCCTTGAAGGAGGATATGCCCAATAGGAGAAGAATATTCAAGTCCCAAGCCTGCCGTGATGCCATAATCAAGCTTGTTGTCTGGCTCGCGGCCATACTGGTGTGTAACATTGTTAGGCCGAAGGGACGTGTTCCATTCTCCCCCTCCTTTGTGTTCCTTGCTCGAAAGATACATGCCCAGTTGGGGACCAGCCTCAAAGAGGAACTTCATTCCTTTCCTCTCGCGTCCCCACCCCATCTGCATGAGAAGGGGCATCTGCACGTAGCTCAGGTCACGCTTGTATGTGTTGCCTGTTCCGTCCTCTATAACTTCTTCCCATCCTAAGTTGCAAAGTTGAACCTCTGCCACCACACCGCATACTGTTGTGAAGTATTTCTCACAGATATACCTCGCTGCAAAACCATACATGGGAGAGCCCGTGTATGTCTGCTTTATCTTTGGCATGAAGTCCATCTTAGACATGGTATATCCTGCTGTCACTCCGAGAGAGAAATCGTTGCGGCTCTCACCTACCTGTGCCGATGCTGTCGCCACGCTCGCTGCCGCAATTAAGCAAACTGCAAATATTCTGACTGCTTGAAAAGATAAACTGCGAGTAATCATCTTATTGTGGTTTTTCCGCTGCTGCTTTTTGTGATAAATAGGATAGACCTGTTCTGAAAGCCTGATTGTGAGTCTTTCTTTTCAAAGTTGAAAGGAAACTCAAGCGAACTGTAGGAGAAGTTGTGGATGTTGCTCATGAAGTCGCCTCTGAACTCTTTTATTCCTTTTATGAAATAAGCTCCGATGTCGAAGCCTAACTCTCCATATCTCGGTATGCTCTTATACTGGTCCTGCTTAAACCATTTGCGGAAATTGCTGTTGAAGCGTTGGGTTCTCGCAGACTCTTCGTTGCTGAAGAAGGTCGTGAAGAATTGCGCATTGTATTTGCCCATCAGCACCTCGTTGTTGCCTGTAAATGTTTGCCATTCTGGATAACCAAACAGTTGAAGCCTGTGAGTCTTGGCCAAATGCATCGCATCCAGCCTGCTGCACAGTGTGGTGAAAGCCTTAGCGTTGCTGCATGTGGGCACGAGCACGTTCTTCTTGTTCTCAATCATCATCGAGTGCAATTCATCAGGTTTGTTGACGCTTGAAATGCTGTAAGTTATGCCTTTATCTTTAAGGGATTGCTTCAACCCTTTAATAAAGTCTGCATTCTCGTCGCCCGTGCCACAGTTGACAAGGATGATATTATCATTCATGTGCTCAGCGTAGAACTTATTGTAAACCTGATTATACAGCTGGTTTGTGCTGATGTTGATTTGGAATGTGTTGGGACGGTCATTTGACAATGCGCTCTCGTTTGACAAAGGAACAACATGGATAATGCCATTTGCTTGAGCATAGTCAGCCACAACCTTTATGTTCCATTGGCGGATAGGACCAATGATCAGATTCATATCTTTCATCTCAGCCTTTCCGAGCACTCTGTCAACGCTCGAATAGCTTGCAGCCTCGTCATACGCATAGACATCTACGGACATTCCTTTTTGCTTAAGAGAGTCTACGGCAAGAAGAAAGCCCTGGTAAAGATTAGTCATTTTCCTTGATTCTGCACTCTGGCCATTAGACGCTGCATCAAATGGCAATATGACAGCAACTTTTACTGCACCATGTTTTTTCTCCCATTCCATACGGGCCATTGACTCTGCACGCCTTTTTTCAGCTGCCATCTGCTGAAGTTCCGCATCAGAATATGGAATATTTATGATGCTTCCTTTCTTTAGTTTCTTGGATTTCAATTCTGGATTAGCGTCAATGAGCTCTTTTTCCGTCAAGCCATACATCTTGGAGATTGAGTATACTGTCTCCTTTTTCTTCACTTCATGCTTGGTCTTATATTTGGATAATCCGTCATGTCCCGTCAATAAATGTGATGCCGATTTGTCAGATGAGCCAGCTCCATCGCCTGGTTTGGCAGGCACGGCATTGCTTGATGACACTCGCCAATCACCTTTTGAAGGTATCATAATGGTTTGCCCTGATATTATTTTCTCAGCCTGCAATCCTGGATTTATGTTGATAATATCATCGACTTTAACTTCATAATGGCGGGCTATGCTGTAGAGGGTCTCGCCCGCCTGCACTATGTGACATCCAGTCTTTGGAGACTGCGCACTCATGGTCAACGACATCATAAATGTCATTGCCCCAATGATACTATTTCTAATCTGCATGTAACTATTGTATTGTTTTCTGATGGCAAAATTACTCAAAAAAAATCAATCAATCCTCAATTATTACCTTTGTTTGCTTTTTTTAAGCGGAAAAGGTGGGCTTTTATAGAATATATTGAGTAATTTTGCATTATAAAGAACAACAATGAAGAATAACAATGACACACAAAAACATTTTTCTGGCGACCATGACATTATTCTTCCTTACGTGCTTGTCCATTCCCTCTCAAGCACAGGAAGCAGCGCCTGTGGTGCAGTTCTATTCCATTGACGAATCTGCAGACGTGGAAGTCACTCCTGGTGAATCGCAGACAGCCCAAGCGCCTCTTGACATAACTCTTCTCTCAAATGTTTCCAATCCCAATAATTATAATTATCTTTGCGAATGGGTCATTTGGAAATCTAATGAATCAGAGCAGACTCCATTAGTCACACGCTTTGAAGAGAACACATCCTACACTCTCACGAAGTCAGGAGGATACAACATAAAGCTATATGTTACCTTCACTCTTGATAACGACACGATAGAATATGAGAGCGATCCCATATCTGTAGTCATCAGCGAGTCAAAACTTACCTGCCCAGACGGATTCTCTCCTAACGGTGACGGGATTAACGACTTCTACCGCATCACGGCACAGTCCATCGTCAAACTGCGTGCCACCTTCTTCAACCGTTGGGGACAAGTGGTTCATTCGGTCAACCTCGACAATGCAGAACATGCGGAAGACGAACCTAACAAACTTATTCTTTGGGACGGACGCAATAATGGCAAGTATGTCAAAGACGGAGTCTATTTCCTTAATCTCTACGGACTTGGTAGCGACGGCTTAGAGTATAAATTCAAGAAAGCCATCAACATCCTCAAAGGCTTCACGGAAAACGGAGAGACTGCAGAATGACCCACATCACCCCATCCCTCTAATTCCTAAAATTGAATCCACTTCCACAGTCTCAAATCCACTTTCCCCAGTCTGAATCCATTTCCCCAGTCTGAATCCATTTCCCCAGTCTCAATCCATCCTGCTCCGTTGTGTCTCTCAGGCTTCTCAAGCCTGCACATATAAATTCTTCCTCCACGCAAATGATACAAATTGAAGGTGCCCGAGTGCACAACCTCAAAGACATCAACGTCCAAATACCACGCAACAGTCTCACCGTCATCACTGGTCTCAGCGGCAGCGGCAAGTCCTCCCTTGCCTTCGACACAATCTTTGCTGAAGGCCAGCGCCGCTACGTGGAGACATTCAGCGCCTACACACGCAACTTCCTCGGAGGTGTGGAGCGTCCTGATGTTGACAAGATCACAGGTCTCTCGCCTGTCATAAGCATTGAACAGAAAACAACCAACAAGAATCCGCGTTCCACTGTCGGCACCGTCACAGAGATATACGACTTTTTCCGTCTCCTCTATGCTCGAGTTGCAGATGCCTACAGTTATCACACAGGCGAAAAGATGCAGAAATATACGGACGAAGATGTCATGCGCCTGATTATATCAAATTATTCTGGCCAACGCATCTTTCTCCTCGCCCCCCTTGTCTCCAACCGCAAGGGTCACTACCGCGAACTATTTGAGAGCATCCGCAAAAAAGGATTCCTGCATGCACGCATCGACGGCATAATTACAGAAATCACCGAAGGTCTCATGCTTGACCGCTACAAAAATCACGACATAGAAGTCGTCATTGACAAGCTTGCCGTCTCTTCTAAAGAAGACGAGCGACTTCGTCATAGCCTTGAGACAGCCATGAAAATGGGGGACGGACAGATTATGGTCGTCGACAAAGACACCTCTACACTTAAACATTACTCACGCCATCTCATGTGTCCCACTACAGGACTCTGCTACCGAGACCCTTCACCACATAACTTTTCCTTCAACTCCCCCCTTGGCGCTTGTCCGCATTGCAAGGGACTGGGCATGGTGCCAACCATAGACATCGAAAATCTTGACTATAAAGCCATGGCCGAAGAGATTCAGAGCCTCAGCATTGAGAGTCAAAAAGAATGGGCTCAGCAATGGGCAGACTCAATAGACACCCTCATCCCATGTCCCGAGTGCCACGGAGCGCGACTCAACAAAGAAGCTCTCCATTTTCGTATAGACAATAAAAATATCGATGAGGTTGCCCACATGGAACTCTCTGACCTCTACCAATGGGTGCAGCACATCGAGTCAACACTCGACAGCAACCGCCGTGCCGTTGCTCACGAAATCACAAAGGAGATAACCACGCGACTCCGTTTCCTCCTCGATGTGGGCCTGCATTATCTTACTCTCTCACGTTCTTCCGTCAGCCTGAGTGGAGGCGAAAGCCAGCGCATACGTCTTGCCACACAAATAGGCACAAAACTTGTCAATGTCCTTTACATCCTTGACGAGCCAAGCATCGGACTTCACCAGAGAGATAACATGCAACTCATCACATCTCTTAAACGATTGCGCGATGAAGGCAATACAGTCATAGTTGTCGAGCACGACCAAGACATGATGCAGCAAGCTGACTATATCGTAGACATGGGGCCAAGAGCAGGCAGACTCGGTGGAGAAGTTGTCTTCCAAGGCACACCAGCAGATATGCTTAAAACAGATACTCTCACCTCCCGATTCCTGAATGGAAGTGAATGCATCCCCATACCAACCACCAGGCGCAAAGGCAACGGGAACAGTATCACAATAAGCGGAGCGCAAGGCAATAACCTCAACAATGTCACAGTCAGCATACCGCTCGGCATGCTTGTTTGTGTCACTGGAGTTAGTGGCAGCGGCAAGTCTACACTCATCAATGAGACACTCCTTCCTTTTCTCACCAACCATTTCTATCGTTCTTCTCGCGAGCCACTTCCTTACGACAAGATTACAGGCTATGAACATATAGACAAAATCATCAGCGTTGACCAGTCTCCCCTCGGACGCACACCACGTTCCAACCCTGCAACATATACTGATGTCTTCACCGACATACGAAGATTATTCGTAGAAATGCCAGAGTCTAAGATGAGAGCATACAAGCCTGGCCGCTTCTCCTTCAATGTGTCAGGCGGACGATGCGAGACATGCGGAGGAAACGGATACAAGACCATCCAGATGAACTTTCTCCCAGATGTCCTCGTGCCATGCGAGACATGCCATGGCAAACGTTACAACCGTGAGACCCTCGAAGTGCGTTTCAAAGGCAAAAGCATAGCAGACATCCTCGACATGACCATCAACCAGGCTGTTGACTTCTTCGAAAACCAACCTAAGATACTCCGCAAAATAAAGGTACAGCAAGATGTCGGACTCGGGTATATAAAACTCGGACAGCCATCCAGCACACTCAGCGGAGGAGAAAGCCAACGAGTCAAACTCGCCACAGAGCTCGCAAAGAAAGACACAGGCCAAACGCTCTACATTCTTGACGAACCCACTACGGGACTACACTTTGAGGACATACGCACCTTACTCTCCGTCATCAACAGACTCGTTGACAAAGGCAACACTGTCATTATCATCGAACATAACCTCGATGTCATCAAGACAGCCGACCATATCATAGACATGGGGCCTGAAGGCGGAAAGGCGGGAGGACAAGTCATCATCACTGGCACACCAGAGCAAGTCGCCCAAAGCAAGCTTGGCATCACCTCTGCCTACATTGCTCCATATCTCAATTGAGCCCATCAGCTTCCTCCTGTCTCTCCTCATCCATCCCCTTCGCTCCTCACTTCCCCTCTCGCGCTCGTCACTCTTCTTCGTGCTCCTAACTCCTCCTCATGCTCCTCACATTGTCTGCTCCGTTCTGCAGTTCGGGCTTCCGAAGCCCGCATCCCCTCTTCCGCATCCTCGTTTAGCACTCAAACGCCGATCATTATCCCTCAGATTCAACTCTTCACATGATATACCCATCCTCATACGAACAAAAAGTTGGCTTCACTCAGATTCGCCATATACTCACCACATCCTGCCTTTCCCCTCTTGGACAAGAGCAGGTCTCCCTCATGTCCTTTTCCACAGACCACGATGTCATCCGTCGCAATATCAAGCAGACCATGGAGTTTGTCGCCATCCTTCAAGCCTCAGACTTTCCCGACCAGAATTTCTTTGATGTGCGTAAATCCCTAAAGCGCATCCGCATCCACCATTCCAGCTTTGACATCGAAGAACTTTTTGATCTCCAGCGTTCGCTCCTCACCATCCATGACATTGTCGTCTACCTCCGCGCCACGACAGACGAAGAAGACACCATCCCAGCCTATCCATACCTCTATGCCCTCACCGCCGACATCAAGACATATCCACAAGTGGTTCGCCGCATAGATCAGATACTTGACAAATATGGCCACGTCAAAGACACAGCCTCCCCCACTCTTCTCATGATACGCCGCGAGCTTGCAGCCACAGCCGGCAGCATCTCACGCACACTAAACACCATACTCCGCACAGCCAAGAGCGAAGGGCTTGTTGACAAGGACATCGCCCCCACACTCCGCGACGGTCGTCTTGTCATTCCCGTAGCTCCTGCACTCAAACGCAAGATACGGGGCATCGTGCATGACGAGTCAGACACAGGCAAAACCGTTTACATCGAACCAGCAGAAGTTGTAGAAGCCAACAACAAGATACGTGAACTCGAAAGCGAAGAACGCAAAGAAATCAACCGCATCCTCATGGAGTTCACCGATTCCGTTCGCCCTGAAGTGGATGACATGCTGCACAGCTACGACTTCCTCGCCGTCATCGACTTCATTCGAGCCAAGGCACGCTTCGCCATCTCAACAGAAAGTACAGAACCACGCATCAGCTCAAAACAAATCATCGACTGGAGCTTAGCCCACCACCCACTCCTCCTGCTCAAGTTCCATCAACACAACGTAGACCATCCCGATGAAACACCCCGAGCAGTCATTCCACTTGACATCACCCTTACCCCAAAGCAACGTCTGCTCATCATCTCAGGCCCCAATGCAGGCGGCAAGTCCGTATGTCTGAAGACGACAGGACTCCTCCAGTACATGTTCCAATGCGGCATGCTCGTACCAGCAGCAGCCAGCAGCACCTTCGGCATTTTTCGCCACCTCTTCATTGATATAGGAGATGAACAGAGTCTTGAAAACGACCTCTCCACCTATTCATCACATCTCCTCAACATGAAGAACATGATGAAACATTGCGACGGAGCCAGCCTCATACTCATAGACGAATTCGGAAGCGGTACAGAACCCCAAATAGGTGGCGCCATAGCAGAAGCCATGCTCCGTGTATACAATCGCCGCCACACCTTCGGAGTCATCACCACACACTATCAGAATCTTAAGCACTACGCGCAAGAGACAGAAGGCATCATCAACGGAGCAATGCTCTACGATCGCCAAGGCATGAAGCCCCTCTTCCAGCTCTCCATTGGCAATCCTGGTTCATCTTTCGCTATAGAGATAGCACGCAAGACAGGCATACCAGAAGATGTCATCAACACCGCATCTGAAATAGTAGGCAAAGACTACATCAGTTCCGATAAATATCTTCAGGACATTGTCCGTGACAAGAAATATTGGGAACAGAAAAGACAAGCTATCCACCAGCATGAGAAGCAGATGGAACAAACCATCCTCCGCTACGAAGAAGACATCCAAAAAATCCATGCAGAACGGAAAGCCATTATTCAGCGAGCCAAAGATGAAGCCGAGCAAATGCTCCGAGATTCTAACGCCAAAATAGAACAGACCATCAAGGACATTAAAGAAGCACAAGCGGAAAGAGAACGCACACGCAACATACGACAAGACTTGGCCGATTTCAAGCAAGACATCCATCAGATTGACCCTGACCAAACTGATGAAAAGATACGCAAGCAGATGGAAAAACTAATTGCCCGCCGCAAACGAAAAGAGGAGAAGAAAGCCAATCCTACCAATAAAACCTCCTCTGGCATTATTCCATCCGCATCCACTCAGCCATCATCTCCAGCCTCAGCAAAGGATGCCTCTTCATCCCTCACCGTTGGTTCATACGTTCGCCTCAAAGGCCAGGACACCATAGGACAGATAAAGAAGATAAACGGCACTGAAGCAATGGTTGTCTTCGGCAACATCTCAACCAATGTCAAGCTCAAGCGGCTTACCCCATCCGAACCACCAAAGCGTGAGCGTAATGTGGCCGCAACCTTCGTGAGCCTACAGACACAAGAAGACATACGCAATACCACGCTCCATTTCCGTGAGCAACTTGATGTCCGTGGCATGCGAGGCGACGAAGCCATTCAGGCACTCACATATTTCATAGATG
>JAXJBE010000130.1:0-3062 GCA_036303125.1 Bacteroidaceae bacterium
GTAGTTGATCTACGAAAGGGAGAAAAAACAATTTCAATATGACGACAAGAGAATCGATTTTGAACCGACTGACCAAGGGTGTTAGTGGCACAGAACAGGAACTTTTCAGCAAGGATGAGTTGAACAAGTTTGCGGACTTCTACCGTGACAAGTGGGACGAGAACACAAGCGAAGACGTAATTGCTGAGTCCTTTGTGGATTATTGGTGGGACACTGACAGAGCCTGCCGTAGATGCTCTGAGTGCGGCAAACTCATGCGTGAAGGCTATTGTGTGGATATGGGAGTAGCCTACTATTGCAGCGAGGATTGCTTACATAGTGATTTCACAGATGAAGAGTGGGCAGAAGAATGCGAAAGCAATGACCAGAGTTATTACACAGAATGGTAACAATTCTATCAATTCAGTTATGGAACAGAAAATGACTATCAATGGAGTAAGCACCTGCACCATTGCAGGTGCTGAGAAATACGAGAAATATCAGTCGGGCATAGGCAGAAAGAGACGTACACTTGTACAATATGACTACCGACATGCGGACGGAGAACTCTTCTCTTGCGTATGCGCAACGCTTGAAGAGTGCCGGAAGAAGCGTGACGAATGGATGAAAAGGAAGGAGGGAACAAGATGATTACTTCTTACAAGACACTTATTGTCAGGTTCAACTCGCCCATTGCAGTAATAGATGAAGTCTTTAACGATGCGGCTTATTTGGGAGTTGGCAATCTGAAAGAATGGATTGACGATTACGAAAGCACACGTTTCACCGCAATAGACGAACAAACGGCAGTCATCACAAGCGAGTATAATATGGAATGCGTAAGAGAATGGCTTGAACATCATGCCACCTTCGCAGTAATAGCAGAATACTAATAGTGTGGCGGTGCATCTACCGCCCACATTTCACAATAAACAAATAGACAGTTATGGCAAATCAGGCAACTACCACCTACAAGGTGACAGGTTCTCGCAAGGCTGTGAGTGACCTTTGGAAGACCCTTCAGGGCATGAATGTGAACACCAAGAATGTATGGCTGAACGAATTGGCAGACTTCTATGGCATCGACTACGAAGCAAAGCAAATCAGCGTCAGAGGGCACATCTATTGGGCAGAGTATGAGGAAGATGACGAGAATACTCTTCTCTCGTTTGAGACAGAAAGCGCATGGGATGCGTGCACCGAACTCTTTGAGGAGATAAACCATCATCTACACGATGAACTCTCTATCAGTTACCGAGTTTGTGAATGTGGATGCGAAGTTTACTACGTCCATGACGAAGGCTCTTTTTTCCCCGAAGAGTGTTGTGTCAGCTCAAACGGCAAACCATTTGAGGACGCTTATGATGACGTTTACGATACGGTGAAGGATGCTATCAACGAATGGGTATCAAAGACCGGAATCAAACAAGGAGAACGCACAGAGGAACAGATGGTTGACTTCATCAACGAGTATGAGTATGAGAATGAAGAAACCTACTTCTATATTCGGCTCTTCACTTTTGAATAAGAAACAAGCGAGAGCATGAGCAAGCCTTGTGCTCTCGCATTAAACCTACACAGAATATGTACGAATATGAATCAGAATTATTGGGAGAGTCTTGCGAACTGGGAACCCCATGGAAAGGCTGCCGCTTTGCTACAATCATTGAAGATTATGGCAAGGAACTGCTTGTACAAGTGAGCAGCGGTGCAGAGGTGACAGTACTCAGAGACGAGGTGTTTATACTCTGACGACCTAACACTTCTCCTGACTATAAAGGCTGTCAGGAGAAGTGACAAGGCTAACCAAAGTAACGTCAGTAACTTTGTACACGTTAATACAAGTAGCCATGTAGCCTTGTGGACTTGTATAGTTGTACACATTTATACATATATACATAATGGAAATAAGTATGAAACAGAAAATCATTACGTTCGCCAACCACAAAGGAGGGGTGTCAAAGACCACTTCTACAGCCTCTATCGGGGCTTGCATGGCGCAAATGGGAAAGAAAGTCCTGCTCATCGACCTCGATGGACAGGCAAATCTCACATTGTATTTCATCCCTAACGAAGATGAGATTGAGACCAGCATCTTTGATGCTCTCGTAGATGGAGCACCATTGCCAGTGAAGCATATCCGGGATAATCTCGACCTTGTGCCATCTTCACTTGAAATGGCGAGTGCAGAGATTGCCCTAACCAATCTCCTGGCAAGAGAACAGCTGCTTAGTAGGCTTCTTGACCCAATCAGGCATGACTATGACTACATCCTCATCGACTGCCCACCTTCATTGGGCATCGTCACCACGAATGCCTTTCTTGCAGCCGATGAAATCATCGTGCCAATGACTCCTGAGCTGCTTCCGCTCAAAGGAATGAGGATGCTTGATGCTTTTGTGACCAACCTCCAAAGAGTGAAGCCCTCTCTTCGCCTGGGAGGTGTGTTCATAGCCCGCTTCAACCATCGAAAACTGAACAAGGTGGTTGAGCAAGCCGTAAAGTCTCGCTACGAAAGCATCACCATGAAGACCCGAATCCGTGAGAACATAGCCCTCGCCGAGTCGGCAGGAAGCGGAAAAAGCATCTTCGAGTACGACCCTAACTCCAATGGAGCCAAAGACTACCTTGCGTTGACGGAGGAGATTATTTCACGTAATCAATAAAGACCATGGGAAAGAAGAATATGGACATCCTGCTTGGCAATATCTTGGGAAATGCTGCCATCAAGCCGCAGGACAGGTATGAAGATCCGGCTGCTCCTTTACCAGAGAATGATGCTCCAGCACCATCTACGAAAGCAACAACCAAGGAAAAGCCTGATGACACTTGGCGACACTTCTCCTTTATATGCTCAAAAGCCCTTGTGGACAAGGTGCAAGCCATTGCCCACAAAGAAGGCTTTACTATCCGTTCCTTTATGGAATATGTAATGAAACAAGGTATAGAGGCTTATGAGTCCAAGCATGGAAAGGTGAAGAAAATCAAGTCGAAAGAAATTCATGAGGTGATGTAGCCATGTGGATAAGTAGCCATGTATATGTGTGGACGTGTACACATGTGGACATGAATACATATAGATA
>JAXJBE010000131.1:0-8594 GCA_036303125.1 Bacteroidaceae bacterium
AAGGTAGGGTCAGAGACCCTACCCTGTAAATAGTCCTTTCAGGACTGACCATTCGGGATGCACTTGGTTATCCAAGCCGCATAAACCGAAAATATCCGCTAATCCCAATAAGGGGTCAGCGGATATTTTCGGTTGGTGATGTTTATTTTCTTCTGTTCCCGATTGATATGATTTTACCTTCTTCTTGTAGAGGTGTTGATGATGTGCTATCGTTTGTTGATGAAGCTGCGCGTGAGCTACTATAGTATCCGCCCCATGACCAGTTGTTGTTGTACCAGTAGTGATAATCCCAACTGTAGTAGTAGTTCCAGTCGTAGTAGTCTGCTATCTTGCGCATTGTGAACATTGATGAACTGGAATTAAAGTAGCCTGTGAAGCGGTTGCTTGACAGACGATAGTCGTAGATGTCAGCGTTGTATTCTGGATAGCCTGGGTATGTCAGGTATATGATGCCGTTGCGTATTTCCCAGTAGAACCTGAAGCTCATGCGTTCGTATGGACCTTCATCATACCAATCTACTTGGTAGCCGTAGCCGTAGGGGGCGTAGTCATAATCGGGGTAGAAGACAATGTCGGTGTCGAAGGAGTTGAAGGTATAGATTCGTCCGCGGTATTCATAGGTGTAGTACATGCCCCAGTCGCCATACCATTGGCCTGTCAGATACATGGATTCTTCTACGTCTTCGTCTTTTTCGCATGATGTGAATGCGAATGTGGTAAGCAGGAGGATGCTTAGTGTGGTAAATATCTTTCTCATAGTTGTTGTGGGTTTGTTTGTCTGTATCATTCTATTAGCTGTTGTGGTTTGTTTATGTCGATGCAAAGTTACGTTTTCTTTCTTGCATCACAATAGCATTTTGTACATTTTGTGTAGGGATTACTATATGGAAGGAGGGAGAATGCTATTTTGCAGGTTGTTTTACTTGGAAGATGATGAATATAGCATGTCTTGATGTGTTTTTATGGGGGGCTATTATGTTTGTTTCATGTTTATTTCTTAACTTTCCTCTAAAGAAAAATCATTTTCTTTATCTCGGCTGGCTTATGATTCGGGATTTTTATATAAATTTGTGCTGATAATGTTTTAGCTAACTGATATTAGGAGACTGATTTATGAATAATTTATTCTGTATGTGTTTTTCTGCTTTCATGTTGAGTGCGTCTGCTGTGTCTGCAAGCCAGCATGTGAGTGTGAGCGTGTCCAATCCTCTTGCTGTAGATAAGGTTGCTGAACCTGTTGTGGTTCGTTTGTCGGAGGTGAGGAAGTTGCGTTTTGAGGTAAGAGGTGCTGCCGTTGTTGACAGATTGAGCGGGGAGAGGCTGGATGTGCAGTTGGATGATATGGATGGCGATGGACGAGCGGATGAAGTCTTCTTCCTGGCTGATGTGAAGGCTGGGGAGAAGCGAACGTTTGATGTGGAATTGATGTCAGAGGATGAAGTGGCTCTGGCGAGGAAAGAGGGCGAGGCTTTGGCTTTAGTTAATGTGGGGTTGGACGGAATGCGGTCTGTGATGGAGAATGGTTCGGACGGTGTGTATGTGGCTTTGCAACTGAGGGATAAGGCTGATAAGCATACTGATGTGTTGAGGGTAGAAGCTCCTGGTGGAAGTAATATATTTAATGATATTTACATGCACGGGATTACTTTGGAAACGTCTCTTGTGGGCTATCGCATATACTTTGACCATAGGCAGAATATTGATTTGTATGGCAAGCGCTACAGAAGGATTGAATTGCCTGAGACGCAGTTTTACACTACGAAGGAACAGCTGGATGCGGGGTATGGAGTGGATGTGTTGTGGGCTGGCAATGCGATAGGGTGCGGTTCGTTCAAGGATTGGAGGGATGGTGCGCCTGCTAACTGGACGGATGTAGCTGTAAGAGGGCAGAGGATTGTGACTGTAGGACGGTTGAGGGCTGTTGTTGAGGTGTATGATCTTGGGCTTCAGGATGAAGGAGGCAAGCCGTATGATATGCACCAGTATTATACTGTGTATGCAGGCAGGAGGGACATGAAGGTGGATGTGGTGCTGAGCAGAAGGGTGGATAAGATGTTTTGCACGGGTGTGCAGAAGGTGGGTGTGACCGCTGATGAGGAGGTGAGAGGAGGGCATGAGCCTGTGGGATTGGTCGGCAAAGATGGTTTGGCGGCCTCATGGGGATGTGATTATCCTGACATGGGGAAAAAACAGTTGTGGGGGCCAGAACCTGTTGGGCTGGCGGTATATGTTCCGCGTGAATATGTGAGGGATTGCAAGGAGGATGCTCTGAACTACCTGTATGTGGTGGAGTGTGACAAGGATGGGCGCATGACTTATTATGTAAGTTTCGCTGCGGGCAAGGAAGAGAATGGGCCTCACAGTGCGATGGAGTGGCTGGAATGTGTAAGGGTATGGAAGGAAGGACTTGAGAACTTGTGATGTTTAATATCCACTGATCCTTAATTTATAGAAATCCCATTGAAAATTGCCATTCGGGACGTTGCACACATTGCAAACATCCCGAATGGCAATTACATATTATAAGTTTGAAATAATTTATTATTTTTTCTCGAATTTCATTCCGAGGTAGAGCCCGTTGTATTTGTTGAGAAGAGTAGAGACGGTCTTGAGCTGTGAGGCATAAGCGCTGGCCTTGGTGGCTATGTTGTTGACGATGGTGAGCATTTTGTCTGCGTTCATGGCAAGCTGCAGTTGGCTGCCGAGGGTTATCTTTGCGTTTGCCTTTATGCTTTTGCCTGTTCGTGTGAATGTCATGATAACATCCGACCCTTCGATGGTGTATGTGCCTTCAAACTGTCTCTTGTCTGTTGTGAAGGTGAACTTGTTGTCTTGGGTGAATGTTACGCTCATGTAGCCAGGCTTGATGCCGGCCTTTGTGAGTCCTTTGTCGAGTGTGCTTTCTATCTTGGCTGATGCTGCGGCACCGCCAATCTTGTCGAGGGTCTTCTCGCTTTCGAGCACTGCGCATGGCTGGAGGTAAGACCATGTGCCTGCGAGCTTTTTCTCTGTGATTTTGTCGCTGCCGAGCAGATTGACCAATGCGTCTGTGACGGTGTTTGTTGTGGATTTGTTGCCCATGGCTTCTTTGACACCGTTGAGCAGGTTGCTCAGCTGTGCGTTCATGGCTGTTGGTGTGGCTAAGGCTGCAACAGCAGCGATGATGATGCGGATGATGTTTTTCTTCATTTTGTTGTGTTGTTATTATAAATATGTGTCTTTTCAGTTAAAACAATGCAAAATTAGTTATCTTTGATGAGTTTTGCAAAATAAACGGCATGCAGTCCTTGTTAATTGACGTTTTTTATCTAACTTTGTGGCTCATTCGTCATTTAGTAAGATGATTGCGACTTGCTTTACTCCCAATTGCAGGCAGATGGTGAACAGAGAGATTGAATGATGATATTGTACAAAAAACAGAATATCTATACCTATTGACATGAGAGATAACATTAAATACTGGATTTTTAGGCTCAAATATATAGTGGCTCTTGCTATTTTCCTCGGTGTGATAACATTTGTGGGTGATAGCAGCTGGGTCAATCGCATCAGTCAGAAACAAGAGATTTCAAAATTGAAGGCTGAGATAGATGAATACAATCGTAAGTTTGAGCAGGATAAGAAGATGCTCGATGCCTTGAAGCATGATGACAGGGCGGTGAGGGATGTGGCTCGCAGTCGTTACTGCATGAAGACGGACGATGAGGATATCTTCATCATAGAGGACGATGAGCTGGATTCTTTGTAGGGGTAATCTGCAATTGAGCTTGAGACTGAAATAGGTGATTCGGGTGGCATATACACTTGATGAAACAAGGCTACAAGCCCTTGTCTTATATATATAAATGTATTCAAACGTTAGCCATGGAAAAAGAAAAGTTATTAGGATATATGGAGATTGGAGGCGAACTGTTGGTGGTGCTGGCCGCTGCCGCATGGATGCCTCTGCGTGATGTTGCCTCGTGGGCTTTTGCAGCAGGGGTGGCAATATTTGCTTTCGGCCGATTTTTGCAGACTCCGTTTTATGCCAAGTGCTCTCCGACAGATGTGCGTGAATTACCTCTGAGGAGGCTGCACCACCAACGCTTGTTTGGTATGGTCGCTTTGATATTGTCGGCTGTGCTTATGCACATGCCCCAAGGGTTTCACTTCGGGGTATATATCACGGCAGGTTCGTGGATAATGATGTTCAGTGTGTTTGTGGTGATTGAAGTGTACTCGACGTTTCGCATATTGCACCTTCTGAAGAGCTAAAAAGAGAAAAATCGATGGCGAGATGGAAATAAATGATAAATGATGTCAGCCGCCTAAAAAAAAATATCTACATTTGCACGAAATTTGTTAGAGATAAAATGAAATGTCTGTAAATCACAGCTGTTAAGCATGAACCCAAACCGAGTATTGATATGATTTGTTTTTGGCACAACCTGTATTGGCATAAATAGAAATCTCATTAAGCAAAGACGAATATAATAGCTTGAAGTAATATAATATCAACAATAAAGAATAATGTGCATCGTACGCTAAATGCACAAAAACGATTAGTCTGAAATAAACAAAAAGATATGAAGCTAAACGAACTGACTGCGGTGTCGCCCATTGATGGCCGCTATAGAAGTAAGACCAAGGATTTGGCTGCTTACTTTTCTGAATACGCACTTATCAAATACCGTGTGAGAGTGGAGATTGAATATTTCATCGCCCTCTGCCAACTTCCTTTGCCACAGCTGCAGAACTTTGACAGCAACCTCTTTGAGACTCTGCGCGACATCTACCGCAACTTCTCAGAGAGCGATGCTCAGCGCGTGAAGAATATAGAAAGAGTGACTAATCATGATGTCAAGGCTGTGGAGTACTTCATCAAGGAGGAGCTTGACAGAATTGGTGGATTCGATGCGTATAAGGAGTTCATCCACTTTGGACTTACAAGCCAGGATATCAATAATACATCCGTGCCGCTCTCTGTCAAGGATGCGCTCAATGAGGTGCTCTGTCCAAAGGTGGAAGAGCTAATCGCTCAGCTCCAAGAGTATGCTGAGGAATGGAAAGATATTCCTATGCTGGCTAAGACGCACGGTCAGCCAGCTTCGCCCACGCGCCTCGGCAAGGAAGTGATGGTATATGTGTATCGTCTCACGGAGCAGCTCTCTCAGTTAAAGGCTTGCAAGATAACAGCGAAGTTTGGAGGAGCTACAGGCAACTACAACGCTCATCATGTGGCTTTCCCTGAGTATGACTGGAAGGCTTTTGGCAACAAGTTTGTCAGCGAGAGCCTTGGTCTGGAACGCGAAGAGTGGACAACACAGATTAGTAACTATGACAACCTTGGCGCTATATTCGATGCTATGAAGCGCATCAATACCATCATCATAGATCTTGACCGCGACTTCTGGATGTATGTCTCAATGGAATATTTCAAGCAAAAGATAAAGGCAGGAGAAGTAGGTTCGTCCGCTATGCCTCATAAGGTCAATCCTATAGACTTCGAGAACTCAGAAGGCAACCTCGGCATGGCCAATGCCATCCTCTCTTTCCTCTCGCAGAAACTGCCAGTGAGCCGCCTTCAGCGAGACCTCACAGACTCAACCGTGCTGCGCAATGTTGGTGTTCCAATGGGGCACATGGTGATATCTCTCCAGTCTACTCTCAAAGGCTTGCGCAAACTCCTTCTCAACGAAGATGCCATCAACCGCGACCTCGACAACTGCTGGGCTGTGTGTGCTGAGGGCATTCAGACAATACTTCGCCGCGAAGCCTATCCTAATCCATACGAGGCACTCAAGGCGCTTACTCGCACCAATGCGGCGATTACGGCAGAGAGTATCAGCAATTTCATAGATGGCCTCGATGTGAGCGAGAGTGTCAAAGCTGAATTGAGAGCCATCACACCGCACACTTATACGGGCATATAGTCCCCAAATGCTCTATTGAGTAGCTGTAAAGGATTTGCAGAAAACAAAAGACTAATTTACAGAACACCCTTATAGAGCGTCCCTATAGATAAAGAAGATTTTTTTTAACCAGAAACATACGAATTTATTATGTCAGAATTTGACGAATGGCAGGACAAAACTCCTGCTTCAGAAGAAAAAAAAGAGAATGGAGCTGGCCGTGAGGGCTATCGTCCATTTAACAATCGTGATAACAATGCAGGGCAGTCTTCATTCAACCGAGGCGAGCGTCATCTTCGTCCACGCATCCCACGTGAACGCCAGTCCTATGGTGCCGCTAATCCTCAGGCTGAGCGCAGCTTCCGCCCGAATGGCTTCGATGGTTCTTACTCCACTGATGGCGATCAGCCTCGCCAGGGAGGTTACCAGTCTCGCCAGGGCTATAACAACGGCTACAACAATCAGCGCGGCGGCTATAACAACCAACGCGGAGGTTACAATAATAACCGCGGTTACAATAATAACCGTGGTTATAATAATGGCGGTTACAATAACCGTGGTTACAATAATCAGCGTGGTGGCTACACTCCAAATGCAGAGAACGGCATGGAAAATGCAGAAGGCTATCAACCACGTCAGGGCGGCTACAACAACGGCTACAACAACCAGCGTGGTGGCTATAACAATAATCGCGGAGGCTATAACAATCGCGGTGGTTACAACAACAATCGTGGCGGTTACAACAATGGCTACAACAACCAGCGTGGTGGCTACAACAATAATCGCGGCGGCTACAACAACCAGCGTGGCGGCTACAATCCCAACGCTAAGTATAGCTTGAAGAAGCAGATTGAGTACAAGGAATACCTTGAGGATCCAAATGCGCCAATCCGTCTCAACAAGTTCCTTGCCAATGCTGGTGTGTGCTCTCGCCGCGAGGCCGACCAGTTCATTCAGGCAGGAGTAGTTACAGTCAATGGCAATGTGGTGACAGAGCTTGGCACAAAGGTGCAACGCACAGATGAGGTTCACTTCCACGACCAGCTCGTGTCACCAGAGAAGAAGGTGTACGTCATCCTTAACAAACCAAAGGACTATGTCACGACATCTGACGATCCTCAGCAGCGCAAGACAGTCATGGAACTCGTCAAGAATTGCTGCCGCGAACGCATTTATCCAGTAGGCCGTCTTGACCGCAACACAACAGGTGTGCTTCTGTTCACTAATGATGGAGACCTTGCTTCCAAGCTCACACATCCTAAGTTCCTCAAGAAGAAGATATATCACGTCTTCCTCGACAAGAACTGCGCCGCGGCTGACATGAAGCAGATAGCGGAAGGAATAACACTTGACGACGGTGATATCAAGGCAGACGCCATCAGCTACGCTTCTGACACAGATCGCAAGCAGGTTGGCATCGAGATTCACTCTGGCAAGAACCGCATTGTGCGCCGCATCTTTGAGAGCCTCGGCTACAAAGTGTGCAAACTCGACCGAGTCATGTTTGCCGGACTCACAAAGAAAGGCATCAAGAGAGGTGATTGGCGCTTCCTCACAGAGAAAGAAGTGGCAATGCTTCACATGGGCAGCTACGAATAGTTCGCCCGGCTATATGACGATAGTAGACAGCAATCGCAGCGCAAATGAGCGGCTTGCGATTGCTTAGTCTATTTAAAGCGCCATCTAACATAATATATAGACGTGAGCCGCCATTATGGGATTGCTTGCCGTCTATATTTAAAGCACTATCTTACATATATAATACATATATATAATAAATAGAATATCTATAATATATAGACAAAAGACTGCAAACACAATGAAAAGAACAAAGATAGTAGACCTCTTGCAGCGCACCGACTACGGAGCCGAGGTCACCGTGATGGGATGGGTGCGCACGAAGCGCGGCAGCAAGGCTGTCAACTTCATCGCCCTTAATGACGGTTCGACCATCAAAAACGTGCAAGTCGTGGCTGACGTGGAAAAGTTCGACGCAGACATGATGAAACTGATTACCACAGGCGCATGCCTCTCCGTCACAGGCACTATGGTGGAGTCAATAGGTTCAGGACAGGCTGTGGAAGTGCAAGCAACAGACATCAAGGTCTTCGGCGAATGCTCTGCTGACTTCCCTATGCAGAAGAAGGGACAATCATTCGAATACATGCGTCAGCATGCCCACATGCGCCTGCGCACCAACACCTTTGGTGCAGTCATGCGCATTCGCCATAATATGGCCATGGCCATCCACACCTATTTCCACCAGCATGGTTACTTCTATTTCCACACGCCAATCATCACGGCCTCTGACTGTGAAGGAGCTGGACAGATGTTCCAGGTGACAACAAAGAATCTCTATGACCTCAAGAAGGACGAGAATGGTTCTATCATCTACGACGACGACTTCTTCGGCAAGCAGACATCCCTGACTGTCTCCGGACAGCTCGAAGGCGAACTTGGTGCCACAGCCCTCGGACAGATATACACTTTCGGCCCAACCTTCCGTGCCGAGAACTCCAACACACCTCGCCACCTTGCCGAGTTTTGGATGATAGAACCCGAAGTAGCCTTCATCGATCTCGACGACCTGATGACTCTTGAGGAAGACTTCATCAAGTTCTGCGTCAAGTGGGCTCTCGACAACTGCAAGGATGACCTCGAGTTCCTCAACAAGATGATAGACAAGGGACTCATCGAGCGTCT
>JAXJBE010000132.1:0-5921 GCA_036303125.1 Bacteroidaceae bacterium
AGATATATATGCGGCCTTTGGCGTGAGCAAGAAAGTCTTCAAGCAGGCTGTGGGTGACTTGTATAAGCAAGAACTCATCCGTTTGCGTCCCGATGGCATTGAGCTGACCATAAAGGGCAAGGCTGCAGGCGAAGAGGAGTGATGTCTGCTTTCTCCGTGAGAGCAGTACCTACAAATAGCATTATCCCCATAATTATAAATATATGAGAAAGATTCTGACATTGATGTTGACTCTCACTCTGTTCACCTTGACGAGTTCAGCCCAGCCCAAGTTCCTGTCAAAGGCGAAGAAGAGTGTGCTTGCCATTAACACATACGACAGCCAGGGCAATCTTCTCCGCAAAGGCTCTGCCTTGCTCATAGGTGCAGATGGAGAAGCCATAGGCGACTACAAGACATTTAGAGATGCCTATAAGGCTGTCGCAACAGATTACAGCGGCAAACAGTGGCCGGTAAGCCTCATACTTGGAGCCGATGACACATATTCAGTCGTGAGGTTCAAGGTGGACACCAAGTCAACCCCTGCGGCATCCATAGCCACTCAGCCAACAGCTCTCCATGCTCAGACATATTTGCTGAAGATGGATAGCGAGAAGGCCGTAGTGAGCGAAGGCGCGTCTATTGCCGACACTTCGTCATTGAATGGGAAATACATGTATTATGGTCTCAGCAAGAAGGTCAGTGACGAATATCTGGGTTCTCCTGTATATGATGCCAGCGGAACGCTGATAGGTGTGGTTCACTCAACATTGGGCGAGAAGAGCTATGTCTTGGACATACGTTTTGCTAAAGACCTGAAGATAGAAGCCATCACTTCTTCCTCCTCATCTCTCGCTTTGAAGAATATCCACATAGCCAAGGCTTTGCCTGACAATCAGGAAGAAGCCCTAGTGTATCTATACTTTCAGTCACGTTCGGCTGGCGATAAGGAGTATATGGACCTGATCGACCGTTTTGTCAGCACTTATCCACAATGTGCAGAAGGTTATATGCGCCGTGCCACACCGCTCATTGACATGCGAGAGTATGACAAGGCCAATGCCGACATGGAGAAGTATCTGAGCCTCGTGGAGGACAAAGCCGATGGTCACTACAAGGTGGCCTCGCTCATTCACGACAAGATACGTCTTCAGCCAGACAGCACGTATGAGAAATGGACTCTTGACGTGGCTGCCAGCCATCTTGATGAGGCTATAGCCATCAATGCTGCAAGGGCCGATGGCGAGGCTAAAACAGCTGAGGACTGGAAGTATAAGGTGCTCAAGGCTCAAGTCATGCTCACCAAGCGTGACTATGACTCGGCCATATCCATCTATGAATCTCTGAATGAGGGTGAAGGACGAGCCCCTTCCATCTACTACTCTATCAGCATGGCAAAGGAGATGAGAGGCGACTCGCTCGCCCTTGTCATTGAGCCCATGGATAGCGCCATTGCTATGTTTGGCGACCCTATGCCACGCGAGGCAGGCCAATATGTCATACGCAGGGGCAAGCTCAAAGCTGATGCAGGCAGGTATCGTGAGGCTGTCAGCGACTACAACAAATACTGCTACTTGCAGAATAGCCAGGTGAACGACCTCTTCTACTATGAGCGAGCTGTCATAGAGGAAAACGGACGCATGTTTCAGCAGGCGCTGGATGATATAAAAAAGGCGATAGAGCTCTCACCGCGCAATCCTTCTTATTATCTGGAAAAGGCTGTCATAGAGGTAAGCGTCAATCTGCTGGAAGACTGTGTAAAGACATGCCAGACAGTGATATCGCTTGACCCCTCGATTTCTGACACCTACCGCATCTTAGGTTATGCCCAATTCCAGCTTGGCGACAAGGAAAGTGCTAAGACTAATCTGCAGAAAGCATTGGACATGAAGGATGAGTGGGCGCAAAGTGTTATGGACGCATTGTTCAAGTGAAAGCCTTTGATGCTCTTAAAAAACTGGAAATGATGCAAGTAAAGGCTTGCCTTCGATTCTTTTTCATGTTGAGTTAAGCCCAAAGACCCAAGTGCAGCTCACTTACTTTGGCTTGGCGAGGAATTGCACTTTTAAGAGTGATAGCATGCGTCACCAGAGCAAAGTCTGCACCTGTGTTTATGGATTCGACAAGTATTTAAGGATGCTAAAGATTACTTGTCTGGAGCACTTCCATCACACACTCTCCACACTCCGAGCCGTATTTCTCCCTCGCCAAAACCCGTGGGACGGCATACATAAATGTTATTGTTAATCCAACCATACTTGCTGTCAAGCGGTGCCTCAAACTGAGGTGAACAATAGAAATAGTCGCCAGCGATGAGGCCACGGTTACGCACGTGGATGTTCACTCCGTCATCCGTCCTTATACAATAAATAGCCTCAAGGTCTGTGCGCCCCTTGTCAGTATTGATGAGTTGATAGTCAGCACCGCCGCTGAGCACCTCTCCCTTGATTTCCGGACCTTCGAACGTGCCGCCAATGATTGGTATGACAAACCTGTCACCTGCTACAGTCTTGCCAACACTATAGCCTTGCGCCACCCGAACCTTTAGTTCGAGCACGAACTCCAGCTGCGGCGCAGCAGACTGGGCTTGACTAACAACTGCCATCGCAAGGGCGATGAGCAGCAATAGGAGTTTCTTAACCATGATATAATAATGTATTAGCGTATTAAGATAAGCTATGACGGACATAACAGATTATAATATAATAGAAAGCCACCCGTTTGAGCCCTTTATCCCAGAGGATGCTCGCATCCTGATGCTTGGCACCTTCCCTCCAGCCGCGCGACGATGGTGCATGCCATTCTATTACCCCAATTTCCAGAATGACATGTGGCGCATCATGGGCATCATCTTCTTTGCTGACAAGAATCACTTTGTCGTAGAGGGAGAAAAGAGGTTTGACCAGTCTCGCATCGAGGCTTTTCTGCGCGGAAAGGGTATAGCCATGTATGACACAGCCACCAAGGTTGTGCGCACTAAAAATACTGCATCCGACAAGGACCTTGAGATTGTAGAAGAGACTGATGTGGAGGCTTTGCTCAGCCAAATGCCCCTATGCCATACTATCATCACGGCTGGACAACTGGCTACTACTATCTTATGCCGCCGCTTCGGTGTGGGTGAGCCTAAGGTAGGAGCGTATGCTGAGGTTGAATATCAAGGTCGGCGGATTCGTCTCTACCGCATGCCCAGCAGTTCGAGAGCTTATCCCATGAAACCAGAGCGCAAGGCGGAACAATACGCTAAGGCTCTAACGCATGTGATATCGAGTTAGTTGCTTTTCTTGCCGCGTGAGTCAAGATACTTCTTCATGTCTTCGAGGCTGGCATATTCGCTGAACTGGTACTCCGCAAATGTGTAATCGCCTTCGACCAATGTCACCTTGCCGTCTTTGTCCATGTAGAATGTGTCGAAGCCAAAGAATCGCTTGACGAAGGACAGGCGTTTGTGGGGTTCTTGACCCAGAATGACGGAATAGAATTCTTTGCGAGTGTCACAGCCTATCTGGAGGAGAGAGCGCACGTCATATTTGTCTTCAAGAGCTGTACGTGCTGTGTCAATCTTTGTGGCATTGTTGGTGGCGCAGACGAGGATGCGAGCTGCCTTCTTTGCCTTCGCTTTCTTGTCGCGGCTGACTTTCATTATGTCAAATCCTTCGCCCCACACACCGCTTGCATCTGTCATGCTGACAAAGGCATAGGGGTCAATCTCTTTTATCATGCGCTGGATGGTGGCCTGTTCGCGACGTCGGATGACGCTGATGACAACCTTCCGGTCTGTATGAGTGTACCATCCTTCCCCCTCAAGCATGGTGACACCATGGTGTGTGCTGACGATGGCATCGGCTATGGCTTCTGCATTGCGCGAAAATATCATGAACTGCACAGACTGCTGACGCTGGCGCATGCAGTAGTCGATGGTGATGGAGCAGATGATGAGCATGACAAAGCCGTAGATGACCCTAAACCAGTCGTGGAAGACGAAGTAGCAGGAAGAGATGATGACGATGTCACAAGCCATGATGACTGAGCCGAGTGACATTGGTTTGTATTTGTGGACGATGGCAGCTATGATGTCTGTGCCGCCTGTTGAGCCGTTGCTCTCAAAGCATAGGGCGACCCCTGAACCGCAGAGAATAGCCCCGAGGACGCAGGCCATGAACGACTCGTTGCCTATGAGCTGAGGCAATATCATGTGGCCAGGATTGCTGGGGTCAGGTCTCTCGATGATGCGCTGGAAGAGCCACAGGACAAAGGTCATAAGGAAGACGGCATAGATGGTCTTGATGCAGAACTTGATGCCGAGCACCTTGATGGCAGCTATGAGAAGGATGGCATTGATGATGATGTAAGTCACCTGCACCTCTATGCCCGTGGCATAATAGATGATTGATGACACGCCGGCCACACCGCCCGTAGTGAGGCTGTAGGGCAGCATGAAGACAGTTACTCCTATAGCATAAAGGATTACGCCCGCTGCGATGAGGGCGTAATCCTTGAGTTCGTTGAATACGTATGACTTGGATATAGTTGTCATAGGGGAAACGGATAATATGATGCGAGGATGATTATTTTTTCAGCACGATATTGATCATCTTACCTGGCACAACGATGACTTTGGCCACGGTGAATCCTTCCATCCATTTGGCTGCTTGAGGATTCTCGACAGCGGCTTTTTCTGCCTCCTCTCTGCTGATGCCTGCTGGGAATTCGAGCTGGAAGCGTGCCTTGCCGTTGAAGGCCACCATCATCTTGATGCTGTCTTCCTTGAGGTAATCCTCGTTGAAGGCTGGCCATGCAGCATCGCATACGCTTGTCTCGTGGCCAAGCAACTGCCAGAGTTCCTCGCAGAGGTGGGGGCAGAACGGCGCGAGAAGGATGGTGAGCGATTCCTTGATCTCACGGCTTGTGCTTTTGATTTTGGTGAGCTCGTTCAGGCAGACCATGAAAGCTGCGATTGAAGTATTGTAGGAGAACTGCTCTATGTCGCCTGATACCTTCTTGATGAGTGTATGGAGTGCTTTGAGCTCTGCTTTGCTTGGGACTTCGTCTGTGGTGGCTATGGTGCCTTCATCGGTTGTCATGAATTTCCACAGTTTCTTGAGGAAGCGGTGACAACCGTCAATGCCGTTGGTATCCCATGGTTTGCTCTGCTCTACTGGGCCGAGGAACATCTCGTAGAGGCGAAGCGTATCTGCTCCGAACTTCTCCACAATCATGTCAGGGTTGACCACATTGAACATGCTCTTGGACATCTTCTCTACTGCCCATCCGCAGATGTACTTGCCTTCATCGTTGAGGATGAACTCTGCGTCTGCATAGTCAGGACGCCATGCCTTGAAGGCTTCCACATCGAGAACATCTGCGCTGACGATGTTGACATCTACATGTATAGGTGTCACATCGTAGCCGTCCTTCTTGTCGAGAGAGACGAAAGTATTGGTGTCCTTGATGCGGTAGACGAAGTTGCTGCGTCCTTGTATCATGCCCTGGTTGATGAGTTTCTGGAATGGCTCTTCCTTGCAGGAGATGCCGAGATCGAAGAGGAACTTATTCCAGAATCGGCTGTAGATGAGGTGGCCTGTGGCATGCTCGCTTCCGCCGACATAGAGGTCAACGTTCTGCCAGTATGTGTCGGCTTCCTTGCTGACGAGCGCTGCATCGTTGTTGGGATCCATGTAGCGGAGATAGTAGGCTGAACTGCCGGCAAAGCCAGGCATGGTGTAGAGCTCGATAGGGAAGACGGTCTTGTCGTCTATGAGGCTTTTGTCCACGATGGTCTTGTTTGCCTCATCCCATGCCCACACGGTAGCGTTGCCGAGTGGTGGCTCGCCTGATTCTGTTGGGAGAAACTTATCCACGGCAGGCAGACAGACGGGCAGGCACTCTTCTGGTATCATGGTTGGAATGCCATGCTTGTAGTATACAGGGAATGGCTCGCC
>JAXJBE010000133.1:0-2898 GCA_036303125.1 Bacteroidaceae bacterium
CTCTCAGACTTGTTCCAATTGATGCGTCCACTGGCTCGCACATCGAAGTTGTTGAAGCGCAGCGTGATGCTCATGTTCTCGCCAAGGGAGGTTTGCTTGACGTTGTTTTTGAATGTCTCCTTGTTCTGATACACGTAGGCAGGGCTGTTGGAGTAATAGCCAGAGGTGTTGCTGCTTAGCAATAATTGTTCGCAGAAGAGGGGTGTGGTGAAGCCTATATTGCCAGACATGTTCCATCTTCCGTTGATGTTCTCTGGACGGCTGGTCTGTCCACCTGTCTCCTCGTTATACTCCGTTCGGTTGGTTATGCTGTTGCTTGTTGTTGAAAAGCTCATATTTCCATTTAGCGACTGCCGTGTCAGTTCGAAGTATCTGTTGTAGTCAACATTGATATTGTTTGTGAACGATGGCTTCAGATTCGGGTTTCCCTCGCGGATGTTGAGCGGATTGCTGTTGTCTGTCAGTGTGAAAAGGTCGGTCATCTCTGGCTGGGTCATATTGCCTCTATACCTCAGTCTCAGAGTATGTTGCTTGGAAAACCTGAGCCTTGCGTTGAGAGTCGGGGATATGCGGGAGATGTTTCTGCTCGCAATGGTGTCTAATCCCTGATATTGGTAGATCATTTTCTGGTTTTGTGCATCTACCCTCACGCCTGCGCTTATATTGAGCATGGAGGTGATGTATCTCAGCGAAAACTCTATGTTGTGAGTCTTGTTTATATTGTCTGTGTATCGAGACAGGGAGTCATCCAGAAACTCAAGGTAATTGGGCGCAAGCAGCCCGAATTGCCCGTATTGTTCCCATAGTTCCTTGCCAATCTCGTCTACTTTGCCGAAATCATAAGTTTGGCCATCCGAATGGCGCTTGGAATAGTTGTAGCTGTAGTTCACCTGGGCGATGAGGTTGCGCAGTATAGGCTCTGAGTAGGTCATTCCAAATCTGTAACTTTTGTTGTCTGAGGGGGTGTAACGGTAGCGGTAGGTCAAGTCGGTGGAGTCTCCTCTCTGGTGGTATATGACATTGGAATAATTGAAACTTTTGTTCTTGTTGCTGCTCGTCGAACCGTTGACTTGCAGGCTGATGTTGCGTCCGCTGGTGCCTTTCACCGCTGCCGGACCAAACCATGGATTCCCTTTCAGACGGCGGTTGAGCATCAGGTTGACACTCACGTTGTAGTTGTCTCCCTCGCTTCTGTTCTTGGAGGTATTCTCATTGATTTTGATGTCGTCGCTTATCAGCTCCATCTGATTCAGAGGGTCATGCACCCCGTTCTGGTAGGGGTCATCGTTGAATGTGGCAGATGAGCTTCTGCTTGAGTTGTCAGAGTCTCCCGTGGAGAAATTAGGGCGGAAGAGAAGGGTGGTGAGCGTGTCTATCTTCCACTCTATCTTGAAGTCGCCGTTGATGTTGCTGTTGTGGCTTGTGCTGCTGCTTGCATTGTTGCTGAATGACGCTTTGGAGGTAGTGAAGTTTTGCGAACTGCTGCGGCTCACATTAGTGCTCTTGTTCCAGTTGTAACGCATGTTGCCTCCAACCTCCAGTTTGTCCAAATCTAATACTAACCGGCCTCCAACCTGCTGATTGGTGTTGTTGCCGTTGTTTCCAGTGTTGTTGCGCTGGCCGAGCACGTTGCCCTGCATCTTTTCTGAGAAACGGTTCAGCATGGCACGTCCAGCGTATCTCTCTTCTGAGCCCACTCCCGCGTTGACATTGCCAAACCATCCCTGCTGCATTCCTTTCTTTATAGTGAGGTCTATGACAGTCTCTTCCTCGCCGTCATCAATACCAGTGATGCGGCTGAAGTCAGACTGCTTGTCGTATGTCTTCACTTTGTCTACTATCTCAGATGGCAGATTCTTGAGGGACATGTTCTTATCGTTGCCGAAGAACTCCTTTCCGCCCACGAGTATCTTCTGCACCGTCTTGCCATTGACTTTGATGACTCCGTCAGTTATCTCTACGCCAGGCAGCTTCTTGATGAGATCCTCCAGCACACTTCCCTCAGGCACCTTGAAAGCGTCTGCATTAAAGATGAGGGTGTCTTCCTTCACCTCAACTTCCTTCATCTGGGCTGTCACCACTGCTTGCTTCAGTTCGATGCTGTTGGGCGTCATCATTACGGTACCAACAGCGAGCGAACCTTTATTCTCGCTGCTGTTCACTTCTATCTTGCGATAAAAGTCATGGTAACCGATGTATGACACTTTGACAACATACGCTCCGTCCTTTACATTCTTGATGTTGAACGCTCCACCGTTGTCGGTCGTACCGCCAGTCACCATGCGGACACTGTCCTGTGTCATGATCATCACAGAACTTCGCACAAGCGATTCACCATTTTCACTATCTATTACTTTGCCTTTGACGAGAGTCTGCGCCTGTGCTGCAATGGCCATCGTGCATAGTGCAGAGATGAGGAGTCGTTGCTTTGTATGTTTCATATTCGTTGCTGCTGGCATTGCTGTCAGTCATGTTTTGATATAGGTATTATTGTTCCCTTGATTGTGATTACTGTTCAGTATGACTGCCAGAAGAGATAAAGGTTTAAAAGTGCCATGATAATTCTTGCGATTATAGAATTTAAGGGGGGAGCCTCGATAAAAACATAAATACTAATTTATAGAACACCCCTTAAGCAAACGGATGCGGTCGAAGCCGTTTTTTGAATTGAGCACTTGCTTATGGCAGGTTGTTCCCTTGTGTCTCCGTTCTACCTCTGATGCTCCTCTTCTGAATATTAGAGTCACAACGGAGGCATAACGGAGTCACAACGGAGGCACGATAGAGCCACCGTAGACCCATTGCAGGCTCTTCTGGCATTGGTCTTTTTTCAACTGATGGCGGCGGCATAGCCATAGTTGTTGCTTTTTATCCTTGTCAAACACGAATTTATTTCCC
>JAXJBE010000134.1:0-20333 GCA_036303125.1 Bacteroidaceae bacterium
AAATGGGCAGAAGTGCTCGATGCCGACGCCTTCTCTCTCTTCAAGCAAAACGGCATTTTCGACCCCGCCACAGCCCAAAGCTTCAGAGACAACATACTCTCACGCGGAGGCACAGAGCACCCGATGACCCTCTACACACGATTCAGAGGACAAAAACCAACCATTGAAGCCTTGCTCCAGCGCAATGGCATCAAGCAATAAAACCAACATGCAAAACATGAAAAAGATTCTCTCCACCCTCCTCACCCTCATAGCCATCCTCACAGCCCTGCCACTCATAACAGCTTGCAGCAACGAAGACGACATTGACGAGATATTCATCGGCCGGACATGGTATATGAACGGCGCAACTGTCAACGGGAAAAAACTCAACAGCGAGATAAAGAATTTCTACACCCCAGCAGGCTCCAAGGCATACTACATCACATTCTCCTCAGGCACCTTCACCGGCATGATGTCTGAAGGCAAACCCTTCAGCGGCACATGGGAAGCTGACGCAGGCAAGCAAACATTGACACTCAAGCTGACCAAGCCGGCAGACCTCGACAAGCCCTTCGACAAACAAATATACAACATCGTGGCCAACACCACCAGGTATACCAGCGGAGCCGACTTCCTCCAGCTCAAGCAAGACAACGACAACATCGTCTTGTTTGGAGCATCAAGAGATAAAGTCATCAACTGAGCGAAACAATCTCCCCCTCATCGGGAAACAATATCAAACATACATAATAATCCAATAACCATATTATATCTATGTCTATGGACGACAAACAATACAACCTCGACTGCCGTTACATGCGCATGGCACGCATTTGGGCAGAAAACTCCTACTGCAAACGCCGGCAAGTGGGAGCGCTCGTCGTCAAGAACAAGGCCATCATCTCCGACGGATACAACGGCACCCCGTCCGGATTCGAGAATGTGTGTGAAGACGAGAGCAACTCCACCTACCCCTACGTGCTCCATGCCGAAGCCAATGCAATAACCAAACTGGCACGCTCCAACAACTCAAGCGACGGAGCCACCCTCTACGTCACAGCATCACCCTGCATCGAATGCGCGAAGCTCATCATCCAAGCAGGCATCAAACGAGTGGTATACTCTGAAAAATACAGACTCGAAGACGGACTTCAGCTAATGAAGAAAGCAGGCATAGAAATCGATTACATAGAACTCAACGACTCGGACAAGAACGATTAAAAGCAACATGAACAACATCAACAGAAACAACAGATGGATGCCCCTCATCATAGCCGTGAGTGTCATCCTGGGAGTCATCATAGGCACCTTCTTCGCCAACCGCTACGCAGGCAACAGACTCAATATCATCAACACATCGTCCAACAAGCTCAACGACCTTCTGCACATCATAGACGACCAATATGTTGACACCGTCGACATAGCCAACATCGTTGAGCAGTCCATGCCCAAGATACTCGAAGAACTCGACCCCCACTCCACATACATCACCTCCAAAGATGCCAAGACGGCACACGAAGACCTCAAGGGCTCCTTCTGCGGAGTAGGCGTTCAGTTTGTCATCAGAGAAGACACCGTGCGCATCACTGGCATCATCAAGGGAGGACCATCAGAAAAAGTCGGACTCCTCGCAGGCGACAAAATAATATCCGTCGACGACAAACCATACGTGGGCAAAGAAGTCACCAACGAAGAGACCATGCACCGCCTCAAAGGCGACAGGGACACCAAGGTCAAGCTCGGAGTGCTGCGCCACGGACACAAGAAACCACTGCACTTCACAGTAGTAAGAGGCGACATACCCCTCAAGAGCGTCGATGCCACATACATGATCAACGATGACCTGGGATATGTCAAAATCAAGAACTTCGGCGAAACGACCTATGCCGAACTGCTTGTGGCACTCGCCCAGCTTGAGCAAGAAGGCTTCAACGGACTCATCATCGACCTGCGAGGCAACGGAGGCGGCTATCTCTCAGCAGCCATACAGATGGTCAACGAGTTCCTGCCCAAAGACAAGCTGATTGTCTACACCCAAGGCAGACGCTCACGCAGAGAAGAATATAAGAGCGACGGGAGAGGCTCATACCAGCACCTCCCCCTCATCGTCCTCATCGACGAGACATCCGCCTCAGCCTCAGAAATATTCTCGGGAGCCATCCAGGACAATGACCGCGGAGTCATCGTAGGACGGCGCTCCTTCGGCAAGGGACTCGTGCAGCAACCTATAGAGTTCAGCGACGGTTCGATGATACACCTCACCATAGCCCGCTACTACACCCCATCCGGACGATGCATCCAGAAACCATACGTCAAGGGACAGTCCAAAGACTACGAGATGGACATCATCACCCGATACGAGCGAGGCGAATTCTTCTCACAAGACAGCATCCACCAGACAGGCGAGAAATACCACACAAGCATCGGACGCATCGTCTACGGCGGAGGAGGCATCATGCCCGACTACTTCGTGGCAGAAGACACCACAGCCTTCACACCATACTACTCAGAGTGCGTATCCAAAGGCACCATCGCACAGTTCTGCTTCGAGTATACAGACAACAACCGCGAAGAACTCAACGCCTACACCAATGCGGCAGACATGGAGAAACACCTGCGTCGCAAAAACATCATGGACCAGTTCATACGCTTTGCAGACAGCAAAGGCATCAGACGGCGCAACAACATGATACTGCAATCAAAGCCACTCCTCGAAAGAGCTGTCTACGGCTCAATCATATACAACATGCTCGAGATGAACGACTACATGCAGTATCTCAACCATCGCGACAAGACGATTGACAAAGCCGTAGAACTATTCAAAAACAAACAGACTAAACCAACGCTCAATGGACAAGAAGGAATTAAGGCAACTGATGCGGGCAAGAAAAAGAGAGCATACGCCACAGCAGCTCAACCAGCTCAGCACCATAGCCACCACTTCATTGCATGACATAATCAGAAAAGAGGAGATTCCACACACGATTCTCCTCTATCATTCTCTGCCTGACGAGGTCAACACCGTCCGCCTTATCTGCCAGCTGCACAAAGAGGGATACACCATCCTCCTGCCCACCGTCATCGGCAGCGACCTTGAGCTGCATGTCTACACCGGCGAAGCTCACCTGCACACATCAGACAGCTTCGGCATCTCAGAGTCCACAGGCCCTATCTTCACCGACTACTCCAACATCGACCTCGCCGTCATCCCCGGTATGGCATTCACATCAGACGGCAAACGGCTTGGCCGAGGCAAAGGCTACTACGACCGCCTCCTGCCCCACATCAGATGCAAGAAGATTGGCCTCGCCTTCCCCTTCCAGATAGTCAGCGACATCCCATGCGAGAGCCATGACATCATGATGGACATGGTTGTATACTAAAAAGCCCACAATCCCGAGCCAGCAAGCCCAAAACTCTAAACGAGCAAGCTCAACACCCCTCGTGGGCTTGCTCCCAACCCCTCGGGAGCAAGCTCCCAAGTACTTGTGAGCCTGCTCCCGAAGGGTGTTGGGCTTAGCATAGAAAAACGTCTGCTTCTATACGTGCCGAAGATAAGTCTCCGTTAAACTCAAGTTTCGCACCCGTTTTTTGCTTTATAATGATTGATGATTAGACTTTTATTCGTACTTTTGCATCAGATTATCAAGGTTTTCAAGACAGTAGTGACTAACATACATTGCAGTAGAAAGTGACAGGCACCCCTGTGCCAGCAAGCATAAACTGCAGTACCAGAAGACACGCACGGAAAGGGATGCTGAGACAATCTATAAATAAAGACTATAAAATCAATCTGTATGAACTGTAATAGTGACATGTATGAATTAGACGCGGAGACATTGTTTTCCGTAGGGCGCAGATTTCTAAAAGGTGAATGTGTCAAAAAGGATGTTCGGAAAGCTAAGGAAATGCTCGCCAAAGCTGCCGAGCTGGGACATCCCCTGGCGTGTAAACTGTTGAAAGATCTCAAAGATGAGGAATCTGCCCACGGAGAGGAAGACATGACGGAGTGGAAGAAGATGTGCTCTGGCATGATGTATGACTGGACTGACCCTGTGATAGACAGCAGCTTGAGACACTCCCGACTGGCATGCGAGAGATTCAACAAGCTGGGCATGGATAATGAGGGCTACCGTGAGGCAATGGAAGCAATGATACCTGATGTGCCAGGCTCTGTGACCATCTTGCCTCCTTTTCATTGTGACCACGGAAACGGCCTGCACTTGGGAGAAGGTGTATTTATCAATTACAATGCCACGTTCCTTGACTCTGGAAGCATCACCATCGGAAGTCACACTTTGATAGGTCCGAACTGCTCTCTCTATACTCCACAGCATCCTATAGACTATATGCAACGGCGCAAGACGATAGAGTCAGCATATCCTATAAAAATCGGTGAGGACTGCTGGCTTGGCGGCAATGTCACAGTCTGTCCAGGCGTGACGATAGGCGACCGTACTGTCATCGGAGCTGGCAGTGTGGTCACGCACGACATTCCGTCTGACTGTATCGCAGCTGGCAATCCATGCAAGGTCATCAGGAGTCTTATCTGACTTGCGGACTACCACTTTACTGCCATTCTGGGGATGCGAATCTTTCTTGTTGCGATTGCGAGGCCAGCCAATCAAAAAACTGTCAAACACTATATTCTTCAAGGAAAATAGCAAGAGCGGGGAGATGCTTATGTTGCACTCCTCGCTCTTGCTATTTCATATAGAGGTGACGCTAAAGTGCGTCTCGGCTCTGCTGTATGTTATTGATGGCTCACATGCAGTTTGCATCTGTGAATCTATCAGAGCTTGTACTGCATATAGAGGATTTCAATATTTGAAAGCGGCTTTCTTAATGTAAATCTTATAGTCCTTGATGGCTCCTGGCACATTGCTCTCCATGCGTGGAAGATACTGGAGAGCTGTAACTGTGCGCTCCTTGCCAAGGTCGATGACTATCTGGTGAGGAAACTTGACGCCTTTGACAGTTGACCAGAAGGTGGACTCTTGAAGGTCATAAATCTTGTCGCCTGCTCGGTTGCCTGTGACGATGTCCTCGCTGTCCGCATAGCTGATGCGCCATGGTTCGCGTGAGAGACGCTCGCCATTCTCATCAAGGAGGTAGAGTTCGGCTATGCACGCATACTCGTCTCCGTTATGATTGTTGAGAGCTTCGAGGCACACGTAGCGTCCTGTCTGAGGAGCAGAGAATTTCACTTCTTGCCATCCATTGCCTGCCTTGAAGCTGCCTGCAGCGGCAGTATTCTCTCCTGAGAGGTCGAGGTTCTGACCTTCCAGGCGGTGAATGGGCGGTTCGGACTGCAGGAGCTTGTCTATGATAGGCTTGTCGAGACCTTCGCTCTTTGCTTCGTTAGGACCGATGATGTCCATCACGATGATTTCGTTCTGTCCCTTCTTGAGCCAGCAGCCCGGACAGTATAGAGTCTGCTGAGGGCCTATCTCCCAGATTCGTCCGAGGGCATAGCCGTTGACATAGACGAGTCCCTTGCCGAATGTCTCAAAGTTGAGAAAAGTGTCACCAGTCTTCTTCAGGTTGAATGTAGCGCGGTAGTAGCCTGGCACGCGGTCGCCGTTATGGCGAGGCTGGAGGGATGCGAGAGGCTTGAAAACCTGCTGCTTGCAGTATTCGTATGTGTCGGGGAAGAGGTAGTTCTTCCAGTTCTTCATCTGAGCTGTGAAGTCGTTGCCATCAATATTGATGGTGAGGTCTACTGTGCCTTCTATTCCCTTGAAGTCCTTGATGGCTCTGCCGAAGTTGATGCGTCCCATGGCCTCAACAAGGATGTCGAGTCGGCAACCTTTGCGAGCTGACGGGAGGACGAGGTCTTTGTCTCCGTTGCGGCGGTCAAGGGCCCCTATATACTTACCGTCCATGAACACTTGCACATAGTCGTGCCCCTTCTCAATGCGGAGCTTGCTCTGTCCCTCAAGTTTCGGGAGGATGGTGCTGTACATTATGCTGCCCCATCCCTGGTCAAACTCTTCCATCGTCTTAATCTGCTCGCTCTGGATGGCGGCAGGCAGATTTTCGAAGAGGGGCGCATATTCCTTAAACTCGAAGGCGGGCACCGTGATGATAGGCATAGCTTTTGGCACCGCAGGCAGTTTCCTGTCGCTGAATCCCTGGAGCATGTTGCGGAGCTCGAAGTATTTCTCTGTCGCTTGCCCATATTCATTGATTGGCGCATCATAGTCGTAGCTTGTCACATCAGGAGCGAATCCTGGCGAGTTGGCTCCTGCCCAGTGGCCGAAAGAAGTTCCTCCATGGGTCATGTAGAGGGAGAATGAGATATTCTTGCTCAGCATCTCTTTGAGACCGGACACCATAGCTTCTGCCGAACGTGTCTCGTGCTTGCCTCCCCACTTGTCAAACCATCCGCTCCAGAACTCTGAGCACATGAGAGGGGAATTGGGTCTTACCTCCTTGAGCTTGCGGAACTGCTCGTCGATATTGGCACCCGTGCCGAAGTTCATCGTCCAGACGAGGTCATCAAGACCATTGTTGAGGAAATTGCTTGCCCAGTCGCACTGGAAGAGAGCTACTTTGTCAAAGCCCACATTGCGGAGGCAGTCACGTATCTCGCTCACGTATGGCTTGTCGACACCATAGGAACCGTATTCGTTCTCAACCTGAACCATGATGATTGGTCCACCATTCTGGATGGTAAGGGGTGAGAGCTGCTTGCCCACTTCTGTCTCAAAAATCTTGACGCGCTCCATGAAGTATGGGTCTCTCTCTCTGAGCTTGATGTCTTTTTTCTTGAGGAGCCACCATGGCAGACCGCCCATTTCCCATTCTGCACATACGTATGGGCCAGGACGCACGATGACATACATGCCATTCTTCTGCGCGAGACGACAAAACTCGGCCACATCATTGTTGCCGCTCCAGTCAAACTGACCCTCTTTCTGCTCATGGATGTTCCAGAAGATATAAATGCAGACTGTGTTCATGCCAAGAGCTTTGCACATCTTGAGTCGATGATCCCAATATTGTCGGGGGATACGTGGATAATGCACTTCTGCAGCCTTCACAACGAAAGGTTGCCCATTGAGAAGGAATGTGCCTTCTCCTGCCTCAAACGTGCCAGGCTTCTGCGCCTGTGCTGGTGAGGAGAATAGTGTCGCCGCGAAGAGCGACAGCATCATTAGTGTTTTTCTCATATTCAATAAATAGGTTTTAAGTTTCGTTCTGCCAACAAAGGTAATACAAATCCGAATAATCTCAAAATAATTAAGCGCTAAATGATAAAATACGCTAATAATTCCTGCGCTTCGCCAGTCATGACTGTCATTTTAATAACCAGAGAAAATATAAAGACACTATTATATATCCTATCAAGTGAACAGACTCTGCTTAATAGTAATAGTAAGGAAGTTTGTTTCATGGTATTGAACAGAATAAGGGGTCTTGAAAGGTTTGCCCTTTCAAGACCCCTGTATTGCAACTTGCTCGACATGCTTGGCTTATCAACACCACTGCGCGATGTGAATAGTCATCATGTGCGAGACGCTTTCCATATCAACAATTAGTTGTTCTCTGGACGGAGCTGGCGTACAACCTCAGCTGTGCGCCACATCTCTGACTCGTGGAGAGCGGCGAGCTCCTTCTCAAGACCTACGCGATAGTCAGGTTTAGAGTTAGCGTCGATAGATATCTGAGCCTCGTTGCCCGTCTTAACTGAGTTGTAGAGTTTCTCAACAACTGGCTTGATGGCATCGTGGAATGGACCCATCCAGTCGAGAGCACCGCGCTGAGCTGTTGTAGAGCAGTTAGCATACATCCAGTCCATACCCTTCTGAGCGAAGAGTGGCATGAGTGACTGTGTGAGTTCCTCTACAGTCTCGTTGAAGGCCTCAGATGGAGTGTGTCCGTTCTCACGGAGCACCTCGTACTGAGCGAGGAGAAGACCCTGAATAGCACCCATGAGTGAACCGCGCTCGCCTGTGAGGTCTGATGTGGCCTCACGCTGGAATGTTGTCTCGAACAGGTAGCCAGAACCGATACCGATGCCGAGAGCGAGTGTGCGGTCAAGAGCCTTGCCTGTTGCGTCCTGATACACGGCGTATGAAGAGTTAAGGCCACGTCCCTCAAGGAACATTGTGCGGAGTGATGTGCCTGAACCCTTTGGCGCAACCATGATGACATCGATATCGTCTGATGGTACACAACCTGTGCGGTCGTTCCATGTGATGGCGAAACCGTGAGAGAAGTAGAGAGCCTTGCCAGGAGTGAGATACTTCTTGAGAGTAGGCCATACAGACATTACGGCTGCGTCTGAGAGAAGACACATTACAATTGTACCCTTTTCTGCTGCCTCTTCGATAGAGAAGAGTGTTTCGCCTGGAACCCATCCGTCATTGATAGCCTTCTCGAAAGTCTTGCCTTGACGCTGACCAACGATTACGTTAAAACCGTTGTCGCGGAGGTTGCATGCCTGACCTGGACCCTGGACTCCATAACCGATTACTGCAATTGTCTCGTCTTTGAGAATCTCACGAGCCTTGTCAAGTGGGAATTCTTCACGTGTCATTACCTCTTCGATAACGCCACCAAAATTCATTTTTGCCATTTTGTTTTAGTTGTGTTTTTGATTGTGCAGAGGAGGAAGTGCATTTGCCATTGCCAAATTCATCATCTCACCCTGCGGGTTATTATTTAATTGAATTCTATTTTCAGATTTCAGATTGAAGCTATTGAATCAACAGATACTGTAAAAGGAGCATAAACTATAGTTCCTGCAGATAATAGCAGCAGCCTATACTGGAGCTAAGCTCTTGATTATTCATTTCTCTTGATTTGCTGCCTGCCTTTTCATTTCTCTTGATGCGAGATATTCGTCAAGATGCTCCGTGCGACTCTTTGTAATGCAGATGCGTCCTGTGCGCACAAACTGCAATACGCAGTCAAGACTCTTCAGTGCGTCATAGAGATCTATTATCTCTTGAGTCATGCCGCTTATCTCGATGACAGAGTATGTCGTGTTGACCTCAACAATGCGTGCGTCATGTAGTCTCACTTGCCTACTCACATCTCGGTTGCTGAGCATGATGGATGTTGAGATTTTAAAAAGCGCTGTCTCATTGGTAAACAATTCCTCATCTGTGTAATAGTTGGCTTGCAGCACTTCTATGCGTTTCTCCATCTGGGCAGTCAGCATTTGAGCCATGTGCTCATCACAATATGCCGTGATAGTATACTTGTGAGCACCTGGTGTACTGGATGCACATACGTTCAGCGTTTCGATATTCACCTGTCGGCGCGTGAAGACTGCTGATATCTGGGAGAGAAGTCCTGGAACGTTCTCCGAATAGATGAGGAAAGTATATAACTTTTCTGTATTATCTTTTTCCATATATGGATGTGAAACTTTTGATGTGTCAGTATCTCTATGGGAGGAGGACTTCTCCATCTCTCTAATAGAGGTATTGTTGTATGTTTCTTGCTTTACCTTCGTCAGGGATGTTGGCTGGACAGCTTCTCTCTGTGTGGCACGGTCGAGTGCTCGCTGGCACTTGCCGCACGTCGTGCATTCTCCACACTGCCCTCCGAAGGTTCTCTTTTCTGACTGGCTTCGTTGCATCAGGCTTCAAAGAGCATCTCGTCGATATTGGCACCTGGAGGTGTCATCGGGAACACGTTATCTTCTTCCTTGATGGCACATTGCAACAGGTATGGCCCTGGAGTGGCCAGCATCTCCTGGATGGCATTGTCAAGGTCAGCTCGCTCAACGACTGTCTTGGCCGGAATGCCGTAGCCTCTGGCGATAAGTTCGTAGTCTGGATTGTTCATTGGAGTGAACGAATACCGATGGCTAAAGAACATTTCTTGCCATTGGCGCACATTGCCAAGGAAATTGTTGTTAAGTAGAATTATCTTGACAGGTGCGCCCTGCTCCATGATTGTGCCAAATTCTTGGATTGTCATTTGGAGTCCACCGTCACCTACAAAAAGACATACCGTACGATCAGGAGCGCCAAATGTCGCACCGATAGCCGCAGGAAGGCCGAAGCCCATTGTGCCAAGACCACCAGAAGTGACGCAAGAGCGATTCTGCGTGAACTTGAAGTAGCGGCATGCCATCAACTGATTCTGACCGACATCTGTCACAAGAATAGCCTTATTCTCACTGGCTTCACTCACTTTGCGGATGACTTCCCCCATGAGCAGCGGTCCTTCAGTCGGGTGAAGAGCTTTATCAATGACCTTATTGTATTCTTTCTCTTCGTATGGTTTAAAACCTTCAATCCATGAAGTGTGCTTGGTAGGCTCGATATACTTGGTCACCTCTGCCAATGTGCGCTTGCAGTCACCAAGCACCTTAAGGTCAACCATAACATTCTTATTGAACTCAGCTGGGTCAATGTCAAAATGGATTATCTTGGCCTGCTTAGCGTAGGTGGCAAGATTGCCCGTGACACGGTCGTCAAAGCGCATGCCGACAGCGATAAGGAGGTCGCACTGATTTGTCATCACGTTAGGGCCAAGGTTGCCATGCATGCCAAGGATGCCCTTGTTGAGACGATGGTCGGAAGGGATGGCTGAGAGCCCCAGGAATGTTGTTCCACAAGGAATGTCGGCTTTCTCAAGAAAGGCTTTGAGTTCCTCTCCTGCATTGCCGAGTTCGACTCCCTGCCCCACAAGCACAAATGGCTTGACGCTGTCATTGATCATCTTGGCCGCACACTTGATGTCGTACAGGTCAATGTCAGGATCAGGATCATAGCTGCGTATAAAGTCAACATCAGCAGGTTCGTAGTCTACCATTCCAGTCTGAGCGTTCTTGGCAAAGTCAAGCACAACAGGACCGGGACGTCCGCTGCGAGCGATGTAGAAAGCTCGAGACACAGCCCAAGCCACATCCTCAGGACGACGTATCTGATAACTCCACTTGCTGATAGGCGATGTGACACCGACGACATCGACTTCTTGAAACGCGTCTGTGCCAAGCATAGCCACACCGACCTGCCCACATATAACGACCATAGGCGTTGAGTCTATCATGGCATCGGCTATGCCAGTCACCGTATTTGTTGCTCCAGGGCCAGACGTCACAATGGCACATCCCACCTTACCGCTGACCCTCGCATATCCCTGAGCTGCATGAACAGCACCCTGCTCATGCCTTACAAGTATATGATTGAGTTTGTCTTTATAGTCGTATAGCGCATCATAAGTTGGCATGATGGATCCTCCTGGATAACCAAAGAGCACATCAACACCTTCGTGTTCAAGTGCCTTCATCATTGCCTCTGCACCTGTAATTCTTTCTGTCATTACTAAATTCCTCTTTTTGTATTTCCCGAATATACAGATATATAAGTCAGATATTCAGATATAATATATAAATACAATAGTAATAGTGTGCTCTTCAAATCAAACTACTAAAGTATAAGCGTTGCTTTCAAATCGAGCCACTAATCAATGATTCTCACCCCACCCTTGTCTGCGCTTGCCACGCTTTGGGCATAAGCTCGGAGAGCCTTGCTAACTACTCGGTTGCGCTTGACTGGCCGTTGTGGACGAACTGACAGTTCTTCGTCAGAAAGGCGAACATTGATAGAGCGGTTTGGTATATCTATATCAATAATATCTCCATCAACAATCTTGCCGATATTGCCACCTGAAGCGGCCTCCGGTGAGACGTGTCCGATAGAAAGGCCTGATGTGCCGCCTGAGAATCGCCCGTCTGTAATGAGGGCACATTCTTTACCCATATGCATACTCTTAATATATGATGTTGGATAAAGCATTTCTTGCATGCCCGGACCTCCTTTGGGACCCTCATGCGTGATGACGACTACATCTCCCTTCTTGACTTTACCACCAAGGATGCCTTCGCACGCATCTTCTTGAGAATCGAAGACAACGGCAGGTCCGCTGAATTTCCAAATGCTCTCATCCACACCTGCTGTCTTGACAACGCATCCATCTTGAGCAATGTTGCCAAAAAGAACGGCCATGCCACCGTCTTTCGTGTATGCGTGCTCGATGTCACGTATACATCCATTCTCACGGTCGGTGTCGAGTGTTTCATAGTTAGTATTCTGAACACCAAGCTGATTGCAGAAAACACCTGCAGGAGCACTTGAATAAATTCGTTTAGCTTCAGGTTCCACAGTCTCCTTCATGATAGAATACTTCTCGATGTCCTCAGCAAGAGTGGCTCCATTGACCCTCTTCACGTCTGTGTCAATGAGACCGCCCTTTGCCAATTCACCGAGAAGGTTGAGCATTCCACCAGCACGTCCGCACTCCTGCACTGAGTATTTCTGCGAATTAGGAGCAAGTTTGCAGAGGAATGGTGTCTTGCGTGAAAGAGCGTCTATATCAGACATAGTAAAGTCGACTCCTGCCTCTTGTGCTACAGCAAGAAGATGGAGAACTGTATTTGTTGAAGCACCCATTGCTATGTCAAGAGTCATAGCGTTGAGGAATGCTGTGCGCGTAGCGATGGAGCGTGGAAGTACAGACTCATCGCCTTCCTCATAATATGCCAGTGCGTTCTTCACAATCTGGCGCGCAGCTGCCTTCATCAACTCACGACGATTGACATGAGTGGCGAGTATTGTACCATTACCAGGGAGAGAGAGTCCAATAGCCTCCGTAAGGTTGTTCATAGAGTTAGCCGTGAACATACCAGAGCAACATCCGCATCCTGGACATGCTCTATTCTCCACTTCGGCCAGTTCCTTATCATCCACAGTAAGGTCAGCACCTTTAATCATAGCAGCAATAAGATCAAGGTTCTCGCCTTTATACTTGCCGGCTTCCATCGGACCTCCTGACACGAAAACCGCAGGAATATTCAGACGCATCGCCGCCATGAGCATTCCTGGTGTTATCTTGTCACAGTTGGATATACAAATCATGGCATCAGCCTTGTGAGCGTTGCACATATATTCCACTGAGTCAGCTATGATGTCACGTGACGGCAAAGAATAAAGCATGCCGTCATGTCCCATGGCTATTCCGTCATCAATGGCAATCGTATTGAACTCGGCCGCATAGCAACCAAGCTTTTCGATTTCTTCCTTGACTATCTGTCCTGCTTCGTGCAGATGGGTGTGCCCTGGCACAAACTGGGTAAAAGAATTGACAATAGCTATGATTGGCTTGCCAAACTGCTCACGCTTCATACCATTGGCAACCCAGAGCGCACGAGCTCCAGCCATGCGACGACCTTCTGTACAAACAGAACTGCGTAACTGATGTTTCATATCTTAGTTTATAAGTCTATATTTATAATCTGACAAGGCACATGCCTTTTAAAAGAAAAAACAAAGCACTCTCCCACGATGCGGGAAAGGACTATTCGGTTGCAAAATTACAAATTTTAGCCGACACAGACTAATAATTTTCAATAAAATCAGCCCCAAAACAGATATTTGTCAAGTAACCGCCCGAATTATTTGACATTTTTGCACAAAGGCATTTTTTATGAGAAAGATAAATATTGTTTCCTGCGCAACTGAATATTATAACCATGTGCATGTATTATACACAAGCAAATAGTCAGGACATCACCGTTCCATATATTTTTCAAACCACTCTCTCGCCACAGGCAAGAACAGATTATGACCGTTTTCATTAAGATGAGCCCTATCGTCCTTCCCCTGAAAATACCTCTTTCTGAACTCAGCGTCTCTCACATCAACCACGCAATTCCTGCTATAGTTCATCAAAACAGGCACTCTATGGCGTTTGCACACTTTCTTTATCACCTTGCACACATTAGCAAACCCACTCTGATCAACATACCAAGGGGTCACATACCCTATCTTAGCCTTTGGGCAATGCCTCCTTATACCTTTTAGCATCACATCCAAAGAGTCGGCGAACATGCGTAGCGAATCAGCACACTCGCCAACCTTAACCGCATCGTTGTGGCCAGCAATGACTATCACATAGTCCGCATCTGAATCCATTTCCGTATATCTCACCCACATGGCAGGCCCAAAATTGAAGCGTCCATCATGCGTTCGGTCGAAAGCCACACATGAGCCATTGCGTCCATAATTGTTGTAGCGCAATCCCTTTTCTGCAGCAAGCTTATAGTGCCACGTTTCTTCTTTAGGCCTCTTGTGATTGGCCACATAGCTGTCGCCAATGACATTGACCACCTGCTGAGCCACAGATGCGATAGGAAAAATTGCCATAGCCAATGCCATCAGAGTCGTTTTCCACATATTGTATCTATTCTTCATACACATAGTTGCCACATGCAGGATATCAATTACTCAAATCTGTTGATGCGGGCAATGTACTTGCCTATGATGTCAAACTCCAGATTGACAACTGTGCCGATTTCTATCTGATGGAAATTTGTGTTGTCGTATGTATAAGGAATGATGTTGACCTGAAAACAGTCATCCTGTGAATTGCATACAGTGAGGCTCACACCATTGACCGTAACACTGCCTTTGTCCACTGTCATATACCCCTTGCGAGCCATTGACTTGTCAAATGTATACTTAAATGTGAAAGTATAACTGCCCTGTTGGTCTTCCTTACCAACACATACAGCTGTTTGATCCACGTGTCCCTGAACGATATGGCCGTCCAAGCGGCCGTTCATCATCATGGAGCGTTCCACATTGACTTTATCTCCGACCTTGAGCAGACCAAGATTGCTCCTAAGCAAAGTTTCCTTCATTGCAGTCACCACATAGCGAGCGCCGTCTATCTTCACCACAGTAAGGCAGACTCCATTATGAGCCACACTCTGGTCTATCTTTAATTCGTCCACAAAAGAACAAGTGAGAGTGAAATGAACATTCTCCATATCCTTCTCAATAGCAACGATTGTTGCAAATTCTTCTACTATTCCGCTAAACATATTGCTAAATATTTATTAAATACCGTACAAAGGTAATGATTATTCCACAAAAACTCATACCTTTGTATTGTAAATCGATAAAGTATAACTAAACAATTAACAAAAACATGAACAAACAAACACTTTTGATTGCAGCCATGACCTTTATCCCAGCAGCAATGCTCACAAGCTGCGATGACGATGACAAGGAACCAGAAATACCTGTCATGGGATCTGTAAGCCTCAGACAGACAGAGTACTCACCAGGTGACACCATCAAAGCTAACCTCCAACTCAAATACCAAGGCAAATATGTCAAAGTGACATACGCATACGCCACATCTCCTTCAATATCCAACGGAGGCACTTTCGAATGCGGAAGCTCACAAGACAATAAATCATTCTCCATTCCCATACCTGAAGAAGCCGACACGCTATTCAAAAATACAAACATACAAGACATTAAACTCACTGTGACACCTATACGCATCACAGCATACGCTGGCGACCAACTGTACTTCGAGCCACAACTGATGGAGTCAACACACACAACATTTACTCTTAAGAAAAGAGAATAATCAATTTTTTACAATCAATAATTCACTTATCACATGAACAAAATCATTGCCTCTGCTATCATCACAGCACTGTCCCTGCCAATCCAAGCCAATCATCCAGACTCCGTCTACATCAAGCCAGATGTCAGCAACGGAGTGCGCGACTTTCAAATAGCATATTCCATAGACGGACAACACTGGACACATGTCCACTGCAACCTCTTCGAGAGCGACTTCGGCACATGGGGCAGCGAAAAGAAACTCCACTACCCCATCCTCTCATACGATGGCAAAAACTACACGGCCACATTCATACCCAACATAAAACTGCCGCAGATAGCAGTCACATCGTCAGACAACTTCGCCTTATGGAAGCCACAAGACTACCCATACATTGATGAGGGAAAATTCGAGAGCGTGCTCAACGACTACAAAAAACAGTCAAAGAACAATGTCATCCGCATACCATACAGCGGCCTTCAAAATCTGCTCAACAAGCAAATAAGGGCTGAGCGCAACGCTTCATGGGACAGGGACAACTTCATTGCATCAGGCGCATACCTCGCACAAAAAGAAGAGAAGATATCTGCCACTCTAAATGTCAAATGGAATGATCAGAAGGCCATATCACGCGACCTCATGGGCATCTTCTTCGAAGACATCAGCTATGCAGCCGATGGAGGTCTTTATGCTGAACTCATCCAGAACCGTGACTTCGAATACACAGAAGCCGACCACAGAGGATGGAACTCCAAGACCGCATGGAAACTGGAAGGTGAAGGCACCACATGGACTATCAACTCTGCCAATCCCATCCATGCCAACAACGCAAACTACTCTTCACTCCTCACCTCATCCATAGGAGCAAAACTCATCAATGAAGGATGGGACGGAATAGCTCTCAACAAAGGCGACAAGTACAACCTCTCCCTCTTCGCTCGTGGCAAGGGGACTATCCGCATATCTCTTGCAGACGGAGGCAATGTTTTAGCAACAACAACAGTCAAAGCGTCAGCAGAGTGGAAACAGATTAAGGCCACACTCATCCCTTCAGCAACTGCAACAAACGCTAAACTTGTCATCGAACCTCTCCAGACAGGCAATATAGACGTAGACTTCATCTCCCTCTTCCCTCAGAAGACATTCCGCGGACGCACCAACGGACTCCGCAATGACCTCGCACAAGTCATAGCAGACCTACACCCACGCTTCGTCCGCTTTCCCGGTGGATGCGCCACACACGGCCAAGGCATCGACAACATCTACCACTGGCAGGCTACTATAGGAGAACTTTGGGAGAGACAGCCAGACATGAATATATGGAACTATCACCAAACCAGAGGCCTTGGTTTCTACGAATACTTCCTCTTCTGCGAAGACATCGGTGCAGAACCCCTCCCTGTGCTCGCCGCAGGCGTACCTTGCCAAAACTCTTGGAAAGGAGGTGCCGGACAGCAAGGAGGCATCCCATTTGAGTCAGAACTCAACGGAAAACCTTCACCATACACCTACAACGGCAAACCGCTCACCATGGAGAGCTATCTCCAAGAACTGCTCGATCTCATAGAATGGGCAAACGGAGATCCCAAGACATCCGAACTGGCCAAGCTCAGAGCTAAAGCAGGACACCCTAAACCATTCAACATGAAATATCTCGGCATTGGCAACGAAGACCTTATAAGCGATGTGTTCCTCAAACGCTACAACTTCCTCATCGAAGGAGTGAAGAAAGCCCACCCTGAGATAACAGTCATAGGAACTGTAGGCCCCTTCTGGGAAGGCAGCGACTATGAATACGGTTGGAAAGAAGCCAAGGCTAAGAATATCGAAATAGTGGACGAACACTACTACAACCCCATCGGATGGTATTTCCACCATCGAGACTACTACGACAACTACGACCGCCAAGGCACTAAGGTGTATCTCGGAGAATGGGCTTCAAAGGGCAACAATGTGGTCAATGCACTCGTTGAGGCAGCATACCTCACCAACGTTGAGCGCAACGCAGATGTCGTCGTCATGTCATCCTACGCTCCCCTCCTCGCCAAAGAAGGCCACACAAACTGGAATCCGGACCTCATATACTTCAACAACACAGAAATACATCCAACGGCCAACTACTACGTGCAGCGAGCCTTCGGACAAAACGCAGGTTCACGTTATGTTTATTCTGACCTCAATGTCAATGGAGGCAATGACGTGACACAAAGACTCGACAAATCGGTAGTCATAGACGAAGTTACAGGAGACATCATCATCAAGGTTGTAAGCCTCCTGCCTAAGCAATCCTCCCTGACTGTCAACATTCCAGCCGAAGCTCTCGAAGGACATTCCACCACAGCTGAACTCACCGTCCTATCCAAAGCAGATAAGCCAGACTCTCAGCGCAACTGGGACACCAACGAGACACGCACCATCAACGTCGCGCCTTCATTCTCCATCGACATACCACAATATTCTCTTTCTGTCATCCGCATCAAAAAAGACACAAAGAGAAAGAAATAAAATACACCAAATATAAAAGCATTGCCCAACCGCAGCAACATGCGGCCAAGGGCAATGCTTTATTACTTATGCCGCCATACTTATCCTATCACACCTTATCCTTACCACTGCATTCAGCCCAGCCACAGCAAAAACAACAATCCCCATCAAATACCTACAATCTGCACTATCATGAAACCATCATTCATCATCCTCCATCTTTTCACATTAGCCTCCATCTCTCCACTAAGCGCACAACCCACGCCCACAGTTGCTGACACCATGGCAACAGCCGCCTCATGCTCCACCACATGCAATTTCAGCAAGACTCAACTCATCCAGCCATCCAGTCCAGCAATAACATATACAGGACGCATCGACTTCACCAATGCCGAACGTCCGAGATTCACCTACCCTGGCATAGAAATCAGAATATCCTTCACAGGTTCATCCATCGCCATGAAGGCCAAGCCCCACAGCGGACATTTCATTGCTCAAGTTGACAACAACGCACCAATCAAAATATCCTTTGCCGACAACGATACATTCACCATTTCCAACACCCTCCACACCGCCAGCCTCCACACCCTAACCATCACATACATCAATGAAGGCTACCAATCCCTACCTGAGTTCCGCGGATTCCTTATTGACAGAAACCAAAAAGCCATCAGACCAGCCTCTACCCACAAACACACTATCGAATTTATCGGCAACAGCATCACCTGCGGCTACGGCATAGAAGCAGAGAATGCCACCGACCCATACACAGAAGAAACTGCCAACTATTACTATACATACGCTGCACTAACCTCTCGCCGCCTACAAGCACAAGCCTGCATAGTAGCCCGAAGCGGTATAGGCGTCTACCGCAACTACAACGGCCCTACCACAGGCGACTGCGTCAACATGAATACCGAATACCCCTTCACCCTCATATACAACAACACCATACCATGGGATTTCTCACGATTCATCCCAGAGCTGGTATGCATCAACCTTGGCACCAATGACACATCCACACAAGGAGCGGACACCACCCTCCTTCTCAACGGATACCTAAACCTCTATCGTCAAGTCAGACTGCATTACCCACAAGCAACCATCCTACTCCTCTCAGGCTGCATGATGAAAGACCAACAACTTGACACCGCAAGAAAAGCAATGGACAAAGCTGTATCTATCGCCAAGCAACAAGGTGAAAACAATATCTACCGATTCGACCTCACCCCACATGACGGTTCACTCGGCTACGGTGCATCATACCATCCATCCATACGGCAACACCAAAAGATGGCAGACGAACTTGTTCCATATATACAACAAATAATGGGGTGGTAAACTCTATTCACCACGCATGATTCCCAACATACATTGCATTAAATCACTTTATCAGCCAGATAACATTCTCATAATTCCATCTGAAAACATAAACCATTCATGATACCAACTAATACCGTCTACACCCTCCTCGCCAACAACTTGCAAATTGACACTATCCGACACATCGTCAGAGAACGATTCATCAACTGCATACTGGACATCAGCTACACCATAAGCAATGAAGAATCAGCAAGGCTAAAAGAAGAAGGTGTAACAACAATGAACTTTTCTCCCTACTTCAACAATGCCAACTTCGACTATCGTAATAAAGAATACGGCATTATATACAGTAAAGCCATTGCCATACCTAAGATTCAAGAAGGATTAAAGAGAATACATAACGGCATCGAAAAAGGATATAATATCATAATCATAGAAGACGAAAGAAACCTTCTCAAAAGCATATCCTATTGCATCATCGGAGAGTATCTCAAAGATAAATGCACCATAATCCACTATTCCGCCTTCAACAGATATTATACTCACCAAGAAATAGAAGAAACAGAAAAACAACAAAAGCAGAAATCACTTCTTAAACATCAAGAAGCTCTGAAGCTTGGAGAGACAGGAGAAGAATTAGCAGCTCTTCACCTCATGAGACAAAACTACCAGATACTGGACAAAAACTGGAATCTCCACAAAGGATGCGAAATAGACATCATTGCACGCAAAGGAAACACTTTACATTTCATCGAGGTGAAAACAAGACGCTCTGACCGCTACGGCACACCAGAACAAGCAATCAACAAAAACAAGATACGTCACATCATCCGAGCAATTAAAGAATACAAATATATCAGAGGCATCTATCATGTAAATTACCAGATAGACAGCATTGCCATCATCTACCGCTCAGATACAGACTATGACCTCAAGCACTATGAGAACATCACACAATACCAATACTATTAGAATAAGATTACTATAAAAACTGAGGAAGATCCGCTGAATAGCAGCCCTGTTCCGAATGGCAGCCCTGTTCCGAATGGCAAACCATGCATCCCGGATGGCCAGCCCTGAAAGGGCTATTTACAGGGCAGGGTCTCTGACCCTGTCTTTTTGTCCCGTCTCAGCGTGCCATGTATCTAACCCTGAAA
>JAXJBE010000135.1:0-4523 GCA_036303125.1 Bacteroidaceae bacterium
ATCCATCTTAGCGGTATGCCAGCGGCGTCGGGAATGGTGGATGTGTGGCGGAAGTTGGAGATGACGGCATGGGAGAGGGTGGTGCGGAAGCCGAAGTAGCCGCATGTCAGGGGGTGAGGGTCAACGTAGTCGACGAGTCGTTCACCGTCGATGGTGTAGCGTACGCGTCCGTTTATGGCTTCAAGGCGGATATGGTAGGTGTGGTCGGCTTTGAGAAGGTGGGCAGAGTCGGTGTATTCGCGGAGGATGACGGGACGGAGCCATGTGCTGTCGGTGGAAGGAGGGTAGCCTGTGTAGCGGCGGAAGCGTGTTGTCGTGTTCCAGTTGCCGCCATAGCCCATGTAGTAGAGCTGGAGGGCGTAGTTGTTGGCGAATTTGCCTCCGAAGCCTCCGCAGCGGTCTGCCATCCAGAAGCAGTTGAGGTCGCTGATGCGGATGTTGTCCTTGTCGTCACGGAAGGCTGGGTCGCTGATGATGCGTGCGTCGTATTCGATGATGGTGTTGCCCTCCATAAGCCGGTCGAGCCACAAAGTGGCTCCCTTTGGCGATATGATTTCAATTTCGTTAGTGTTGACTTTCACAATGGTGGATGGGTCTTCCGCTTCAAGAATCCATCGGCCAGCATCGTTCTTGAAAGTGCGATTTCTCGCCATGGCATAATTCAAGCGAGCTTGGCTCTGCTCATTTGGCTTGACGAAATCTTTCTTGAGGTGCTGGGCGTTGGCAGGGAGGATGAATGCTGTTAGCATGGCAATTAGCCAATGTTTTGAGTGAGGCATGTTAGTTAGTCGTTTTTTTTTATATAAATGTATCTTGATGAGTGAAGATACTGTTTCCATGAAATCAGTTGTGTGCTTATGCTTCTGCTTGGAATGTTTTTATATTGCAAATGTAAGTGTTTATGACGAGAAGGCCAACTATCCGGCAGGAAAAGAGCCTGAGTGTGGGGATATTCGATAAAAACCGTCTAAAAGTTTTAGCGTGTAGTCTCTTTTTAGTAATTTTGCACAGTCATTGCCTGCAATGGCGGTATATCGAATAACTGATACATTGGAATTTTATATAAGGAATCAAAGCAATATTATGGAAGTAAAGCAATCATGGATAGATAAGGGATATGTGGATGAACCTATTCCGTCTGGCATAGACCTTAATGCAGAGATACGCAGGATGTGCAAGGAGAAGAACGCTGTCATTCTGGCTCACTATTATACGGATGGCGCTGTTCAGGACATTGCGGACTTTGTGGGCGATTCGCTTGCGTTGGCTCAATGGTCGGCTAAGACTGATGCGGACATCATTGTCATGTGTGGAGTTCACTTCATGGGCGAGACGAACAAGATACTATGCCCGGACAAGAAGGTGCTCGTGCTTGACTTGGGTGCTGGATGCTCGCTCGCTGACAGTTGCAGAGCTGAGGATTTGGCCGCCTTTAAGGCTGAGCACCCTGGATATAAGGTGGTGAGCTATGTCAACACCACTGCTGACGTGAAGGCCTTGACAGATGTGGTGGTCACTTCGAGCAACGCTAAACTTGTGATTGACTCTTTCCCTAAGGATGAGCAGCTTATCTTTGGCCCAGACAAGAATCTCGGCGGATACATCAACGCTGTGACTGGCCGCAACATGTTGCTGTGGGATGGCGGATGCCATGTGCACGGGCAGTTCTCGCTCGAAAAGATATTGGCTATCAAGGCTGAGCATCCTGGGGCAAAGGTGCTTGTGCACCCTGAGTGTCCTGCTCCTATTCAGAAGATAGCGGATGTCATAGGTTCAACGGCTGGCCTGCTTAACTTTGCCATCAAGGACGAGGCTACAGAGTTCATCGTGGCTACCGAAAGTGGCATTCTCCATGAGATGACCAAGGCTTGCCCAGAGAAGACTTTCATCCCCGCTCCTCCAGAAGCGAGCGAGACGATGGGCTGCTCATGCAACGAATGCTCGTTCATGAAACTCAACACGCTCTCTAAACTCTATAATACGCTCAAGTATGAGTGGCCAGAGATAAAGGTGGACTCAGAAGTGGCAGAAAAAGCTATCAGGCCTATCAACAGGATGCTTGACATATCTAAGAACCTTAAGTCGGCAATGGCCAGCAAATGATGGGTAAGACGGTTGCAGCATTAGTCTCTGGAGGCGTCGACTCGGCTGTGTCGGTTCATCAGCTCAAGCAGCAGGGCATTGACCCTCACCTCTTTTACATAAAGATAGGGCCTGATCGTGACACGGAGTGGAACTGCACTTCGGAGGAGGATGTGGAGATATGCCAATGGCTGGCTCGCCGCTACGGACTCAAGTTTGATGTCATTGACCTTCATAAGGAGTACTGGGAGAAGGTCGTCGGATACACGATGGACAAGGCTCGGCAGGGGCTTACGCCCAATCCTGACGTGATGTGCAATAAGCTCATCAAGTTCGGATGCTTTGAGGATGTGGCAGGCAAGGACTTTGACTTCACGGCTACGGGGCATTATGCCACGACGGACGTTGACAGGAAGGGGAGGGTGTGGTTATCCACCTCGCCTGACCCAGTGAAAGATCAGACAGACTTCCTATGCCAGATAAGCAGCTCTCAAGTGTCTAAATTGATGTTCCCCATCGGGCACATGTATAAGCATGAGGTTAGGGAAGTGGCTGAGAAGGCTCAGCTTCTCAATGCAGAGAGGCGTGACAGTCAGGGCATATGTTTTCTTGGCAACATCGATTTCCGCGATTATATCAAGGCGCATCTCGGAGAAAACCCAGGCGATGTGCGTGAAATAGAAACTGGCAGGAAGATAGGTGAGCACAAGGGATTGTGGTTCTATACCATAGGCCAGCGCAAGGGACTTGGCTTCGGTGGAGGACCGTGGTTTGTGGTTAAGAAAAACTTGAAGCGCAACATTCTGTTTGTCTCTCACGGATATGATCCGGAGAGGGTGTATAAGGATAATCTTGTGATGAACGATTTCCATTTCATCACAGCTAACCCATTCGAAGATGACATGTTCAATCCCTTGATAATGGATGGCGAGCAAGGACAGGAGATGAAGGTCACCTTCAAAATACGCCACACTCCAGACTGCCTCACTGGACGTTTGTGCAGTTCTCCAGATGGGGCATGGCGACTCTTGGCCGACAGAAAGATTCATGGAGTGGCTCCAGGGCAGTTCTGTGTGGTGTATGATGATAAACACCACCTTTGTCTTGGCAGTGGAGAGATTGATTGAAACTCTTTTGCGTCTATTCTTTTTGATGCATCCGATGAAATCAGTAAATGCCAACTTGACTGTAATGTCGAGTTGGCATTTTGTTGGATTAAGCCGTTGGCTAAGAAAAAATATCGAAGCAGCTTAGATTGGGGGACGTATGCTACTTCTTTTCCTTCAGGAGGTCTCTGATTTCTGTGAGGAGAACCTCTTCCTTTGATGGGGCAGGAGCAGGGGCTGCAGCTTTCTCTTCCTCTTCTTTCTTTTTGCGGAGAGAACTGAGATGGGCGATGGACTTCACGATGAAGAAAAGGCAGACTGCAATGATAAAGAAGTCTACCACGTTCTGAATGAAGGCTCCGTAGTTCCAGGTGACAGCGTCAACTGCTTCTTTTACAACACTTCCGTCTGCTGCGAGCACTGCTTCTTCAGCAGGTTTGAGCACGAGCTTGAGGTCTGTTGTGTTAACACCGCCGATGGCGGCAATGAGGGGCATGATGAGGTCGCCTACTACAGATGAAACGATTTTGCCAAATGCGCCGCCGATGATGACACCGACAGCCATGTCTACTACGTTGCCCTTCAGGGCGAACGATTTGAATTCTTCAATTAGTTTTGCCATAGTTGTTTGTTGTTGCAATGAAGTTTTTTAGATGTGAATATAGATTTTCTGCTAAAACGGCACAAAGTTATAAATATTATTCGTAACTTTGTGCTGAAAAACAAAAAATAGCATGAAATACCATATTATAATACTCATAACGTTGATAGCAACAGCTCTTTTTGCAGTTGCGTGTTCAACTGCTGAACGTTGCAATTGTGGATAACGAGCGTTCCGCACTGCTAAACCACAAAAGTATCAGTCGCTGCGCAAAGCTATATTTATACATTATGTATATTTATATCTTATGTGCATGGGTACTCGAAAAAATGGATTTATGCGATGGCTCATCCTGCGGGAGGAAGCGACCTCTGAGAAAAGGCGGGGTTATATGAGAAGAAAGAAACAAAGAGTTTAGACAAACATATTTTTAAACCTTTAATTTTAAAAACAAAAAGAATGGCAACAAAAGTTGGTATTAACGGTTTCGGTCGTATCGGCCGTTTCGTTTTCCGCGCAGCTCAGACTCGCGATGACATCCAGGTTGTAGGTATCAATGACCTCTGCCCCGTAGACTACTTGGCTTACATGCTCAAGTATGACACTATGCACGGTGCGTTCAAGGGCACAATCGAGGCTGATGTTGAGAACAGCCTTCTGATCGTAAACGGTCAGAAGATTCGTGTTACCGCTGAGCGCAACCCCGCTGACCTGAAGTGGAACGAGGTTGAGGC
>JAXJBE010000136.1:0-9934 GCA_036303125.1 Bacteroidaceae bacterium
CCACCCCCACCTTCAGCGACGTGCGCAACAACGCCAACGCTGCTTGGGCTGAGGGCTACATCGAGTCCTGCGCTGCTCAGGGCATCGTTTCCGGCGTCGGCGGCGGCAAGTTCGCCCCCAACGGCAACGTGACCGGCGTTCAGCTGGCTAAGATGCTGCTCGTTTCCCTGGGCTACAAGTCCGAGAACGAGGGCTTCACCGGCAACGCTTGGGCTACCAACGTGAACGTCCGTGCCGCTCAGAAGGGCCTCTACAAGGGCCTGGAGAAGATGGACACCAACGCTGCGATCACCCGTGATAACGCTGCTCAGATGGTCTGGAACGCTCTGAACGCCTATGAGGTCGAGTACAAGACCACTCTGGTTACCGACAAGAACGGTCAGTTGACTTCTCAGATCACTGTTCAGGACAGAGTTGTTGGCGCTACCAACGACAAGATTACCCTGATGGAAGACAAGTACGAGGCTGAGACCTATATCGCAACCTTCAACGGCAACTATGACACTGGTGATGCTGGCAAGGAAGGCTACATCAATGTCGGTGGCCGTACCTTCCCCTATGATCTGGACCTGAAGTACATCGGCGAGGAAGTCAAGGTCCTGTATAAGGACGAGACTGACGGCGTGGATGGCAGACTGGACAGCAAGGACACCATCTATGGTGTCTATGTTACCGGCGAGACCACCGCCTACAATGTCATTAAGGACGACATCCAGAAGGTCACTGCAAGCAAGATCAAGTTCAACGACGTTGAGCATGATTGGGTTGCTGGCGGTTCTATCGTTTACAACTATGGTGCTAAGGATGCAACTACTATGACTCAGGCTAACCTGACTGCTCTGAAGGTTGCTTCCGGCGATACCATCAAGTTCATCGAGAACGACAATGGCAAGATTGCTCGCGCTTATGTTGTTGAGTCCAGCATCTCTAAGCTGACTGCAGTCAGCGCTTCCAAGATCTCCATCCAGGGCGTTGGCTCCATCGAGGTCAAGGACAACACCGTTTACGACAAGGCCGCTAAGGATGACGTTGTTGTTTACACCAAGCTGTACAAGTCCAACAAGGACGATGCTACCTTCGTGGTCACCAAGGCTGACACCGTGACCGGTAAGGTGAAGAGCTTCAACGGCCTGGAGAAGGTCAATGTTGACGGCACTTCTTACTCCATCGACGAGACCGAGCTGGTCAGCAACAAGCTGCCTGACCTGACTGACAACAAGATTGAGACTTTCCAGAATAGCAACCTGGAGAAGAACGCTACCCTGTACCTCATCAACGGCTTTGTCGGCGCTGCCGACAGCGATGTGGACGACTCCACCTACGCTCTGGTCACCGATGCTGACAACATGAACAAGGTCGGCAATGCCATCAGCGGCGCTAAGGTCCAGCTGCTGACTCTGGATGGCAAGACCATCTATGATGTCGATAAGGATTCCAAGGACAACTTCACCGGTGATGACTTGTCCAAGCTGACTGGCCTGCAGGCTGGTACTCTGGTCAAGTACTCCAAGCTCTCCGACACTTCTGTTGAGATCAAGGCTGTTGTCGAGACCAAGGTTTCTACCAAGACCATCTATGACAAGGATACCAAGCAGCTGACGATCAACGGCACATCTGGCACTACGACCACGATGGTTGCTGCCTCTGATGCTGTGTTCTTCACTAACATCTCCGATAAGGCCAACGACAAGGACTACAAGGCTTATAACCTGCGTAGCCTGGGTAATATCTCTACTACTTCTGCCACCGACGTTTATTATGCTCTGAATGATGACAAGGACGAGGTCGTTGCTGCCTTCGCCGATCTGGGCAACAAGCCCTCCGGTTCCAGCTCCAACACTGAGTATGGTATGGTCATCTCCGTTGAGAAGTCTGTCAAGGTCGACGATTCTTACTACAACAAGTACATCGTCTGGACTGGCGCTGAGACTACCATCTTTGTCAAGAGCGACGACTTCAAGAAGGGCGACTACGTCTACTTCGACAAGACCTCCGATGATACTTACACCTCCGGCGAGGTTAAGAAGGCTACCACCGAGAACCACGCTACCGTTATCTGGACTGTCAAGTATGACCAGAAGGATAAGCTGCTGACCTACAAGGAAACTTCCGCTGACACCAACAACAAGACCAAGGCTGTTGAGGACGACCTGAAGATCGTGTACGTCAACCGCGCTGACAAGAAGGCTGGTACCGAGGTTGGCATCGGCAAGTATGACGAGGTCACCAAGTATGCTAACGCTATCATGGTCGACGAGGATAACGACGGCAAGATCGACGCTGTCATCGTGGACGAGAACAACGACATTCTGGATAAGGACAGTGAGACGGTTGCTGTTACTGCTGCTGATCTGAAGAACCAGATTGTCGAAGCTACCACCGACGTGCTGTCCAAGATTAAATCTAATGGCCTGACTGTCACTAAGACGGAAGACACCGTTACTATTGAGGGTACCAAGGCTCAGATCAAGAGCCATGTGATGAGCGATACCGGTCTCTTCAATGCACTGAGAAGCGTGCCTAAGTTCAAGGAAGCTACCTTCAAGGTTGACTCTGCTGATGTTACCGGTAAGCTGTTGCCCACTGCATCTGCCACCACCGCTACTGGTCTGTGGGCAGAGCTGTCCGCGAAGAACACTAGTGCTGTAGATGCTACTGGTGCCATCAAGGTAACCAACACCATCACTGTGGTCAACGCCGAGAATATCAGCGCCACCTACACCATCGTGATGAATATCACTGATGCTCAGACTCAGTCCTGATCTTCCCCGAATCTGATTCAGGAAGATTCCCCGTATGCAAGGCCCCTGGGGAGTGATCCCTGGGGGCTTTGCCCCTTTAATACTGCACAAGAGTTGCTCGATGAATTTTGGGAGTTGATGGGAGAAAATGTGTAATAAGGAATCTTGGAAAAATTATGACGAGCTCTCTAGGGAGGAGCAACCTTACGTTGATGGGATTAATCACATGATAGATAAGATGAACCCAAATCTTGAAGAGCTAGGGTTGTCTATGCCAGGATTCGACTTGCCTATCTGGATAGAGAATCACGACGAATATGACGAAGTCATTACACGAGAAATGAAGCGCTATCGTGACAAACTAAGTAGCAAACGGCGGTGGCAGGAAGACCCTTCTTTTTTAGACGAAGTAGATAGCGTAATTTCTCATATTCAAAATGCAATTCATTTGGAGCGACGCGGCGAAACATGGAAAGCGCAACAGGAAATCCATGAAATTATAGATAATTATTGCCATGAACGTTTCTTCGTAAATCCAATGACGAGTAATTTCGCATTCCGTGGAACTGCTGCTTTTCATGATAAAGATGAGGATGAAATGGAACCACGACAACGTGAGGCACTTACCTTTTTCCGGTGTCGAACGGGCAAGTTTCAGAAACGGGAAGACCTGTATCCGTTGCCAAGTAATAAGCTGTCCTTCTGTAGCGCTCAGCGCTATAGTTTGGCTGGCATCCCTTGTCTTTATCTCGCAACAACGACCTATTGCTGTTGGATGGAGATTGGCCGACCAGAAGAATTCAGTGCATCTTCCTACAAGCCGACAGAGTCCGGGAAGAAGCTACGTATTTTGAACCTTGCTTTTAGTCAGAAACAGATGCACAACTTGGGCAAGGATAGCCGAGCGGCCTACCTGCTCTTTCCACTGGTCATGGCTGTTTCCGTAGCAGTGAAGAATCCCCGGGCAGATGCGAATTTCCGTCCAGAGTATACGATCTCTCATTTGGTCATGCGTTGCTTACGTGAGTTTGGGATTGATGGAGTTGCATACTGCTCCTCCCGCATCGATGATGTGCTTGGCTTACCGCATACGATAAATCTGGCAATTCCGATGTTTGATCGGGAGAAGATTTTTTCTGGTTTTTCAGTCACAGATCCAGGTACATTTTCTCCTCAGAAACATCTATGCAAAGAAAAACGGAATGTCTCTGGATCGAGTTATCTCAACAAATTCTACACAAAAGAAAACACAGATTTCTATAGCATAGCGTGCTATGGACACAGGATCGATTATCAAGATACATCATTTTCTGACATTGATAACTACTTAGCTGGAAGAGACTGCTATCCCATGAATAGCAAGGAGTAAATATCACACCCACCCCAGGCCGACACCACACCGGCCTGGGGCCTTTTCTTACCCACATAGCCCCGGCCCCCACTCAAGATTATCTCCTGTGCTTCTGTGGCCCTCTACGCCCGCTGTACGGCGTTATAGGAGAAATGAGCACCCCCCCGGATGTTGGAGAGAACAGATATATTCCTGGGCGATTCTGAGGGGTGTGGGAGGCAGTGGGGCTATGGCGTTTGGGGCTGATTGTGTGACAGGGGGAGCGGTAGGATCAGGTGAGAAAGAGGGGGCGCTACCGATGCGTTTTGCTGGGTGGTTGAGAGGCCAGAAAGGTCCACTTTGGCATTGGATTTTGATGGGAGAATATGGGAATATTGCTTCCATATTCCCCCATATGGATTTGACAAATCACGACAATCTGTGTTATGATGTAATCTGTAATTTGTAATCTGTTCAAGTTTTTTGAAACAGCTAGTTGTATACAGGCCCTAAAAGCCCTTTATATAGGGGGTTCTGTAGAATCTGATTGCACACCTAACGAGCCTATAATTCCATCTTGGGAGGCAGAGAAATGGATAAAAAAACAAAGTCAGAAAAGGCTAAAAATTTAGAGCCATTGTCAGTGAAGTATTGGCGCTATGCGGACGGTTCTTCCGTTGCGATTATCACCTCTCCTACAGCAAAGTCTATCAAAGAATTTAAGAGCAGCAAAGAACTTACGAACTTTTTGAAAACGCAGGAACGTCGCCGCAAAAACTCGAATGTTAAATTCCGAGACGAAAAACTAGAGCTTCATACCGGCTTACTGTATTATAGACCTAACCCACAATCTGCCGCTACATATGGTGATGGTTTTAAGGCGTTCCAAAAGCTGATCTCTTCCTGTGGAATAGACACGACATCTATGGCAACTGTACTAGAACTGGCTTCCTCTATTTTGGCTAGCTATCATGCTCATTTTGTCTCAGTGAATGAGAATTTAACAGACCACGAGAAATTGATAGGGCCAAGCATTCAACGTCCCCCTACGCTGATCATTTCTGACAAAGAACCAGTCTTTGGTTCCTTGAGGCAGATTTTCAATAGCCTTGCGGTCGATACAGCAAAGTACGGTGATAAGCAGCGCTGGGAATATAACGCCCCATCTGTCCTTCCAGATGGAGGCCATATGAACAGACTAATTGATTACGCATATGTCTACTATAAGGGCCTGGGGAAGGCAGCGGAAGAGAATCCTTTCCCTATGGAATATCGAGAAACCGCCGTTTTAATCAATTGTAAGTTCTTTACGAGCACAGACACGAAGAGTTTTCAACAAAGAAATCCTTGGGCAACGATTGCACTGTATGGAGCATCCCCTAGAGACGCTCTGGATGATTTCATAAAGATTGACGGCAGTGTATTTGCCCGCTGTAATGTTACTTCCTGGGATGCTGAGAATCTCTATGAGGTTATCTCTGTGTACCTCTATTGGTTAACCGTCATGAATAAGTCTAGAAAATCAGATAAACAGAAAAATTCTCATAATTTTCAGCGTTGGTTCTCGAATGAATGGAAGACAGCGGATGAGTTGATCTTCACGCATAATAAAGTACGTGGATCTACACAAATCCAGGGAATATATTGGCGTTGGAAGCGTCTCCAGATGGTTTCCCTATCTTCACTTCTGTATTTTTTCGTGACGGCAAGTGTGCTTAACCTGGAACAGTATACAGCAGTTAGAAAAGAATGGTGGAACCTGCTCCTCCCTGGCTGCTACCCAGAAGCCGATGTCGAACGGGATCTACCCCTCACTGAGCGGAGCGTGATCGACGTAAAACAAAGCAGCAAGGAGATTTTTGAGAAGACGTTAGACGAGATCATGAAGGCTGCCTTTCCCCTGCATGTTGTCTTTTATCAGGCTAACAGTCCGGAGCCAGAAGGAAAACCGTGGGGTTGTGTGCGGGAGTACTATGACAAGACGAACGACAAATCCTTCAAGGCACTGATTTTTCCGACGCGCAAACTGCGGACTTTGGGGCAGAAGTTTTGCCCCGTCAAGTGTGATTGGACAAGGGTTATCCCGGAAGTGAGGAAAAAACCGCCTGCCTACCTATATCCCGCGAAAGCGTGCCGTATTTGGGGGAAGAGCGATCCGCAGGACTCTATTATCATAAACTTCCAGAAGGCCAAGTTCCTCTCCAGCGAAGTTCGTGTCAGTATCAATCGGCTCTTCCAAGAAGGCTCAGAATAAAACGCAGTCTGAACTTGCCTTGGGTATCTGGGGGTTTTACCCAGATACCCCATTAACTTTTAACTTTAGCTATTCTCCTCCAGCCACGTTTCCAGCGCAGCTGCCGGAACCCGATACTCCCGGCCAACCCGCACCGCAGTCAACTCACCGGACTGGATCATCCTTCGCACCTGCTGTTTGCTGGTCTGGAGATAGGATGCGACCTCCTTTACCGTGAGCAGCATCATCAGGCCCACGGGTCATCTGCTCCTTTCGTGGCCTCACCCTCGTGGTACAGCTTGTTGTGGAGACGGCGAACATCGTAGGTCACAAAGCCCCAGTCTCCAATCTCATTCTGACGGGGTTCCACCTGATAGCGTTTGCAGGCATCTCTCAGGTCATCCTTGCCCATCCGGAAGAGGTCGCACAGCTCGTGGATGGTGTAGAATGGCTTCATCTCAGCGTATTTGATGTACGGAATCTTGGACATGATCTTGTCCTCCTTCATTTAGATTTGGGGCGATATGCGGTGACGTGCGTCCTTGCGTATGGCCCCTATAATTTTGTTGCGCATTTCAATCCTTACACAGCTAAGTCACGTTAACCCAAACCAAAGCGTGTCAAAATTGATACCCCTTAAAACAAATTCATACAGCCTAGGCTGATGAATTTTTAGGAGGTCAATCAAAATGAAGACTCGTGACATTGTGAAGGAAGCCGTGCAGAAGTTGGGATATAAGAAACTTCGTAAGGCGCAGATCCAACCGATCAATGACCTAATGGACGGCAAGGACATTCTGCTGATCGCTCCAACCTCGATGGGGAAAAGTGCCGTATTCCAGGTCCCCGGTCTGGCCCAAGCAAAACAAAAACCAGGCAGCTGGGTATTGGTCATTGAACCGACCTTGGCTCTGATCTATGACCAAGTGAGACACCTACAGGAAAAAGGGATTCCTGCCGCTTATCTGACTGGAAAAAATACAGACAGCAGAGAGTCTATCCTGACTGAAGTGCGTCGAGGGGAGATTGTATTCCTCTTCACTACCCCAGAGCAGATGCAGAAGGAACTATTCCAGCGGATGGTCGTAGCGAACCATAACCCCTGGCTGGTCGTCGTGGATGAGGCCCACTGCCTTACCGAGTGGGGATCTTTCCACTTTCGACCCGCTTATCGAAGCATAGGCCAGACGATCCAGAAGATGAAGCACCGTCCTGTCATAGCAGCGATGACCGCTACAGCACCAGTACGCTATCGCCTAGAGATTATGTTTTCTTTGAAGATGAGAAAGCCTTGCATTCATGAGGTTACCTTGAGTAAGCCAAATCTGAAACTGATCGTGAAGGATTACACTCTGGATACCTCCCGACTGGATTGTGGCGGTCTATCAAAGAGAAAGGCAAAAGTTGAACGGGAGAAAATGATGGAGCGAAACCTTCAGGCCAGATTGAAGGAAATGGTACGCCTGACCAGGAAGTACCTTTCCGAGGGGAGCGTCATTGTTTATGCCACAACTCGCAGTACCGTGGAGCATGTGTATGAATACCTGAAAGAGCAGGACGATTTGAAGGGAAAGGTTGCGAAATACCATGCGGGCTTACGCCAAGAGAAGAAGGAGAAAGTGCTGGTGTCTTTCTTCTCTGGGAAAAAGAAGATCATCGTTGCCACATCGGCATTCGGTATGGGGATCGACAAAACGGATGTCCGATTGGTTCTGAACTTTGAAGTTCCATTGTCCCCAGTGGAATGGTACCAGCAGATCGGGCGTGCAGGACGAGACGGTGAAACAGCCCATGCAGTGTTGTTTTATCGGGACGAGGACGTAGAACGAAATCGTGCGCTCTTAGGTGACAAGAGGGTGATGCAGGAAATCGAAAACCTTTCGGACAAACAGAAGGAGATCCAGGTATATGACATCAAACAGGCAATCGACAGACTGGAGTCCCTGGCAAGTTTAGTACACAGTGACACTTGTTTGGTGCAGGAACTTCTGAAATACCTTGGGGAAAAGAATCCACCTGTCTGCGGACACTGTACTGTTTGTCAGCGTAACCGGAAAAAGAAGGGGGTCTGAGGTATGATTGTGGCAGAACGCGGCATTCACACGGTAGAACTGTATTGGCAGGGGCTTTCCTTTGCTGCACTACAGATGATTGTGGATGACCTGTATGATCAAAAGCAGATCTACTTGAGGAAGAAGACCCATCTGAACACGAGCAGAGTCTATGACACTGCGAATGTATTTCCAGATGGTATCATCATGCGTATCGAACAAAGATACCCAGAGCCAGGGGGAATCCGTTTTATCATCAACCCGTACACTCTGTCCAGCGGTAAGTATGTTCCCGAAGAACTGTATTACCCGACGATGGATCCAAGCATAATGGAACACGTTCTCAACGTCATAAAAAATACCTTCAATGATAGAGAATGGAAGATTGACCCACAGAAGTTGACACTAAGCCGAGTGGATCTGACTTGGAACTTCTATCTGTCAAACGAGATAGATCTGACCGAAATTATCCGTTTGTTTAAGCACGGACAACGAAAGAAAACAACCAAGCTGGATACCTTTCAGGATAAGAACAAAGACCAACACTCCTTCCGGATGAGGTTTAGTGATACTACTCTGACGGTGTATGACAAAGACTTCCAGGTCACACAAAAGGGATTGCGGGTCGGAGATAACGCAAACATCCTGCGTGTTGAGTTATCTATGCAGCGGAGAGCATACATGAGATCTCTGGAGTTAAAGGATAGAACAGACATCTCTATGGACGAAGTCTTATACCGGTTATATCAAAAAAACTATGATCTGATCCATCACTATATAGACTTTCTGTGTCCATGTACCGGGAAACATCTACCTTATCAGAAGGCGGTAAAGGAGATTGAAAACCAGGTCAATCAGCCTGATATAAGGGAGAAGATGCTCTACTTCTTAGAAAAGGCGAGTAGAAGCAACAACCTGTGTCATGCCGTAGAGAAAACAAAGGAGCAATATCACCTGGGGAGGAAAGGGATAGATCGTCTACTTAAAAGATTCGATGAGGTTGATGTGAACCCGATCACATTCCAAAAGGACTCCAAAATCGAGAAGTTTCTATGCCTTAGAGATATGTTCTGATGTCATGTTTTTTGGTGGCTTCCGGTTAAGAAAATGTGAGATCGACTCAAGGGTATATTTGATACTGTTGATTTGGTGGTAAGGCAGTCTCAAGTAGCTTTCTGATCGTGTTTATCATAATTTACGCGGTTTTGGTGTGAGAATGAGATTCTCAAAGGAGCACACCAAAACCGCGTAAATAAATGGGAGAAACTCGAACATCAAGGTTCTTTTTGCAAAAGAGACTCAAAGACAGAAACACACCAGCAGAACGCAGATATCATCCGGCTTGTCAGGAGCATACTTCTTGAAAATTGTCTCTCAGACGGCCTTATCAGCGGGATAAGAACACCTGCTCATCCGGGAAACGCCAGAATGATGCCTGTCCTGAGTATGTACTCGTCCCCCTTAGAAATCCTCAATTGGAGAAAAGAAAAGGGCGAAGGCATCGGCCTCCACCCTGTAAAATGAACTCGTTATTTTATTTGGACCAGGCATCGTTTCTTATAGAACGCAATCCCATAGC
>JAXJBE010000137.1:0-9187 GCA_036303125.1 Bacteroidaceae bacterium
AGTCTAATATATTGGTATATAATAAAATAAATATGATTTTGTATCGATTTTTTTGGACTCACGCGCGCGCGTAACCAGCTTTTGCCTTCAAAAAGAAAAAAACTCTACTCCATGGCATGAGCGTTTTCGTCAAGCCATAAGACCAAATCAAGCTCTTTGGGTTTAGCTTGATAAGAAAATAAAGGATGTAATCTGACCCGAAATAAGTAGGTGCTCATAATTAAATATCTTGTTAGTTCTGTTTTCGAAAGGGTTTTATTGGCAGAGAATGATGATTTATTTACCTTTCCTCTAAAGAAAAATCATTTTCTTTATCTTGACTGGCTTATAATTCGGGAATTTTATATAAATTTGCACCACACATTTTTCAACCTTCATTTATGAACAAGGACATTATAGATACACGATATAAAGTATATAAGACGCAGATTGTGCTCATACTAAAAAAAAGACAGGCATACAAGGATCCCGACTTTAGTGTTGAGACTCTTGCTTCTTGCATGGGAACCACGCGCTTCAAGTTGGTTAGAATCTTTTCTTACCTGTTTGACATTAGCCCATTGAAGTATATCAATCGGTGCCGTGTCGAATGTGCAAAGAAATATATGAAAGACCCCCGTCTCGCATCAGTGGGAGTGGCTGACATAGGCTTGATGGCTGGATTTAACAGCCGCTTTGCGTTTATCTATGAATTTAAGCGAATAGAGGGCATGAGTCCTTCTGAATACCGAAAAATAGCATTGCGGTGCATGTAGACATACATATATTATTTATGGCTTCATGTCCTGTAGAAAATAGTATAAATAGGATAAGTGGTTCATTGAGCAATCTTTTTAGAAAAATCATTCTACCATACATAGTTTTTTATGAAGAACAAACTAACAACATTTATGATTTCAGCAGCAATCATGGCTGCCAGCTGCAGCACATCAACACAGCCAACAGCCGAAGATACTTTTGAGTACAGCAATGAGAGGTTTGCCGACCTCCAGATGCTTCGCTATAAGGTGGAGGGTTTTGAAGACCTCACCCTCAAGCAGAAGACATTTATCTATTATCTCCAAGAGGCGGCGCTCTACGGACGCGACATCCTCTTTGACCAAAATGGCAAGTATAATCTTCGTATCCGCAAGATGATGGAGGACGCATACATCGGTTATGATGGCGACCGCACGGACAAGAACTTCCTTGCCTTCGAGACATACCTCAAGCGAGTTTGGTTCAGCAACGGCATACATCATCACTACGGTTGCGAGAAATTTGTGCCCGAGTTTAGTCGCGAGTGGTTGCAGGCTAATGCCGACTGTTCAGATGAATTGGCCGACATCATCTTCAACCCAGACGTGATGCAGAAAAGAGTGAACCTTGCTGACGGTCAAGACCTTGTGCTGACCAGTGCAAATAATTACTATGAAGGTGTGACACAAGCAGAAGCGGAGGCCTTTTACAACAATATGAAGGCTAAAGGCGACCAGCAACGCCCCCCAATGTATGGAATGAACTCACGTCTGGCCAAGACCTCCGACGGCAAGATTGTCGAGAAGCTATGGATTGCAGACGGGCTCTACGGACCTGCTATCCAGAAGATTGTCGAGAATCTCAAGCTTGCCCGTCCATACGCTGAGGACGAGCAGCAGCAGAAGGTCATTGACCTCCTTGTGTCATATTATGAGACTGGCGACCTTTCTACCTTCGATGATTACTCTATAGCATGGGTGGAGAATACCGAACCGCTCGTTGACTTCGTCAATGGTTTCATCGAGTGCTATGGCGATCCACTTGGATTGAAATGCTCATGGGAGAGCATCGTCAACTTCAAGGATGTGGAGGCCACGAAGCGTACAGAATTGCTGAGTAAGAATGCGCAGTGGTTTGAGGACAACAGTCCTGTGGCTCCAGAGTTCAAGAAGGACAAGGTCAAGGGGGTGACGGCAAAGGTTATCAAAGCCGCGATTCTCGGCGGCGACCTCTATCCATCTACAGCCATTGGCATCAATCTGCCCAACAGCAACTGGGTGCGCGCCGAGCACGGGTCAAAGTCTGTCACCATCGGCAATCTTACGGAGGCATATAGCAAGGCCGCTAAGGGCAGTGGCATGCTCAAGGAGTTTGCTTGCGGACAGGAGGAGATTGACATCATTGAGAAATATGGCGATGTGACAGACGACCTCCACACCGACCTTCATGAATGTCTCGGTCATGGCAGTGGCAAGCTTATGCCAGGAGTTGATCCAGATAGCCTCAAGGCATACGGCAGTACCATAGAAGAGGCTCGAGCAGATCTTTTTGCCCTCTACTACCTTGCTGACCCTAAGTTGGTCGAGCTCGGCCTTGTCCCCGACGGGGAGGCTTATAAGGCCAGTTATATCGGACAGATGCAGAACGGACTTATCACCCAGCTCGTGCGCATTAACCTCGGCAGCAATATAGAGGAGGCTCACATGCGCAATCGTGCCCTCATCGCTCGTTGGGCATACGAGAACGGCAAGAAGGATAATGTCATCGAGATGGTAAAGCGTGACGGTAAGACATACGTCAAGATTAACGATTACCAGAAGTTGCGTGACCTTTTCGGAGAGTTGCTCGCTGAGATACAGCGCATCAAGTCTACTGGAGATTTCAAGGCTGCTCAGGTTCTTGTCGAAAGTTACGGAGTGAAGATTGACCCTACGCTCCATGAGGAAGTGCTCGACCGCTACAAGAAACTCAATATAGCTCCATATAAGGGATTCATCAATCCTGTATATACAGCTGAGCGTGACAAAGACGGCAACATCACAGATGTCAAGGTTTCATACGAAGAGGGTTACGCTGAACAGATGCTTCGCTACAGCAAGGAGTATGGCACCTTGCCTCTCATCAATGAATGAGTTTGCTTTGAGGCTGTCAGCCAATGCCTCTTGCTAAGAATATGAATATTCCCCAAAGGCTCCAGAATCAGCTGGAGCCTTTACAATGAGCATATAACCTATGGAGAGTACAATTGACACAATAAGCACAGCTGCTACCTTGGATAATAATCTCAAGGCCATCATCACAGAGATAAAGAAAGAGTTGAGGGCTAATATGAATGGGGTCGCTTCTGCCCATTGCAGGCAGACGGAAGACTATCGCGTCAACTGGGGTATAGAACTTCCACGTTTGGCCAACATAGCAGAAGAGTTTCGCTCGCAGTCAGACAGTCGTCTCGCTCAAGCGCTGTGGAAAGAGAGCACTCGCGAATGTCGTGTTCTGGCCTGCATGCTTATGCCTGCCGATGAGATGGATGAGGACATGTGCGATGTGTGGGTCGAAGACATACGCACAGAGGAGATAGCCACAATGTTTTGCCTCTACCTCATGCCGCGTCTCGCTCATGCCAGCATCACTGCGTTCAGATGGATTGCTGATGAGCGGAAGATGTTGCAGACATGCGGTTTTATCACCATCTGCCACTTGATGCGCAGGCATGAAATGAGTGACTCTGCCAAGGATGAATTTGTTGACCAAGCTGCTTCAGCCCTAAACAACAAATATGCAATCAAGGCATTGCAGATATATGCTTCTATGAATGAAGATAATGCCAGAAAGGTGAAAAATATCATCGATTGTTTTGGGTAGAACAAGAAAAGCCGTATATTTGTGCCATAATGTGAGGTACAAACGGCAAATATGGCCGTTCACATCTCTCTTGAGTGGCGGAAGGCAATGCTTCTGAGCAAAGTTTATTCTCTCTCACAAAGTTGTATTTGACCACAAAGACAAAGCTGTATCCTACCAAGTATTTCACAATGGAAGAAAACGATTCACCTCATGGCATATTCACACGCTACATGAATGAGCAGGGCATGAGAAAAACGCCAGAACGCTATGCGGTCATGGAGGTTTTTGTCAAGTTGCAGGGACACAACAGTGCCGACCAGTTGTTAGCCATGATGCCTGACAGTTTTCATGTGAGCCGCGGGACGGTCTACAGCACACTCTCGCTTCTGGTGGACTGCGGACTTGCCTACAGTCATAATGTCGGGGGCGTGACGCTCTATGAGAATGCCTATGGAGTGGCTCCGCACAATCACTATATCTGTTCGGGATGCAACAAGATATGGGATTTCTACGATACGTCTATCGAACGAGCCATAAGTGGAATTAGGACACCAAAGTTTAAGAAGATGAAGGTGTGTGCCTATATATACGGCTACTGCAATATATGTCAGGCTAAACTTGCCAGAATGAAAAAGAAGCTGGAGAAGGAAAAGCGAGAGAACATGACGAGAGATGAATTGAGATTTGCAAGGATTGACAAGGAACTGTCCAAAGCTGCCGAATGGATTTCAAAAGATATTAAAAACTAACATACAAAACATTACAACAATGAAAGTAGACGTTCTTCTGGGTCTTCAGTGGGGAGACGAAGGTAAGGGAAAGGTTGTCGACGTGCTCACACCACGTTATGACGTTATCGCACGTTTCCAGGGAGGCCCTAACGCTGGACACACATTGGAGTTCGAAGGAGAGAAATATGTTCTCCGTTCCATCCCATCAGGTATCTTTCAGGGAGACAAAATCAATATCATTGGCAACGGCGTGGTGCTTGCCCCAGACCTCTTCATGGACGAGGCCAAAGAGCTTGAAAAGACTGGACATAACCTCAAGTCACGCCTCCACATCTCTAAGAAGGCTCATCTCATCATGCCTACACATCGTCTGCTCGATGCAGCCTATGAGGCAGCTAAGGGCAAGGACAAGGTGGGCACCACAGGCAAGGGCATCGGCCCCACATATACTGACAAGACAAGTCGCAACGGTCTCCGCGTGGGTGACATCCTCGAAGGCTTTGAAGAGAAGTATGCAGCCCACAAGGCTCGTCATGAGGAGATTCTCCGCTCTCTCAACTATACAGACTATGATATCGCAGAAGTGGAGAAGAAGTGGATGGAAGGCATCGAGTATCTGCGCCAGTTCCCTATCGTAGACTCTGAACATGAAATCAACAATACGCTCCGTGCTGGCAAATCCATCCTTTGCGAGGGTGCGCAAGGAACGATGCTTGATGTGGACTTCGGTTCATATCCTTTCGTCACATCTTCTAATACCATCTGTGCGGGTGCCTGCATAGGCCTTGGCATCGGTCCAAACAAAATAGGTGAGGTCTTTGGTATCATCAAGGCTTACTGCACACGTGTAGGGGCTGGTCCTTTCCCAACTGAACTTTTTGATGAGACAGGCGCAAAGATGCGTGCTATCGGTCATGAGTATGGAGCTGTGACAGGACGTGAGCGCAGGTGTGGATGGATAGACCTCGTAGCTCTTAAGTATGCTATCATGGTCAATGGTGTGACTAAGCTCATCATGATGAAGAGCGATGTGCTTGACGATTTTGAAACAATCAAGGCATGCACAGCATACAAGCTCAAGGATGGCAGTGTCATTGACTACTTACCATACGACATCAGTGATGGTCTTATCGAACCTGTATATACCGAACTGCCTGGATGGAAGACTGACCTGACAAAGGTAACCAGCGAGTCACAATTCCCAAAGGCTTTTGCTGACTACATCGCTTTCTTGGAGAAGGAATTAGAGACTCCTATCGCCATTGTCAGCGTAGGCCCAGACCGTGAGCAGACTATCGAGCGCTAATAAATAAGTTATAAATATTTAATTGGCCATGCGGAGCGCATACCCCCGCATGGTCAATTGTCAATTATTCCTATACCACTCTTGGACGCAATCACCACATACCTTCATCTGCCGATAACGAATCCGACATGGATATTCTTCCTTGTCCTCTGTATCATATTGTTTGCTCCGATGATATTCAGCAAACTGCATATTCCTCATTTGACAGGAATGATACTCGCAGGCGTGCTGATAGGTGAGCATGGATTCAACCTGCTTGAGAGGGACGCCTCGTTTGAGTTGTTTGGCAAAGTCGGCATTTATTTCATCATGTGCCTTGCGGGTCTTGAGATGGATTTGCAAAATCTCAAGCAGAATAAGAGCAAGGGATTTATTTTTGGTGTCATTACCACCGCCATACCTTTCCTTTTCGGTTATCTCGCAGGTTATTACTTCCTTGACTATAGTATAGAGGCTTCGTTGCTGCTGGCTTGCATCTTTGCTTCGCACACTTTGGTGGCATATCCCATTGTGGGTCGCTACGGGTTGAGCAAGAGTCCGGCTGTGACAATTTCTGTTGTGGCAACAATGGTAGCCCTGTTATATTCGCTGCTCTTCCTTGCTGGCATATCTGGCACGGTGAAAGGCGATACGGATGTGTGGTTCTGGATACTGTTTGTAGTGAAGTTTGCTGTATATATCTTCGCCCTCTTCTTCGTCATGCCAAAGTTGCTGCGGGTGTTTTTCCGTCGCTACAGCGAACCGATATTGCAGTTTACCTTTACTTTGGCTGTAGTGCTATTCTCTGCCGCCACCGCCGAACTTTGTGGTTTCGAGGGCATATTGGGAGCCTTTCTTGCAGGACTTGTGCTGAACAGATTTGTGCCCAAGACCTCTCCGCTGATGAATAGAATAGAGTTTGTGGGCAACGCTCTCTTCATCCCTTACTTCTTGATAGGTGTGGGCATGCTGGTCAATGTGTCCCCTCTCTTTCATGAGGCGGAAGCCGTCATCGTGGTCGTCATCATGGTCATAGCCAGCACGCTGTCTAAGTACATGGCGGCATTGGTCAGTCGTAAGATGTTTCGCATGACACATTCGGAGGGTGTGATGATGTTTGGCTTGACAGAGGCTCATGCAGCAGGCGCGCTCGCAATGGTGATGGTGGGCATAAACCTCCAGCTGGAGTCTGGCGAACCTCTCATGAACAATGCTGTGCTTGATGGCGTGGTGATGACAATCCTCATTTCATGCATCATCAGTTCTATCGCTACAGACCAGGCTGCTAAGAAACTGAAGATGCAGAATGATGGACTTGCAAAGGCGCATCGCATGGACAGTACACCTCTTGATGACGAGAAGATATTTATTCCTGTAAACAATACAAGCGATATAGAGACTCTCATGTCGACGGCTATCATGATGCGCAATCGAAAGCTCAACCGCGGTCTCATCTGTATCAATATTGTCAACGATGCCAATGTGAGCAGCCAGACACAGGCGCGCAGCAAGGAGTGTCTGGATATGGCGGCGAAGTATGCTAATGCTGCAGATGTGCCTGTTCAGACTCAGAGCCGACTGGCTGTCAACTTTGTTACGGCTACTGTTCACGCTTTCCGGGAGAACAGTGCAAGCGAGCTTCTTATAGGCATGCATCGGCGCAGGCATAGCGATGAGTCTTTTCTTGGAATGTTTGCCAACGGACTTATCAAACGGCTGTCAAGGCAGATTATCATTGTCAGCATGCAGATACCAGCCAATACTATAAGGAAGATTGTGGTGGCTGTGCCAGAAAAGGCCGAGTATGAGAAAGGTTTTTACAGGTGGATTAACCGTATTGCGCGCATGGCAGAGGATCTCGGTTGTCCTGTCGTATTCTATGCTTCAGAGATGACGAACTTGCTTATACTTAATTACATGAGAGAGCGGCATAAGACCGCTCCGGCCGATTACGAGATATTAGAATCATGGAATGATTTTCCCGCTCTTCGACATGAGTTGAGCCGTGATAGCCTGCTGGTGGTCGTTACTGCTCGCAAGGGAAGTATATCATATCAGAGTGCGTTTGCGCAGTTGCCATCGCAGCTGACATCCAGTTTTGCAGATAAGAGCCTTATGATAGTCTATCCTGATCAGCAGGAGGAAAACAATGAGGCATATGCTTTTGTTGACCCCCACAATTACGACAGCTCCACGGCCTCAAACCGCATCAGCAAGTGGCTCAGCAAGTGGATAGGCGAGATGGGATAGGATTCTTTTCCCGTTTCTTCTTTCCTTTTCAGAATAATATATAAAGAGAATTAGTCATAACATCCCAAAAGATGATAGAGATAAGAAATATAACTAAAAGTTTTGGCTCGCTTCAAGTGCTCAAGGGCATTGACCTATCTATAGGCAAAGGGGAGGTGGTGAGCATTGTAGGCCCGTCAGGAGCAGGTAAAACCACGCTTCTTCAGATTATGGGCACACTTGACGCGCCCGACACAGGCTGTGTCATCATAGACGGCACAGACACCACAAGCCTCAAGGATAAAGAACTGGCTCGTTTCCGCAATCAGAACCTTGGCTTTGTCTTTCAGTTTCACCAGCTCCTGCCTGAGTTTACAGCTTTGGAAAATGTGTGCATTCCTGCAATGATAGCAGGTGAGAGTTCGCTCTTCGGCAGTTCCCGCAAAGCTGAGAATCGAGCTAAAGAACTGCTTGACTATCTTGGACTCAGCGACAGAATGAACCATAAGCCTGCCTGCCTGTCGGGAGGAGAGAAACAGAGGGTGGCGGTGGCCAGAGCCCTCATCAACAATCCCTCAACCATATTGGCCGATGAGCCGTCAGGCTCGCTCGACACAAAGAACAAGGCAGAGCTGCACCAGCTCTTCTTTGACCTGAGAGACAAATTCGGACAGACATTCATCATCGTCACACATGATGAGGGGCTGTCTAAGATAACAGATAGAACCATTCATATTAAAGACGGACTTATAGACAATGAAGAAACTGCAACTGGGCAAGAGAAACCTGCTGAAGGTCTTGCGTAAGAAAGAACATGGAGTATATCTCGAAGGTGGAGAAATAGGCGATATCCTGTTGCCTAAGCGATATGTGCCTGCTGGCACTAAAGTGGGTGACACGTTGGATGTCTTTCTTTACCTTGACCAGGAAGAGCGACTTGTGGCTACCACGGAGCATCCTCTGATAGAGGTGGGCCAGTTTGCTTACCTTGAGTGCACATGGACCAATGAGTATGGGGCGTACCTCAACTGGGGACTTATGAAAGACCTTTTCTGTCCTTTCCGCGAACAGAAGATACGCATGCAGAAAGGACAGAGATATCAGGTGTATTGCTACATAGATGACAAGACCTACCGCATCGTGTGCTCCAGCCGAATAGAGAAATTCCAGAAGGCTATCACCGAACAGAAGGAAGGAAGAACTGCCGATGACGAGGGAGGACGCTTTGCTGACAGAGGCACTGCCATAGACCGTACTGTGCTCATCGGCGACTTCTCTTCCCGCCTCTTCAGCCAGCTTAAACTTGCAGACCGGAATTTCCTTCCCTACCACGACAAGTCCGCAGCAGAAGATATATATG
>JAXJBE010000138.1:0-7210 GCA_036303125.1 Bacteroidaceae bacterium
CTATGCGAAGAAGCCAAGCGGTCTCTTCGCCAGAATGGAAGCCAAGGTGGCGGCATTCACTATGTTGCAATATTTCAATCTTCTCAATCATAAGCCTATAGGGCAAATTAAATATGCTTTATTTTAATTCATCCAACGGGTATGAGAAAATATCATAAGAATGAGTCAATAGAACAGATTTATGATTGTGGCGAACTGAAAGTGAATGATTTTGACACTGTTAAAAATCAGTTGAAGGGTATAAGGAATTTCTTCTTAACAAAAGATGATTTCACAACAATCGAGAAGTTCCAGAAATACAGAAATAAGATAGTGCACCTATGTTATCCGCTTCAAGAAGACGAACTCGAATCTTTTCGTGACGGCATTATGTATTATGTTGTTCGTATCGTGCTTTGTATGCTTTATGATAACTATGAGGAACTGCGTCCGGCGGAATATTTCGAGAGTCTGTTAGGTTCGAATTTCTACCAAAAACTGTGGAATGACCGAGGGTATATTGAGGCGATAGAGAGAATGGCGAAAGAACGGGCTGTTAACGTGGGTCTGTGTCCAATATGTGACAGGGAAACATATAATATGGATGAAGAGTTCTGTTATTTATGTAATGTGGAGCCAATGCCTGGCGAGTGGGGAAGGGCTGATTGCAGGCAATGTGGAGCAAAGCGCAGTGTGATATATGACAGACTGAATATTCACCTGAGTGGTAATGAACATAATATGCCTGGAGTGTGCCAGAAATGCGAAGCGCATCCTGGAATCTTCGAATGTCCCAAGTGTGGCAAAACGCACTGGATGTTTTGTGATGAGGATGAACGCACATGTTCAAATGGACATTGTGCTACGCTGAATATTGATTATGAATCGTAAGTGGAAATGGGATATGCAAAAACATGCTGATGAGCTGGTGCAATGATGATGTTTTTTCCGTGGCTCGCCATCGTGTCTTTCTTTTTGGTGGTCAGTAATGCTCGGGAATGGACAGGAATTTAGCAGAAATATGTTTTTTGAAAATTTCAAAGTAAAATATTCCTGAATGATTTCTGGTTATTACTGGTCATTCCTGACTAAGAAACAAACAGTCTGCTCTGCGGATGATGCTCTGACTCCATGATTTCCGCAAACTTGTCATAGTCAACAGGAGGACCGCTGCCAGCCAGCATTATCAATGCTGGCTGGCAGCGGCCTTTGTTTGCGGCGCATCATAGTCCGTTGAGTATTTTCCGATTTGCCTTGTCTATCTCTGTCCGTTGAATGGAGTTGAGATATATCTGGGTGGTGATCTCGTTGTCGTGTCCCATGGCTCCGCTGATGACGCTGAGGGGGATGTTTTGCGACTGCGCTATGCTTGCCCAGCTGTGGCGGGCGACATAGAGGGAGATGGGGGTGGTGATGCTGGCAAGCTGGCCTATGGTTTTCAGCTGGCGGTTGATGCGGTTGAGCTGGTTGTGGTATTGCTGCATCTCGTGGCCGTCTTCATAGAGGATGATGGGAAGGAGGTAGCGGGAGGTGGTGTTGGGGTATCGGTTGAGGATGGTCCGCATCTTTTGTTCGATGTAGATGGCGAGCGGGCGGTGGGTCTTGTGGCGGATATATGTGATGGAGTCACCAGCGAGGTCGGTCTTGCGTAGGAAGGCGAGGTCTATGAATGAGATGCCGCGCAGATAGAAGGAGAGGAGGAAGATGTCGCGGGCAAAGACGAGGGATGGTTGGCTGGTGAGGTCGAGGTTTTTGATGCGTCTGATGTCGGAGATGCATACGGCTCGCTTGATGGTGCGGTCGACGCCTGTGTAGACATGCCGGAAGGGGGCATGGTTGGTGGTGAGTCCTTCTTCTATGGCTTTGTTGTAGACGGCGCGGATGCAGCGGATATAGAATGAGGTGGTGTTGCGGCAGATGCGGTTTGATTGCAGCCATGCCTCGTAGCCTTCCATGAGGTTGGCGGTGAGGTCTTCGAGGGGGAAGTCGATGTAGCGCCGGTATTTCATCAGGCTGCGGATAGTCTGCTGGTAGGAACGTGCGCAGCCTGTTTTGCCATTGGCTTTCAATGTGGCAATCCTGCTGTTCATGTAGGTGAAGAAGGTGTGCTGGGATGTGTGTTGCTGCTGGAAGGTGGCGATGATGTCATCGGCTGTGTAGGTGTGTCGTTCGTGTTCCAGCTGGTGGATTATTTGCTGCAGTTGACTGGTTTGCCTCTCTGTTTCGCCGTTGACGGACATGAGTTTTGTGTAGCGCTTGCCCCGTTGCGCTGGTGGCAGGAGGATGCATTCCCGTGCTTTGTCCCATTCTTGTGGCAGGATGGTCAATCCTGTGTTGATTTGTCTGACTACTCGGTTGTGGATGACTTGGAAATAAAGGCTGCCTTCCTTGCCTTGCACGGAGGCTGCTCTGAACTTAAGATGTATGGATGCCATTTGTGTTGATGGTTTAAAGATATAGCCCTCCCGAAATGGCTTCCATATATTTAAGTGGTGTTTATAATTTAGTAAACATCTCTTTATAGAAGACTCTTATATGTCTATAATGGGGGTGAAAAAGGAAATGGGACTAAATGTTTAGTCCCATTTCCTTTTTCATCTTGAATAGTCTGGTGATCCGCTTGGGGCTCGAACCCAAGACCCCAACATTAAAAGTGTTGTGCTCTACCGACTGAGCTAGCGGATCTGACCTTTGGCTTGCGATGAGTGTTAGCTGGGCTAACTGACGGGGTTTTGTGCCCGTGCCTTTTCGTAAGCGAGTACAAAGGTAGGGAGTTTTTTTGAATTGACAAAAGATTTTGGACTTTTTTTTATGGTTGGGGCGCTTTTTCTGATGAAGAACGGTGTTCTGTGTGGTTATGAGGTGTGGATGTGGATGCGGATGGGGTTGTTGGGTGGGGTTGCTTTTCTTGCTGGTCAGTGTCTGTTGATGGTGGCTCGTGGAGGACGTAGCGTTTGTAGTAGGAGAAGAGAATGGTGGTGAGTGGGAGCGCTATGATGAGTCCGATGAAGCCGAGGAGTGAGCCCCAGATGGATAGTGCGAGGAGGATGATGGCTGCGTTGAGCCCTGTGACTTTGCCCATGATGCGTGGGGTGAGTACCCAGTCTTGTATGGCTTGCACTATGGCGAAGACGGCGAGGGCGGCGAGGATGATGGTCCAGAAGCTGCTGCCTGTGTCGTGGGCTTTGAGGATGGCGAGGATGATGGTGGGTATGAAGCCGATGACCTGGAGGTAGGGGACGAGGTTGAGCAGTCCGATGAAGAGTCCGAGGGGGATGGCGAGCGGGAAGTCAATGATGAGGAATCCGATGGCGAAGAGTATGCCTACGCAGAGGGCTATGATGGTCTGTCCTCGGAAGTATGCGTTCATGCCGTTTTTGAGGTCGGCCATGATGGTCTGCAGGTAGCGTCGCTTGGATGGGGGGGCGAGCCGGAAGAATCCGTCGGCCATGGCTTCATAGTCGGCGAGGATGAAGAAGAGGTAGATGATGGATATGAGGGAGCAGATGAAACCTATGATGGCGCTGAGGCTGCTTGAGATGAGGGCTATGAGGTGGGGTATTTTTTCTTCGAGGAAGAGGGATATGTCTTTGAGGGTGAAGGTGTGGGTGATCTGGTTGATGTCAATGTTGTGCTTGATGAATTGTTCTATCTCGGCGGAGACGGTGGTGACGGTGGTGTCTGTGGTGAGGTAGTTGGTGATGATGTGGCGCATCTGGTTGAGCTCGTCGATGATGGGCGGAAGGATGAGTGCCGTGCCGCCTATGAGGATGGTGAGGATGAGGACGAGGGTGACGATGATGCTGAGTGTGCGTGAGCGCAGGCGGCATCGGTACTGGAAGAAGCAGACGATGGGGTAGAGCATGTAGGCTACGAGCCATGCTGCGAGGAAGGGGAGGAGCACGTTGCTGAGTCGCCGTATGAGGACATAGGCGAGCAGGATGAGTATGACGCTGATGAGCAGGCGCACGAAGCGGTCGAAGGTGATGATGCGTTTCTTCATTGTTGTTGTATTTGTTGAGTTATGTTGGGGTACTGTTTGTATAAATTAGCTACGAAGATACGCAAAACTGAGAGTTTTGAGGTTATGTTGTATGAAAAAATGTTATTTAGGGATGAAGAATGTGTGTGGTTGGTGTTTTCTTGCTACTTTTGCATACTAATATATAATGTAACAGTGGGAAAACTTTATGTTGTGCCTACTCCGGTGGGTAATATGGAAGATATGACCTTTAGGGCTGTCAGGGTGCTGAAGGAGGCTGATTTCATCTTGGCTGAGGACACTCGCACGTCGGGGGTGTTGTTGCAGCATTTTGAGGTCAGGGGTGAGCTGTTGTCTCATCACAAGTATAATGAGCATGGGACGGTGGAGGCTGTCGTGAGGCGTTTGAAGGGTGGGGAGACTGCGGCTGTGGTGAGTGATGCTGGCACTCCTGGCATTAGCGACCCAGGTTTCCTGTTGGTGCGTGAGTGCGTGAGGGCTGGTGTGGAGGTAGAGACTTTGCCTGGCGCTACGGCTTTTGTGCCGGCGTTGGTGAGCAGCGGAATGCCTTGTGACAAGTTTTGTTTTGAGGGCTTTCTGCCTCAGAAGAAGGGGCGGATGACGAGATTGAAGGCTTTGGAGGATGAGGTGAGGACGATGGTGCTGTATGAGTCGCCGAGGCGGTTGGTGAAGACTCTTGGTCAGCTGGCTGAGGTGATGGGCGAAGAGAGGGCCGTATGCGTGGCGAGGGAGATTTCGAAGGTCATGAGGAGCATGTGAGGGGGACGCTGGCTGAGGTGAGGCGTCATTTTGAGATGACTGAGCCTCTTGGTGAGATAGTGATTGTGCTGGCTGGAAAGGGTGATGATGAGGTGGATGAGGAGTTGAAGGGTGAGGATGAGTGTCGGCAGATGCTGATGGGGAAAGGCAAGAGTAAGAATAAATATAAGTAGAGGTAAGGATATATAAATTAGTTCAACAATAGTAATAATTAAAAAAAGATTGGTATTATGAAAAAGATTTTATGGACAGCAGTTGTTGCATTTGCTCTGGTAGCGTGCAACGGTGGTAATGGTGACGGAAGTGGCGCGGAAAGAGAAAAGGATTCTCTGCGCAATGTCATCGAGCAGAAGGATAATGAGATAAATGATCTCATGGGTACGTTTAACGAGATTCAGCAGGGCTTCGACTTGATCAATGAGGCTGAGGGTCGTGTGAACATGCTTAAGGGTAACGCTGAGCGCAATGGCTCGGTGGAGAATATCCGCGAGAATATGGAGTTTATCCAGCAGACTCTGCTTGAGAATAAGCGTAAGATAGCAGAGCTTGAGAATAAGCTTAACGGCAGTTCAATCAATTCTTCTAAGATGAAGGAGGCTGTGGCTAAGCTGATGGCTCAGTTGAAGGAGAAGGATGAGGAGGTGGAGCAGCTGCGCAGTCAGTTGGCTGAGAAGAATGTGGTGATTGCTGCTCTGGACAGCACTGTTAATGTGCTGAAGGATGAGAATGCGTCTATCCGTCACGATAAGGATGTGAGCGATGAGATTGCTCGCAATCAGGATGCTCAGCTGAATACGGCTTGGTATGTGTTTGGCACGTCGAAGGAACTGAAGGAGCAGGGCATCTTGCAGAAGGGTGAGGTGATGAAGGGCGAGTATAATAAGAGTTACTTCACGAAGATTGACATCAGGAAGGTGAACGTCATCGCGCTGGAGTCGAGGTCAGCAGAACTGCTGACGAGCCATCCTGCTGGTTCGTATACGCTTCTGAAGGATAGCAAGGGTGAGTACACGCTGAGGATTTCTGACCCTGCTAAGTTTTGGAGCGTGAGCAAGTATCTGGTGGTGAAGGTGAAATAAGGAGGGATGACTGATTCTCTTCAGAAAATAGCAGGCCGATATTAAAATTATAAACAAATGGGAAAAGGACGTATGAATCACGGCTGGAAGGCGTTGGCGGCCGCTTGGCTGTTCTCGCTCGGCGTTGCTGGCCAGCAGGCTGACTGGGAACCGACTGGTGTGTGGCCTTTCTTGAAAAGGCAGTTTAGGGTGGCCACGGTGTATCACGGAGTGGTGAGGCGGACCAAGACTGTTGTGCCGTGCAATATACATGTGCGGCATAATGCTCTGTGGTATAGCCAGAATGACACTCTGATGGAGGCTTTGCCCGGTGGCATAGTAATGGTGGAATTTAACGATGGGGAGCGGTATATGCCTGTGGGAAGCGAGGGACGGCTGGGGCGTATAGTGAGGGAGGACAGCATAGACGGCCGCATAGCGAGGGTCGTGCATGTCAGGACTGTGGATCAGAAGGCTCTGGACCAGAAGTATCTGGACTATCTGAATAAGAGCCAGAATATCTTGCAGGGGGCATCCCTGGGCATGATAGCTGATACGCAGGGCGGAAGGCAGCTGGAAACTGAGCCTATACCGATGGTGGACAGCTATTTCTTTCAGGTGAGGGGAGAGATATTCCCTATGACGATGAAGAATGTGCTGCGAAGGATTGATCAGAAGAGACGTAAGGAATACAGGGCTTTCACTCGCTCGGCAGAGATAATATCAAGCAATGAGAGCTCTGTGCTGAAAGTGTGGGAGGAGTTCTTTTTGAAGTGATGCGTCCAGAAAATACTGAAAGACCATCCGGGTTGGATTGATGACAACCTGGATGGTCTTTTTTTTTATTTATGCCGTGAATAATGGAAATGGGAGCGGCGAGGAGGGGTGGCAGAGGAGGATGCTATGACTGGTATTTGGAATCGAGGCGTGAGTTGATGGTATCATAAACTTCTTGCATGACGACCTTGGAGGCTTTGCCTTTGCGGGATTCGGCTGTGATAGGCGGGTGGATGGTGAGGGTGACGGTGCCGTAGCTGACGGACTTGGCTTTGCGGCTGAAGACGTCGAAGCTGCCGTTGATGGTGAGGGGGACTATAGGGAGTCCTATCTCGTTGGCGAGCATGAAGGAACCGCGCTTGAAGGGGTTCATCTTGCCGTTGTAGGTGCGTGTGCCTTCTGGGAATATGATCATTGACATGCCTCCGCGGAGTGTCTCGCGGGCTTGCTGGACGGCCTTGGCTATGCCGGATATGCCATCGGCAAGGTAGATGTGCTTGGATTTGACGCAGGCGTAGCCGACGAATGGGATTTTCTTGAGGTATTCTTTCATCATCCACTTGAAGTTGTGGCCAAGGTAGCCGTAGGCGAGGAAGATGTCGAAGTAGCCTTGGTGGTTGGCGAGGAAGACGTA
>JAXJBE010000139.1:0-13280 GCA_036303125.1 Bacteroidaceae bacterium
GATAAAGGGTTTCAGGGCACAGTTGCATGGTATTGCTGACATACCATTCTTTCTGTATCGTGTATGCACCATCTTTGGTTAGGCTGCCGTCTTTTTGCCACGGAAGTTTTCACATGCGCCCTTTTCTCTTATTATTAACTTCTAATTTTCAGCTTTTATGATTAAATGTAATGTAACAGTTTGTGGTACCATCTCACGCTCAGCGCAGATGCGTACAGGTAAGGAGGGTAAGCCCTTCATGTCATTAGGTATTAACGTGGTCATCCCTGCCAAGTCTGGCATCAACAAGACCGTAGAAATCAGCGTGGCCAAGGATGGCGGCTCTCAGGAGGAGCTTGCGAACTATCCTGTAGGCAATCGTGTCGAGGCTGTTGGCACTCTCACTTTCCACAAGAAAGGAGAAGCTTTCTATCTGAATCTCTCTGCAACAGGCATCAACACCTTCAGCGCAGGTTCTGAAGACAGCATCAAGGGTGATATCGAGTTCCGTGGTACTCTCGGCAACAAGATTGAGGAGAAGAAGGATAAGAAGGGTAATCCTTTCTGTGTGTTCTCAGCTTTCAGCAGCGAGAAGAACGGCGAGAACTATGATTACACCTGGATCCGTTTCCTCCAGTTTGGTGAGAGCCGTAAGGACTGGATGCAGCCCAAGGCTGGCATCAATGCCAAGGGTGAACTCCAGATGTCTGTCTATAACGACCGTCTTGACATTGCTTGCCGTGTCAGTGAGGTGTCTAAGTGGGACAAGACAGCTAACAATCCTAACACCTAAAGCCTATGCGTAAGGATAACAAATATAACCATGCAGGGCCATCAGCCGAGGACAGAGCTTTGGAAAAGTTCGCCGAAATGATGATTGAGAAAATCTCAACTCTTCAGAGCGACTGGAAGAAGCCTTGGTTTACGGAGGGTGCCCTCACATGGCCAAAGAACCTCTCAGGCAGGGAGTACAATGGCATGAACGCCATGATGCTCATGATGCACTGTGAGAAAGAGGGCTTCAAGTTGCCTGTCTTCTGTACCTTCGACCGTGTGGTTGGTCTCAACTACGGCAAGGACAAGGAAAGTGGTAAGGTTCAGCTTACCGATGCAGAGGGCAATGAACTACCCAAGGTGTCCATCAACAAAGGAAGCAAGTCCATCCCTGTATTCATCACTACCTTCACCTGTGTTGACAAGGAAACGAAGGAGAAGATTAAGTATGATGACTACAAGCGACTTTCAGAAGAGGAAAAGGCTAAATACAATGTCTATCCGAAACTGTCTGTCTATAACGTCTTCAATGTTGACCAGACGAACCTGAAGGAAGCTCGCCCGGAACTGTATCACAAGCTGGAGGAACAAAATCAGCAGGTGCGTCCACAAGTGGCAGAGGGCGAAGAGTTCTCTTTCAAGCCTGTTGACCACATGATTGAGCATAACGACTGGATTTGTCCCATCAAGCCTATTCATGGTGACAATGCTTATTACAGCATTTCAAAGAAGGAAATCGTCATACCAGAGAAATCACAATTCAAGGATGGTGAGTCTTTCTACAGCAACCTTTTCCACGAGATGGCTCATTCAACAGGTGCTGAAGACCAGTTGGACAGGCTCAAACCAACGTCTTTCGGCAGTAAGGAATACAGTACCGAGGAACTGAAGGCAGAAATGACAGCTGCGCTTGTATCTCAGCGTTATGGCATGACCAAGCATCTGAAAGAAGATTCAGCTGCCTACCTCAAAGGCTGGCTGGAGAGTCTGAAGGAGGAACCAACCTTCATCAAGACCATCCTGACGGATGTGAAGAAAGCATCACAGATGATTACCCAGAAGGTTGATGCCATTCAGCTTCAGCTGGACAAAGGTGTTCAGGAAACAAAAGATGAAAGCAACGGTGTGAAGACTCCTGAGAATAATGAACAGGAGGAAGCCAAGACAGAGGCAAAGCAGTCTGAGTCTTTGGCAGCTAAAGCACTTCCTAAACAGGAGGAGAACACTGGTTATCGGTTTCATCGCTGAACATCCTCTGTAACAAAGTCGAAGGGCACTACTCATCACGAGCGGTGCCCTTCTTTCATATTTAATCATAAAATGCAAGGTACAATGAAAAATGCGATAACCTATATTCTGGTTACAAGCACATAGCAGTCAAAGCCAGGCATGATTTCCTTCTTACGGTCGAAGATGCGTGAGAAGTCACGTTTCTTCTCTCTGAGGCACTGACGGCAAAGGAGTTCAAGCACCATGCGGAGCTTGGTAATGTTTATATCGAAAGTCTCAATATACTGTTCGATAGCCTTGTCGTTCATATTCAGCCTAAGCTCATTTCTCTCCAGAGCCTCACAGATAAAGTGAAGACTGTCCTGTCCAATCCTCGCTTTGTAGAGGTATGGATGTGGAACACGAATGAGGTCACCGACACAAAGAGGTTCTCCGTCTTTTGACAGTGGACGGCCACCAATCAGATTCTTACGCAGACGGTCTGCATTTTTCAGTAACTTGGTACACAGGATGGCAAGAGCGCGTTTAGACGCTTTCTTGTTGCCAAAGGTACGAAGATACTCATCGACGGGCATCAGCAACAGTTGCTGTGGGGTAATAGTTTCAATATCAATCATAATTGTTTGTAAATTGGTTGTTATAAAGATTCTTTAGAAAGATAGCACTACACAGGTGTTTCTGTTTGCTTCAGCAGGAGAATACTTGTCTATGCCACCTGCATAGATGGTATATACCCGACTGTCATCAACACCTCGGTCAAGCAGCAAGTGACGTATATATTCCGCTCGCTGACGGCTCAGATTATCGTTGATGGACTCCGTACCTGTAGCACTGTCAGCAGCTCCAATGACCTTTACCTGAAGACCATGTTTGTTGGCTACTCTGGCTATCTCGTCGAGGTTCATCACCTGGTTCTTTTCAGTTAGGACATCCGTACCTAAATGGAAGAAGAAGTAGATGGGAGCACCAATGTATTCCTGCCCGTTGAGCATAGCACTCAGATAAGCATTGTCAGTAACGCCTGAGTTGTTGAAAAGGCTATCGAGTGAATAGATATCCTCAGTATCTTCCATGCCATTACGTTTCTGCATAGCTCTTGGCATCGTATTGGGATTACCGTCCCATCCTCGGTTAGCCAGACGTGCGCGAAGACTGTTCAAGCCAGAATAATCATTCTTAGGATATAGGGACTTGATTTTCGTATGTCCCTTGTCTGTCAGCCTGTCCTTGTAGAGGTCAAGCAGACCTTCTATCTCCAGAATCTTACGATACTCTGCCATACAAAGCTCATCCTCATGGACACGTTTCGTCAAGTATCTATTTCGGGATGACAGGCCATTTGCATAGTCCAGCAGCCATTCGTTCTGGCTCATGTAGGGCTTTGCGTCGATGATTCTTTTATGGCCAACCTTACCTATGGTCACAGACAATCCTGCTGACAGTGTAAACATATTGTCACCGAACCGACTGGAAGAACCTATGGCATCAAAATTCTTCATGGTAGTCATACCACTCAGCTCTGCAAGCAGATGCAGACGGTTAGTGATTCTGTATCTTGCTTCGAGACCGTAGGCAAAGGCGAATGGATGGTTAGTGCCACTTCCGTTTCCACTTGACCAGTCTGAGTTATGAACCATGCCTATGCCCAGGAATGGAATTACATCCCATCGGGATAGTCCAAGTTCATTCTGGCTAATGAAAGCGGTCAGGTTATACATGAAGTCAGCATGTATGAACTGGTACTTCATAGTGGCAAACTCTGCGTTCTTGAACTGGCAACCCTGAAACTCAATTCGGCCACCGACGGCAGGAGTGAACCATTTTCCGATACCAACCTGCACAGCTGGAGTGAGACGATCGAACAAGTCACCGCAACCTACAGGCGAGCCAAGGAAAGCAGATGTTCCGCCCTTGACCTCCAAGAACCAGTTCCTGTCCCATCCTGAGCCTTCGCTGACGTTTCTGAGATAGGTGGGCTGCAGGGATTGCAGCATGACATCCGACGTGATGACTGGTTCCATGTAGGAAGAGTCAACTTCATTTGATTGTCCAGATGCCGAAGCAGTTAGTGCCAGGCATAACATGGACATGATTACAATCTTTTTTTTCATTCTTGTTTTACTTTTTAAGATTACTTACTTTGAGCAATGTATTGACTATAATCGAATTTTCAAGTGGCAACTTCAGCAATAGATTATCGCCTCAGTTTACGTTCAGAACCAGAGCGCATCATCTTGGTAGCCATCATCGCACATCGACGCGCCCACTCACGATCATCATCTTTAGGGTCTCGTCCCCATCCTGAAGATGGGCCACCTCCTCCTCCACCGTGCCCCTTGGCAAACTCTGTAGCCTGTTCGACATATCCGGCAAACAGAAGCATGGCGCAAGCCACAATCTGGTTCCCGTGTTCAGCAACGTCCATCAGTACTGACTCGTCCAGATGAAGCTGAACGTCATCAGGCATCTGGGGGAGTCTCAATCTGAAATCACTGACCACATTCTCATAGAGTGCCTTGGTCACTTCATCACGTACCTTTTGCTGCACCGAAGTAGCCACTTGTGTAGCTTCACCTCGTAGCTCTTCTGTGCGCTCCTTGATGCTCTCAGCCTCTTTCTTCAGCTTGTCAAGTTTATCCTCTGCATCGGACAGCTTCTGCTTCTTATCTGCCAGTTTTGCATTGATGTCTGCGAGTTGTCTGTGAAGAGCAGCTATCTTGTCTTCATTGGAAAGCTTGCCATCAGCATTATCCAAAACAGCAGATGCCAGACTATCCAGTTCTCTCTCAACTGATTCCTTGTCCTTTTCAAGATTGAGCACCATTGAGGTGAGACCTTTCACGCGACGTTCTGCCAGTGAAATTTCCTGTTGAAGACCTGACAGCACCTTACGATGGTTCTCTATCTTGTCTTCCAGTGTGACACACTCCTCATCGAGCAAACGGCGGTACTCTTCCGTTGAGCGGTGTCGGGCTCCAGTCTCAGTGATGCTTGTGCCACGATAGAGGCCCCATTTCTCATTCACCTTGGCAAAAGCATCATGCATGGCCAGTGTCCTTGCCTTGAACTCAAACTTGTCCTTTCCTGCGAAAATCTTCTTGTAGGCGAAGTGACCATTCTCATCTATAGGCAGAAGAGTAAGATGCACATGAGGATTCATTTCGTCCAAGTGAACGACGAAAGCAGCAATGTTTTCTTCACCGTATCTGTCACTGACGAAGTAGTACATATCCTTCGCCCATTGTTCAATGTCCTTGCTACGTTTCAGGTGAGAATTATCAGCACCTTTTGCCAGGTTCACTTTCTGGTCACCGAAAGCTATTTCAAGCATTCGCTCACGGCTTCCTCCAAGGATGAAATTCACCACTGTTCGGAACCGAGGTTCTTCAAGCCCTTCATTCGGATCCTTGATACCACGAGCTGCAAGATTTGCTGCGATTCGCTCTGGGATGCTCCTGGTCTTATCGACTGGCTGTATTTTGCCTCCTTTGGTTATCTCGAAATTCAGATGCTCACGAGTCAAGTCATAGTTGCCTGTCGCCAACGCATGTTTTCGACTATTGTCAGAACGGACACGTAGATGTTCATCGCTCTGAGCTTTTGAGAATCCTTTGGAGGTTCGAAAATCAATTACCTGTTTTGCTCCATTCATACGCTTCGTATGGTTGTTTTTGTTATTATCTGTGTCCTTAGCTTGCTAATTCATCTGGACACCTCTCCCTCGTCCTTTTAGGTCGAGGGGTATTAGGCTGCCCCTCCCTATCGTAAAGTGGACAGCAGGCAAGCCTGATGCCCCGATAAGGGCAAGCCCTTCGCGCTAACGTTTCGGTCAGCCTCCGGGCTTGCTCCCGGACTACATGAAAAAAGCAAAAGACTGTTTACAGATTAAAAGCATCATTTGTTATCCTGAGAAGTAAGGGAAGAAGAAGTGTTGTTTGAGTCCGTCTGCTCGGAATCACCTTTCTTCATCTTCTTCAACTTGTAGAACAGTTCACGTAGCAGACGCATGTCTTGCTTTGAGAAGTCACAGACAAAAGCATTGTGCTTGTATGAGTCTTCATCAGACTTATCAATGTCTGGGAAATCTTCTCCCATCAGCACAAAGTCCATATACATCAAAGCTTGCATCCATTTTGTCCATGACCATTGACCTGCACCTTTGAAAGTGGATGCTACCATCTGGACAAGAGAGTCATCGGATCGTAAGTTAAAGATGACCGAAAATTCCAGATGAGAGAAACATTCTAAGACGATTTTTGCATTATGGTCTTCCCTGTTCCAGTCGGGATCACAACAATCATCTTCATCATTCATAGTTCCGTCGTATGCTTCAAAATAAGCAGCCAGGAACTTAGGAGACAGATTATATTCGTCCCAGTGTTGGAGAAGAAGGTAAGCGACTTCAAGCACTGTGTCGTAAGTGATGATTGGAATAGAAAGACTGGTGTGGGTACGCAATATGAAGGTATAGTCACGCCCTTGGAGTTCTCGCTTGATGACACCAAGGTTTTCCAGTCCATCAAGGAATGAGCGTACCGTGGCGCGGTTCCAATGCCAGTCATTGGCAAGCTCCGAGATTGAACCTGTGAATTCGCCATGACAAAGTGGTGAAATGTCTTTTGATGAGTCGCCTTTATGCGCCTTGTCTTGTCCAGACATTTTGCCAATCAAATAGCAGAAGGCATCGAGTTTGGTGAATCGTTCTGTATTCTTAGAGCGAAGGAATTGGAGAAGAGCCATGTCATTCTCCATTCCATACAAAGTTACATTCTTGTTATCCATTTACAATCCTTTTGTTGTGAATACTTGTCTGCCTGAAGCAGACGTTGATTAAATCACCGAGTGTCCACTTTGAGTGGTGCTATAAGTAGTAGTTCCGAATAATGTCATCCTGAAATTCCTGATAGGTGGCAAACTCCTTATGGGATGGCTTCTCACCCTCCAGCAGACTTGAAGGATAGAACCCTACTGCCAGAAGAATGTAGCCCAAAGTCACACCGAGACTGTACATGTGAGGTGTGAACAATAGTGCCAGTGCTATTGTGAAGACAAACACCATGACCCCACGGCTGTTTCGTATGCCATTGATCAGTGAGAGAGTACGTTTTGCCGAGAAAAGATAAAACACCATAACAGTGGACAACATCACTCCATATTCTCCTGGCTTCATCCAGTAACAGACGAAGTGGAAAAGGATGAGTGTCAGCAGCAGAATCTTGCCATAGAACAGTCGGCAATGGGTACTGTAGGACATCCGCTGATAGAACAGTATCATCCGACGCGACGGGTTCTTGTAAAGGAACCAAGGTGCAAGGATTATCACGGAGATAAGCACCAAATGGAGCATTGAGAATATCATACTTACACGTTTTTAGAGTTAAACATTAAATTCCGTATTCATCGAGTGTGAGTTTTACTATGCCGTAAGTGGCATCGAGAATGAGACGTTCCACGTCCTGATAGTTCATTTGCCCAGTGATAAGCCGTTCCCAAAAGGCTGCATCTTGGGCCTTTATCTTTCTGGCAGATTTCTCCAGTACGACTTCTGGTATTATCCACTTCTGATTTTTTTTGTAGCCATTTCGTGCTTCTATGACCTGAAGGTTCAGGGAGCAACTGTAGCATACAGAAATAGTGCCGTCGAGCGGTATGAGATATGGAGTCTGTTTCGGACTGAGTTCTGCGTTTATCCATGTCCTTCGTTCATTGATGATGTCTGCTATTCGTCTGATTAAAGCAAGCTCCATACATTAGCAGAACTCTACCAACAGGTCTTCTTTTGGAACCTTATGAACGAACTTTCCTCGATTCTCATGACGGTCAAGGTCTTCCATGAGGTCTGTACACATGGCATCCAAGGAATCGTACACGGTGACTGTCAGAGTCTCGACCTTACCAGAAGCATTCGTACTGGCATGTATCTTGAACATGTGGCCGAACTGTGTATCTGAGTAAGCACAGCACTGGTGTCCGAAATCAGTATGAGCAGAGGGAATGAAATGATAGAGGATGGTAAGTTCCATCTGATCCTCGAATTTGTCCATTACATCTTCCAGGTCGTACTGGTGAGACAAAGCGTAGGAAATTGTGGCACTCTCTTCGTCGATGTCTGTTTCTGCGATGCTTACGCTATCGAAGAGTTCTGGCAAAATGGCTGGCGCAAGCATCTTGAATTGTTCGATTTCTTCTTGTATCATAGTGATGTCTTGATTAGAGTCCTGAAATGTAAAGTTTGAGAATGAGGTTGCTCATTTCTGAAAGTTTCCTGTGATTCTTGCCGAGCTTGTGAGTCTGTTCCATACGTTGAATCTCGTCAGCGTATGAGAGCAGCGTCCTCTCCTGTTCTGGGGTGAGCATAGCCATTCCAAAGGAATCTATGGCTATGTAAGGCTGAATGAGCATCCAGTAATAAGCTTCCTGCTGCTTGTCGGTAAGCTTGTCTCTGCGCTTGATGCTTTCAATACAAGATTGGGTGTTCTGCACCAAACGTCGGTTCGTGCGCATAGACATATATACCATAACATCCTTGGCATCAAGTTCTCCTTCAGTCGCATATCCATAGACAGATTTACATAATTGTTCTGTACCTTTGGTAATATCAGCAAGAGATATATCACTATATTCATTGATATGGGTAAGGAAGGTACGGAATAATCTGTCTTCAGTACGGATGACTGATTTCAGATCGTTGAGTTTCTTAAACTCGATATCGTTTATGCCGGAAAAGAATTTTCTGTATAAGACAAGCGTCTGTCCTTTGTCTGCTTTGAAAACTTCAAGGCTGTCAAGAGAGGCATAAAACGCTTTGGCTGAGTTAAATGTGGTTTTGATGTCCTCCTCATTATTATATTGTGAGGTGGACTTCTTGACTCTAAGAACGTCTTTGAGTGTTCTGTCTTGTCCAACGGCAAGTCTGAACATCTCAGTTCTGATAGAGTCATGTAAGCTATAGAACTCCGAAGACAGATAAGTGTGTGCATAGAATGCAGAATCCTTACTGATGTAAGTATAAACACTATCGCGCAACTCAGACCAGTTGCTGATGGTGGCAACAAAATCATCTGAAGACAGAGATTCCTTTTTCTGTAGTTCAGACAAGTAAACATGATAACTGGTAAGAGCATCTTTACTTGAATCGAAATGATACTTCGACTTGTCAGTGGCACATGATGCCATACAAAGGATGGCAATTATAGTGGCAGAAATAGCCAATATAATGCGAGTATGATTATACTTTGTTTCCTTTGCTTTCTTTTGGTTGACTTTCAACATTGAGTAAAGCTTTAAAGTATTCATGTAACAATTTGGTTTAGTGCTATACATATACTGATAATTGTTTGAAATCCGCTGCAAAGATAAGTATAATAATCGAAATAGCGAGCAGTATGATTACAACTTTAAGTATTGTTATAAATGATACTTGAAGTTTGAAATAATCATACTCGAAAGCAAATAGACAGTCGAGTATAAAGTATTAAAAATGCACAAATATCATTTGAGTATGATTATTATTGGAAATAAAAGTGTATCTTTGCATCATAAAACAGGTAAAAACGCATGTTTCACCCACTAACAAACTGAAAACAAATATGGCAAAGGTAGGTTATATCTTTCTGGCAGAGGCATACGAATCCGTCGAGTCTGATAAGGCTTGGATGGAGAAATTCGGCTGCGTGAAAATTGTCGAAGAGAATGCCGAGGATGAGAAGTTGCGTCCAGAGTGGAAAGCCCTTCTCATGAGTCTTGAACGAGGTGATGAACTGGTATTGAGCAAATTCAGCAATGCGTTGCGTGGTACCAGGGAACTTTCTTACTTCCTCGAACTATGCCGTATCAAGGTAATACGCATTATCTCCATTCACGATAAGGTTGACTCAAAGGATGAAGTATTCCCTGCATTGAAGACTTCTGACTTTCTTGACATGATTGGTTCCCTCCCTGCAGAAGTTGCCACACTTCGTAAGGCATCTACCCATATTATGCGGTTGCGTACTGCCAAAACCAAGACAAAATCAACTAAATCCCGTCAGGAACGAGAGGCTACGATTGTAAACATGTACAATGGAGGCCATGCTATTGACGATATTTGGGCTGTCAGCGGTTTCAAGAGCAGAAGTTCCATATTCAGGATTCTGCGCAAATATGGCATAACACTAAATCGAGGCCCTCATTCTGGTCCAATCAAGAAATGGAACGAAAGGAAGAACCCGATAATCAAAGAAGACAAACAATGACACTACAAGAAGCTATTGAAGCCCGGCATAGTGTAAGGGCATACAAAAACGAGCCATTGACAGATGGTGTAGTAAAGGCACTGGAAGAGCAGATTGCCGTTCTGAATAGTGAAGGCAAGCTGCATATGCAGTTGATCCTTAACGAGCCAAAGGCATTCCAAGGGACAATGGCCAAATATGGTAAGTTCCGTAATGCCAACAACTATATTGTCATGGCAGGAAAGAAAGCCGAAGATCTTGATGAACGCATAGGCTACTATGGAGAGCATCTGGTGTTACTGGCTCAGACACTTGGATTAAACACCTGTTGGGTAGGTCTCTCCTATTCGAAGGTGCCTGGAACGTATGAGCTTGGCGAAGACGAGAAGATTGCTTGTTACATTGCCATCGGTTATGGTGAGACACAAGGTGTCAGCCATAAAATCAAGACCGTCGAGCAAGTGAGCAATGCCAGTGACATCACTCCGTCATGGTTTAAGAAAGGCGTTGAAGCAGCATTGCTTGCTCCTACAGCCGTAAACCAACAGAAGTTTTCGTTTGAACACGTTGGAATGAAAAACAACTGTCATCAGATAAGAGCAAAGAAGGGATTCTCAATGATTGGCTATACAAAGATGGATTTAGGCATTGCCAAGTACCACTTTGAAATTGGTGCCGGAAAGGAGAACTTCATTTGGGTGTAAAACAGACTGATTATAGAAGTGTATGATTTTAAGAGATAAGCTTGTCAATATTGCTTTGGAATGGCAAGATAGTTTTGGGGTTGCGCCATCAATTACAAGTGCCCTTTCCGAATATGATGCTGCCATGTTAGTTGGGATGCCAGAAAATGAGTATTCAGAATACATGAAGGACAAAACTGCTGTAAGTAAAGGTGCAGATTTTGTTTTTAACAATATAAGATACCAAGTAAAAGCTAATCGTCCAAGCGGTAAAAAAGGCAGTTTTGTGACAATGGTTCCCAAGGCTTCTAATTACGAATGGGACAAATTGATATGGATTCTCTACGATAAAAACTATGTCATACAAGAAGCTTGGGAATGGTGTGTTAAGGATTACATATTAGCTTTTGACAACATTAAGAGGTTATCTCCCAATCACTATAGAAAGGGGAAGTGTCTATATCAAATAGTGAGTTTATAGTATGTCAAGCATTCGAGTTATACAAGGTGACTTTGAAAAGAAACTGAAGCTTCAATTCGCTCCTGGCATAAAAGCCGGATTCCCATCTCCAGCTGAAGACTACAGCCATGAGACACTGGATTTCAATCGTGATCTGATTCGGAACCCAGAAGCAACATTCTATGGCAAGGTGGAAGGCGATTCTATGATTGAAGCAGGTATCAATGATGGCGATATAGCTGTCATTGACCGTTCCGTCGAAGCTCAGGACGGGGATATTGTCGTTGGATATATCAATGATGAGTTCACCATCAAGTACCTCGACCTGCGTCACCGTAAGGACGGCTATATCGAGTTACGTCCTGCCAACAAGGACTTCAAGCCTATCCGTATCGATGCAGATGATGACTTTGAAGTGTGGGGCGTGGTAATTTGGACTATCAAACGCTGGAAATAAAGGTTTGGATTCATGTACGGCATCATTGACTGCGATAACTGTTACGTATCATGCGAGCGCGTCTTTCGACCAGATTTGAAGGACAAGCCTGTCGTTGTTCTCTCGAACAATGACGGTTGCGTAGTGGCACGGTCAAATGAAGCCAAGAAAATGGGCATCAAAGCCGGAACACCTTATTTCCAACTGGCAGAGCAATTTCCCAATCAGAAGATTGTTGTATTCTCGTCAAACTATGAGTTGTACGGCGAACTGACAAGCCGTGTGGTTTCAATCATCAGCAAGGAGGCTCCAGCCTATTTCCGTTACAGCATCGACGAGTGCTTTGTCTATCTTGATGGCATGGAGCATCTGGATTTGAAAGCATGGGGCGAAGAACTTCATAAGAAGATTAAGCGGAATGTAGGAATGCCTGTCAGCATCGGACTGGCACCCAATAAGACCCTTGCAAAGATGGCCAGTCATTTCGCCAAGAAATACCAGGGCTACCGCCACTGCTGCATGATTGATACAGACGAGAAGCGTATCAAGGCATTGAAACTATATCCCATAGATGAAGTCTGGGGCATTGGCCGACGCTATGCAGCACGTCTCGAATCTCTTGGTGTGAAGACTGCTTACGATTTTGCAGAACATAACCAGAGTTGGGTACGCGCCACATTTAACAACATTGTCATCGAGCGCACTTGGCGTGAACTGAACGGTGAAGACTGTGTGCCCAATGAGGAAATGGCTAAGAAGAAATCCATCTGTACCAGCCGTTCTTTCAATGGCATGATTACAGACCTCGACGGACTCCGTACCCATGTGTCGAACTATGCTGCCAGATGTGCGGAGAAACTGCGACAGCAAGGTACTGTAGCGTCCATCGTTGGCGTATTTCTCAATACAAATGCTTTCCGTGAAGACCTGCCTCAATACTGGAACTTTCAGGAAATGCGTCTTCTTACCCCCTCCAGCTCGACAGTTACTATTGTCAAAGCTGCTAATAAAGTTCTTCAGAATCTCTACCGTCAGGGGTATCATTATAAGAAAGCAGGTGTCATAGTCATGGGAATTGGGCCTAACAGTCCAATTCAGCAAGACTTGTTTGACACAAATGCTGAACAGTTTGAGAAGATGAAGCGACTGGATGCAGTCATTGATCGCATCAACAAGGTCAATGGAACCGAGACCATTGTGCTTGGCAGTCAGCAATACACTCAAAAAGATGGCAAGGGAAAAGCAAATGTCTTTGCCAATGCCATCAAGCATGATTTCAAGAGTAAAAATCCAACGACTCGTTGGAGTGATATTATTGTTTTGAAGTAAGGGAAAGAAGAAATGATAATCTGGAATCCCTGGCATGGTTGCCACAAAGTAAGCGAAGGCTGTGAACATTGCTACATGTACTTCCTTGATAGCAAACGCGGCCTTGACACTTCGAACGTTTTTCGGACGGAGAACTTTACTATGCCCATACAGCGGCGACGAGACGGACAGTTCAA
>JAXJBE010000140.1:0-3229 GCA_036303125.1 Bacteroidaceae bacterium
ATCATACAGAGACACTTGACGAGAAAAACTCCGTAAAGGGCGAAATCGTCAATGGTCTTCAGGTGTATGATGACTCTGTTCTCATCGTGAGCAATACATACACCGAAGGCTCTCTCCGCTCGAAGATAGCCTGTGAGGACTCTCTCTATACAGTTCTCATCCCTAATGATGAGGCATGGACTGATGCTTATGACCGTATCAAGAAGTATTACAATTATATTCCCGAGGTAAACTATCAGGACCTTACAGATGAGAAACTGTCTGGTAAAAAGGGTGGCTCCAACAGCACCGGTACCTGCTTTATGGAAAAAAATATCGGTCAGAAGGCTATCAAGCTTACCTCAAAACCAGCAGATTCTGAGTTTAGTGATAATTCGGCTTACTGGACTGACTCTATCTCAAAGCGTCTCCTCACCAATAACTTCATCTATTCAGAGACCAATACCAAGTACAACTCCAAGTTTGCAAATGGTCAGAAGTTTACTGAAGCCGACTCTATCTACAGCACCACACGCAATCTGCTGACAAATCTTCCAGAGCTTGACAAGGCAACTGTGGAAACAAAGGTGCTCAGCAATGGTCATGCACGCATCATTGACAAGTTCCCATTCAAGTCTTGGGAGACCTACGCACCTGAAATCAGAACCCGCAACGTAGGCCGTTATGTTACAGCAAGTGGAAGCAATGTCTCCAGAGTGACCGTTCTCAATCCATCAAAGGATATCTGTACCTTTGACAAAGCCAATGAGGAGAATCTCAATTATGTTCGTGTCAACGTGCCGGAAGGAAGTGCTTTCGCTCCAGAAATGGACTTTGCTCTCTCCAATGTCCTCTCCACCACATACGATATCTATGCAGTAGTGGTGCCAGGATGGATAGAGAATCAGGGAGACTCTACATACGAGCGTAAGCCTTACACTCTCCGTTTCGACATCAACTATACCAATGAGAAAAACGAAGAGGTGCGCGGACGTTTCAATGGCGAAGAGCTCGTCACCGTAGCGGCGCAGGTAATCAAGGTTCCTGCATTCATCTGTGGTGCAGAGAAAGTAGATACCATCAAGCTCGGTCGCGTCACTTTCCCTATCTGCTATGCTGGTACAGAGGCTTATCCTAATATCAAGGCGTATTGCACTCTCACCAGTTTCGGCTCAGCAAACCGTAAGAAATACGATCAGCAGATACGTATTGCAAATATCATCATGAAGCCTATCGACCTCGTGGAATACGAAGAGAAACTCAAAGCAATAAAAGAAGACTAAAGGATATGAAATATACATTTTTCGATATACTCCAGCAGCAGAGTCTCAGACTCTCTCTATGCTGCCTTGCAGTAGGTTTCTGCACATCCGCAATGGCACAGGACGTTACAGAAGACGACGGTTCTGCAGGCTTCAATGCTCCAAAGCGTGCCGCTGTCAAGGACAAGAATCATCTTATCTCCGTCTCTGGTGTCGTCTTCGACAATGCCACCAAGACCCCGCTTGCAGGTGCCCGCATCCAGGTGCTGGGCAATGAGAAATATACAGCCATGTCAAATGCAGAGGGCAAGTTTACCATCAAGCTCCCTGACTTTGCCTCCGCTCTCTATGTTTCAGCCCCTCGCCACATGTCCCAGCAGGTGGGCATCAATGCCAATGACACCAAGCAGACTGTCCGCATCTCAATGCTGAGCGACAAGTTCCGCACGATGTACGGCAACTATACCGACTACACAGCCAAGGCATCCACATCAGTACGTGGCGGTAATGCCGTTATCGACGAAGACATCGAGAGCGTGCTCGGCGCAGATGTTCGTGCCATTCAGCGTTCCGGCTCCATTGATGGCGGCGCGTCCATGTTCATCCGTGGTCTCAATTCCCTCAATGCCAATGCCCAGCCACTCATCATCATCGACGGAGTGGAGATGGATATGCAGCAGGGGCGTACCGTGCTCCATATCGGACGTGCGATGAATATGCTCTCCACCCTCTCTCCAGAGGATATAGAGAATGTGACAGTGCTCAAGAATGCCACAGCCCTCTACGGTTCACGTGGTGCTAATGGCGTCATTATCATCGAGACAAAGCGTGGCCACTCCATGGCTACCCGCATCGATGCTAATATCTCTGCCGGCATCACTCTCAAGCCACGCCAGTTTTCTATGATGAATGGCGACCAGTGGCGCACCTATGCCACCGAGATACTTGGCACTATCTCTGCTCTTCGCAAGCCAGAGAATCGTGACATTAAATTCAATTTCCTCGATGATAATCCTGACCGTTATTATTATCCTATCTATCATAATAACACCGACTGGCAGGATGAAGTCTATCGCACAGCAATCACACAGAATTACAGCATCAATGTGCAGGGTGGCGATGACATAGGTATGTATAATCTTTCAGTAGGCTATCTCGACTCAAAGAGCCCTATCAAGGAGAGCAATTTCGACCGTCTGAATGTGCGCTTCAATACTGACATCAAGATTCTCTGGAACCTTGAGACCAAGTTTGACATGTCATTCTCACGCACCAACAACACCCTCTTCGACAATGGCTTCGCGTCCGACCTCGGTGCTTCCACCATTACGTCGCCTACAGCCCTCTCACTGATCAAGTCACCGCTCTGCACTCCTTATCAGTACAATAAGCATGTGGGTGGATTTACCTCTCTGCTCTCATCTTACGACGACCTGTTCGCCCCTCTCTCACAGGCAGTCTATGGTAATTCCTACGGTTACTCCCTTGCCAATCCTGTAGCTATCCTCCAGGTGGCAAACGGTGATAATAAGAACAAGGTGGAGAATACATTCTTCAATGTGCACATCGCTCCTAAGTATATCTTCTCTGATCGCCTCTCAGTTACCACGGCATTCAGCTATTATCTCAACCGTAACTCTCAGCGTTACTATCGTCCTACAGAGGGCGTTCCTCCATTCGAGGTGGCAGGACTCGGCACTGTCTTCAACAAGACACAGTCACTCTTTGCCAAGGAGACCAACATATTGAGCGACACCCACGCAGATTGGAACAACAAGTATGGAGCACATTCCATCAATGCTACACTCGGATTCCGCTACACTTATTTCTCATACGATGGCAGCGATGCCTCCACCGATTACAAGTCAGCGCAGAATGACAAGAATCCATTCGTCTCTGCAGACACCAATTCCGGCTATCCCGGTATCGGTGGTGCCAACGATGTGTGGAAGAACATGCAGTGGTATGCCTCTGCCGACTATGATTAC
>JAXJBE010000141.1:0-1716 GCA_036303125.1 Bacteroidaceae bacterium
CAACAGCAAGCTGGATGAGTTGAACGACATGTTTAACAACAGGCCCCGTAAGAACAAGACATACAGTCGCAGAGAACAATACGAAAGAGAGGAACGATCATATATGCTTCCTTTGCCGCCAAAGCCCTTCCTCTTGAAATATACCAAGGAGATAACCATCAACTCCACCTATCACTTCCAGGTGGACAAGAACCACTTCTACAGCGTCCCTTATCAGCATATAGGCAAGAAGGCCAAGGTTATATACGATGCTGAGACAGTGGAGGTGTGGATCGGACTGGACAGGATAGCGGCTCACGACAGGAAGCACTCTGACGGATATACTACAATCGAAGCGCATATGCCAGAGAAGCATATTGCATATAGGCGATCGAAGGAAGTGAACGCGGCCTACCTTCAGTCTAAGGCCAGTCAGATAGGTCCTCATACACGAGAGTCCATAGACTGCATCCTGAAGTCCGCCCTGTTCGTACAGCAGGCATATCGTTCCTGCCAAGGCGTCCTTCGTCTTGCCGTAAGGTACGGAGCGGAGCGGCTTGAGGCTGCATGCAGAAGAATAGAGCCTAAGACCGCGTCTACATACAAACGCATTGAAGCGATACTTAAGAACAATCTGGATGACATACCTCTTACACCGTCGGACATGACTTCCTACATACCCCAGAATGACAATGTGAGAGGCCCGTCCGCATATCAATAGAACAACCAGGCTGGCACACAAATGAATACTAGCTAATGAATACACAAGAAACAATCCTCCAGTTGGAGGGACTTAAACTCAAGGGCATGGCAGAGTGCTACAAGGCTCTCCAGAGTATGCCTGTAAATCAGTGGCCCACTTTGGACACCTTTGTGGCAAGACTTGCCGAGGCCGAACAGCAGTACCGCAACCGCAAGAGAACAGAGATGTATCTCAAGACCAGCAAACTGCGATACAACGCTGTAATGGAAGATGTAATCTGTTCAGAAGACAGGAATCTGAGCAAGGAGATGCTTCTCAAACTTATGGACTGCACGTTCATAGACAGAGCAGAGAATCTTCTCATAGACGGCAAGACAGGATGCGGAAAGTCGTTCCTGGCATGTGCGATTGGAAGGCAAGCATGCTTCATGGGACACCGAGTGGAATACTTCTCCATGAACAAGTTCATCGAGCGCATAGCACTCGCTAAACTTGACGGGAGTCTTCTTAAGGTCATCAATCATATAGAGAGAAATGACCTCGTCATCTTTGATGACTTCGGACTACAGCCGCTCGATAACAACTCGCGTCTGGCGTTGCTGCAGATCCTGGAAGACTGCTATCAGAGGAAATCCGTGATCGTCACATCACAGCTTCCGGTCTCAAAATGGTATGACTATATCAATGAGCCGACCTTGGCTGACGCCATCATGGACCGCCTCACCGCGAATGCGGTTCGGGTTGAACTGAAAGGAGACTCGATGAGAAGAAAAAATCAGAAAAAATAATAACTTTGCCGAACCTAAAGCGACCATATCTGAAGTGGTACATTTGAAAACGCTCTAGGAGGTACATTCAATGTGATATAGTCACATGATTATTATTTAACATAAGTTATATCACAGAAAGAGATATAAGGCATATAATTATTTTGCGCCTGCCAAATATGCTACCCCATTCCTTTTTAGCTCTTGATAATTTAGTATCGAGAGAGGGGTTTCTTCTTTCCTTAAATATGAGGTTGGTATTACCTC
>JAXJBE010000142.1:0-15697 GCA_036303125.1 Bacteroidaceae bacterium
CTCCATCATTAGCCCTCCCAATTATTCACCCTTCCCAATTATTCACCCTCTCAATCATTAGCCCTCTCAATTATTCGCCCTCTCAATCATTAGCCCTCTCAATCATTAGCCCTCCCCCTTATTTGACTGCTTCATTATTCACATTCTTCATTTTTTGCCTACTCCGTTCGGTTTTTTCGGGCTTCCCAAGCCCGCCCTCCCACCTCGCCTTCAACTTTCTCCCCTCCACATTTGGCCGTCTGCCAAATTCTTCGTATTTTTGCCACACATTTATCCACTTCTCATCCCTATCCCTATGACGACAGGCAACATCTCATCCCTCCGCCTCCTCATGCAGCGAGAAGGCATCAGCGCATTCATCACCCCGAGCACAGATCCCCACTCAGGCGAATACGTCCCTGAGCGCTGGAAGTCCCGCAGATGGATAAGCGGCTTCACAGGATCGGCAGGCACAGCTGTAGTCACTACCGACCAAGCAGCCCTGTGGACAGACTCACGCTATTTCATCCAGGCCACAGAACAGATCACTGGCACAGGATTCGTCCTCATGAAAGAAAAAATCGAAGGCACACCAACCATAGCAGAATGGTTGCACTCCGTCCTTCCACATGGCAGCACAGTAGCCATCGATGGCTGGGTCAACACACAAGAAGATGTAGAATCCCTTGCATCCGAACTCTCCGCCTATGGCCTTTCACTCCGCACCGACATCGACCCATACGCTGAGATATGGACCGACCGCCCTGACATACCCAAAAACAAAGCATTCATCCAGCATTTAGAATACACCGGCGAAAGCGCCTCTTCCAAGATATCCCGCATACGACAGAAACTCAACGGCAAAGCCCTCATCATCTCCATGCTCGAAGAAGTGGCATGGACGCTCAACCTGCGCTCATCTGATGTAGCCTACACACCATTCGTCTTGAGCTATGCCATCATCACCCCCGACCACACATTATTATATATAAACAAAGACAAGCTCACTACCGAGGTCGAGCAGTACCTTGCAGACGAAGGAGTCACCATCAGAGATTACGATGACATCATCAAAGACATCCAGCAAATAGACATCCCCACCATCGCACAACCCAACAAGACCAATCACACTGTATTTTCTGCCATCAAACATCCCGTCAGACAAGAGAGTCCCGTCGGCCACATGCTCATCTTCAAAAACAAGACAGAGATAGAAGGCTACCGTCGAGCCATGGAGAAGGACGGTGTAGCGATGGTCAAATGGATTAAGTGGACACTGGACAATGTACCTCTCGGCGGCCAGACAGAAATTTCGCTCTCTGCCAAACTCACATCCTTCCGCGCCGAGCAACCACTCTTCATGGGACTCAGCTTTGAAAGCATCATGGGCTACGCACACCACGGCGCCATCGTGCACTACGACCCTACCCCCGAAACAGACATACCCGTCAAACCCGAGGGACTTCTGCTCATCGACTCAGGCGGACAATACATAGACGGAACCACCGACATCACACGCACCATTCCCCTCGGCCCTCTCACATGGGAGATGCAGCGCGACTACACACTCGTGCTGAAAGGATGGATACGCTTAGGCTCTGCCGTCTTCCCCAAAGGGACATGCGGCACCCAACTCGACGCTTTCGCCCGAGAAGCCATGTGGAAATACGGCATCAACTACCTCCACGGCACAGGCCACGGCGTAGGGCAATTCATGTCTGTACATGAAGGCATCGACCTCCACCAGTTCCGCATGCAGTGGAGACCCACACCACTCCTGCCAGGCATGACCATCACCGACGAACCCGGCATATATATCGAAGGCAGCCACGGAGTCAGACACGAAGACACTATGCTTGTGGTCAACGCAGACTTCTCCGCACCAAACGGTAAAGCCGACATCCCTGGAGCGAACCCATGCGACGCTCCCGAAGCAGCCGGCATCACCTTCGGTCCTTATTACACCTTCGAGCACCTCACCCTCTGCCCCATCCTCACCTCGCCCATCCTCACCGACATGCTAACAGAAGAGGAGAAAACATGGTTCAACAGCTACCAGCAGACTGTCTACGACAGACTCTCTCCAATGCTTGACAAAGAGCACCAGACATGGCTCAGAGATGTGACCCAACCAATATAAGGGGTGTTCTATAAATTAGCTTGAGGCGATTTTGAGGCTATCATGCAGCAGATGTCTCTTTTGAATGAAGGAACGATGCGGGCATCGTGACTAAATGAAAAATAGGCAGATGCAAGTGAAAGACCAAAATCGGCCAAGCAAAAGAGACACCCTGATAAAAACATGAAAACTAATTTATAGAACACCCCATAACACAACCTCCAACAAAAAAAACAAACCATCACACTTCCACACTCATGATAAACTACCTCAAAGGACAACTCACAGAACTCACTCCAGCACAAGCCACCATAGAGTGTCATGGAGTAGGCTACGCACTCAACATAAGTCTCAACACCTACACCTCCATACAGGGGAAAAGCGAAGCGCTCCTCTACGTCTACGAATCCATACGAGAAGACGCATGGATCCTCTTCGGCTTTCACTCCAAACAAGAGCGCGAGCTCTTCCTCCTCCTCATCAGCGTCAGCGGCATAGGAGGCAACACCGCACGCACCATCCTCAGCAGCTTCTCCCCATCCGAACTTGCCAATATCATCATGGACAGCAACGAGCGACTGCTCAAGACCGTCAAAGGACTGGGAGCAAAGACAGCACAACGCATCATCATCGAACTTAAAGACAAAGTCGCCACCCTCGGCATCGAAGCCACCACATCATCCAACCAGCAGCACACCCCCGACATCACCAACAGCGAAGTATACAGCGAAGCCGTCGATGCACTCAAGATGCTCGGATTCCCTCCAGCTCCATCTGTCAAAGCCGTCAAGACCGTCCTCAAGGACAATCCTGCCGCCCCCGTGGAAAAAGTCATCAAGAAGGCACTCCAAATACTGTAGCACATCACACCCCACTGTTCACACGACATGACACCCCACAACCTCATCATCAGAGACTGCACCACCGATGACGCGCCCACCCTGCTTGCCATCTACTCACATTATATCGAGAACACAGCTGTCACCTTCGAATACGACACCCCGTCCATCGAAGAATTCCGTCAACGCATCGACACCATACAAGCCCAATACCCCTACCTCGTGGCCGAACTCAACGGACACATAGTCGGCTACATCTACGCATCCGTCTTCAACACCCGACGCGCCGCCCGCTTCACAGCCACCACCAGCATATACATCGCAGAAGGCCACCACGGCATGGGTATAGGCAAAACCCTATACTCAGCCCTCGAAGAGAGACTTGCGAAGCAAGGCATCATCAACCTAATAGCCACAATAACATGGGTGGACACACCCAACAGCCATCTCACCCACAACAGCCCACTCTTCCACCAGAAGATAGGCTTCACCAAAGTAGGCCATCTCCACCGCGTAGGATATAAATTCGGCGAATGGTACGACCTCCTATATATGGAGAAACAACTCGACATCAAATATTTCCAAGCCTCCCAAACTGACGCATCAGTTCAAACTTTTTAACCCAAACTCTTTGCCCTTTCCCGAATATCCGCTATCTTTGCACATCTAAACAAGTCCATTGAGTAAATTTACGCAGTCCATTGAGTAAATTTACGCAGTCCATTGAGTAAATAGTAAACAGCATTCTATTATGGCATACATACACACTAATTACCACACACTTACAAGCAGGTTGAAAGAGCCAAGACATTTCATCCAAGTCTTAATGGGACCTCGACAGGTAGGCAAGACGACTGTGGTCAAACAAGTCGTAAAAGACATAAACATTCCATACTCTCTCTTTTCTGCTGACAACACCCCGACCAATGATAGCACATGGATCAGCACCGTATGGAGCACAGCAAGAAGCATCATGAAAGGACGCGGATACAAGGACTACATACTCGTCATAGATGAAATACAAAAGATTGCCAATTGGAGCGAAGCTGTCAAAAAAGAATGGGACTATGACACATGGAACGACATAGAGCTTAAAGTCATATTACTCGGTTCTTCACGCGTCATGCTTGAAAAAGGACTTTCCGAATCCCTTGCAGGAAGATATGAGGAAATACGCATGTCACATTGGAGATACAATGAAATGAAAGATGCATTTGGCATGTCACTCAACGAATACATATACTACGGAGGCTATCCTGGAGCAGCAGGACTCATCAAAGACCCAGACAGATGGACAGCCTATATAAGCAGTTCAATAGTGGACGCCACCATCAACAAGGACATTCTCAATGACACCATCATAACCAAGCCAGCTCTGCTGCGACAAGTATTCGAACTGGGAGCTTCCTACTCTTCACAAGAACTTTCTCTTACAAAAATGCTCGGCCAACTCAACGATGCAGGCAACACGACAACCGTAGCCAACTATCTAAAGATACTATCTGACAGCGGAATGCTATGCGCTCTCCAAAAGTACTCGAATGACCAAGCAAGAAAAAGAGCAAGCGCTCCCAAATTCCAAGTATACAACAACGCCCTTCACAGCCTTTACGCTTTCAATACATTGGAAGAGTTAGCCCTACTACCCAAACAATGGGGAAGGCACTTCGAGTCTGCCATAGGAGCGCACCTTGCCAGCTTCGCCTTCACAGAAAGATACAATCTATATTATTGGAGAGACAATAACATGGAAGTCGACTATATACTTCAAAAAAATGGCAAACTGATAGCCATTGAAGTGAAAAGCAACAACGAGTCCCACACTGCAGGCTTAGATGCTTTCAACCAAAGATTCCACCCACAATCGACCATCATTGTAGGACAGTCAGGCATGTCCGCAGAAGACTTCCTTTCCATAAGCCCCTCCCATTTATTTTAAAATACATGTATGAAGTTGCGATATTTCAAGTTTGACAGGGGCAATTTACTTAAAACAATGTTAAAATACAGCTAAACAGTATTAGTGTTACGATTTTTACAGGATATACTTCTTTAGCAAAGAAAATAATTCGTTATTTTGCAACTGAATTACAATAACGATATAAATACATATATTATGATAAGAGATTTTTGGGTAAAGAATTATCTTTCCATTCGAGATAAACAGGAGTTGAGTTTCTTGGCTAAGGATCCTTCTTCGGAACTTGTTACAGAGGTTGCCGAAGGAGTATTCTTGTACAAGTTAGGAATTCTGTATGGTTCTAATGCTTCCGGAAAATCAAATATGTTGATCGCTTTGAATGAAGTTTTTCGTTTGTTAGTTCTGCCCAAATCAGATGCGACTCAAAGAATAAACGGAAGTATCCCTTTCGTACTCACAAAGGATGAGCCAACCGAAATGCACGTTTCGTTCTATGCCAATGGCATCAGATACGACTATGATGTAGAATTCAATGACAAGTACATCTTAAGCGAAGCACTGTATTATTATCCGAACAAATCAAAGTCGTTGTTCTATGAGCGCACTTTTGTCGGAGATAATGTACAGGCTGAAATCAAGTTTGGTTCAAGTCTCAAGCTGCTCGTAAAAACGCAAGAGAGCATTCGTGAGAACACCTTGAATAATCATAGCGTTTTGTCTGTTTGTAGAAAAGCAGCCTTGAAAGAAGATATTGCTCAATTCAATATTCTTCATGGCTGGATTATGGAGAACTATCATGATGTAGATGGGGACGGCGAGAAGGGGCTCGTGGAAATCCTAAAGGATGCTTATAGTAATCCTAAAAAGCGTAAGTTCTACAACACCATGCTTCAAAAGGCTGATTTGAATATCTTGGAATATAAGCCTATCGTAGAGGATCGCTTTGTGCCTAATGAGTTCCGTGAACGTATCCAAAAGGAAAATATTCCGGAAGAAATGAAAGAGGCACTGCTTAAACCAACCTCCGACTCCGTTGCATTTGTCAATCACTCTACAAATGGAGATTTTGACATTCCACTCAGATGGCAGTCAAAAGGTACTCAGAAATATATACGCATTTTGGAGGCATTATACGATATGATAACATGTTCTCATGTGTATTATCTTGACGAATTAGGTGAGGATTTACACAATGACCTGTTATACTACTATCTCAATGTCTTTATCTTTAACTCTGAAAAATCACAGTTGATTATCACCAGTCAAGAAACGACCCTTCTTTCTCAAGACCTTATCAATGAGAATAGAGGCGTTGTGTGGTTTGTGGAGAAAAATAAAGAGACCGCATCTTCCGAGTATTCTCGCGGTGACTCTTTCGGGCTGCACAAAAATTTGTCTCTATATAACTCTTACCGCATCGGACGTTTGGGAGCAAAACCAGAGTTAGGTAGTATATTTATAAATCTGGAGGATTGACATGGGAAAGTTACGACAAGCAGCACTTATATTGGGTGAAGGACCTACGGAATTTTTCTATTTCAAATCCTTGTGCGATGTGTTCAAACGCTTGACCATCAAACCGGATTATCCCAAGCATACAAGTATCAAGGAACTTGATTTGAAAATAGCAGAGGGTGTGGCAATGGGCTACAGCCACATCTTCTGTATTATTGATATGGACACGAAGGACGTAGAGCCAGAGCGTTCTCAATATCAGAAGTTGAAAACGAAGTATGCCAAACCTATCAATAAACCCAAGAAAGGCATATACTGCAAAGTTGAGTTCTTCGAGACACACTGCTGCACCGAATTGTTTTTTCTATATTATTTCCGTTACACCTCACGTCCATTCGATGAACAGGAGTCATTGCTCAAAGACCTCAATCAATGTGTCGAGTATCGAAAGACGATAGAATTCTTCATCAAGACAAAGGGACTTCATGGCTATTTTGAACGGAATGGTGGCAGTCTTAATAAGGCTATGGCCAATGCGGATCAGTCAATGGATGAGAAGTTGAAGAGTGGCAGAGATTATACTTACTCGGAGTTGGGAAAGTTAATGGAGGAACTGAAAGGGTTGGAATGATAATACATTAGAAGATATATTAAAGAAAAGTTATAGAATATGAGATCAATTCCGCAAGGCTGTGTTCTTTTTGACTTCATCGCAGAGGTTACTTGTGGTCAGGAACCACCAGTAACAGCCAGAAATCTTTCGGAAATGCTTCTTTAAAAGAATAATGTACAGCAGCAATCGTAAACATTCGGTATAACAATAAGAAGCACAATGATACAGGTGCCCGACCTGCGGACACCAACACAAACATAAAAACACCCCCAAACTTCACAGCCCAGGGGTGTAAGGAAATTTGATGAATTAACTATTAAACAATTATTTTACAGAGGTCTGTTGTCCTCCAAGATAAGAATTTAACAAATAGATTGCTGAGCGCTCTCAACATCATGGTTTAACTTGTCATTTCGATGAACAAATAGTTGTGTATTTATGAGTGTAATTATAGGTTTCTATTTGTAACAATCGACATATACGCTTCTTATCTATTCTTGTGCGGATTTCTCAATCCACACTAAGCTTGCGCTTATTCAGACACGCAGATGCAGACACGATTGCTTGCGTTGTCACTGAATGGCTGGACAGTATCACCGAAAGCGTCACCTTTGATGCGTGAAGCGGCTATGCCAGCTTTGACAAGCGCATCCGTGACATTCTTAACTCGCTGTTCGCTGTAACGCTTGTTGACATTAGCGTTCCCCGTGCCCTTATCAGCGAAGCCCTTGATATATACAGTCTTAGTTGGGTTTTCCTTTAGGAATGTGACGAGCTGATTGAGCTTAGCCATCTCGCTTTCCCTAATCTGGGCAGAACTGATGCTAAAGAACAAATTGACCGTGATATTCTCTACCTCCTTCTTCACCTCAACCTTCTTCTCGACAGGCTTGGCCACCTCGACAGGCTTTGGCTCAGGAGTTACCAGTTGCACTGGCACAGGTGCCTCCTTGCGCTCATAAGTCTTGCCAAGAGCAATCTTTGCGCCGAGCAGAGCATTGAACATCCAGTCTGCATTACCTGCTTTCTTTGAATTGAATTTATCAGTTATTATATGCGCATTGGCTTCAAGACCAAGGCTTACACGTTCAGATAAGCGGAAATTAACATCCAGACCGGCGTTGCCTACAGGACGGATCTTTGTTCCATCCCAAAGATAAGGAAGATCATAGTTGTGAGTAGAAAGACTCTGAGCCTCTTCATTTCCCCATGCCATGTTGATACCCCCACCAGCAAATATTCCTACACTAACAAGTCGTTCAGGATTGTATCCGCCAAAGAGATTTGTAAGGTCGAAGCGCACATCAGCCTGGAGTCCGACCTGATTAAACTTATAATCCTGCTCAGGATTGACCCATCCGCCCTTTGCCTGCCAACCATTAGCTTTCACTCTGGCACTAAAGTTAGGATTAAACTGATAGCCAACAGCCACTTGAGCTGCAGGAGAAAGGAGATCGAAGAACTTAGCCTCGCCAAGCGTCTCACTCGCTCCTGCTTGCAGCTGGATGTACCAATGGGGGACAAACTTCCATGTTGCTTCTTCTTTGTCCTGTGCATAAGCATTAGAGAAAGATGCGATTGCAAGTGCTGATAGCACTAAGAGTTTCTTGATGTTCATAAAGTTGTTGTTTTTCATTGTTTATATGGTAAATATAAATCGTTATTTGCCGCATGTGTATTGGTTACCACGGAAGACAAAAATGAATTTGTCTGCTGAGAGCGCGATAATTGTCACCTCATCCTCCTTCTCTTCATAGTCAGAACCATCGCTCAACACATAAGTCATCTTCATTCTGCCATTCTGCATGCACCAGGAACGGAGCGTTATATCATCTATCTCACCTACATTACTTACAGCTCCATCTTCATCTATACGTACGCCATTGCCGCTCCCGTCACTGAAGAACCAGAGCCCAACAAGCTCCGTGATATTTACAGACCTGTTCACGGTTTTATTCTTGAGATCAGCCATAACGGCCAAATTATTCTTTTGAGTCAACGAACCATAGCATTCCCTATCCTGCATCAATTTAGATGTAGACAATGTATATTGGCGCTGCGTCTCACTGTTTGAAACAACAACGCTGTCTCCTTTTACTACCTCAAGCACCACCGTGAGTGTGGAATCATCATTTGAGTGTTTCGCCGCCTTGCGGCCTGCATCAGCCTCTGTGCGCTTTACGGATGTTGCGCTATTGTTATTGCAACAAGCAAATGTGAGCGCAAAAGATGTCAGTAATAATAACTTGAAGAACTTCATGAAAACATTCCTCCTATAGTTAAGTTGCATGGATATCCCCACAACATGTTTAAAAATAAAGGGGAGGAATGGAGTCACTCCATCCTCCCCAAGATTGTTTGAGTTTATACAGATGTATAATTGTCAGAGATTAATGAACGTTCTCCTTAACCTTAACGTTGAAGTCGTATGGGTGAACGTTGCCATAGTAGTCCTCAACAGAGAATGTGAATGTCACAGCGTCTGTAGTGATAGAACCTACACCGCCTGGAATAGTCTCAGCAGTCTCAATTACGATACCACCGTCTGTAACAGCTACAGTCTTGAACAAGCTTGCGAACTGAACATCCTTGAGCGCAACAGAAGTGCTCTTGATGCGTGCATCGCGTGATGCGCCGAAGTAGATGATGTCATCAGCCTTAGAAGTAGATGGATCGTCTGCTACTATCTTATCGTCACCGATTGTGATAGATGAGCTTGGGTATTCTACCTCATAGAGGTTGTTGTCGAACTTGACATCAGCCCATGCGATAGCACTCTTGAAGACAACCTTAAACTCGTATGGAGCATACCAGAGAGATGGAACGCCATAGTTCTCGACAGCAACCTGGAGTGTGTACTCGTGCTCGCTCTGATATTTGACTGCAAGAGCAGGAACTTCCATTGTGTAGTCTGTAGAAGTAGTAACGTAGTTGAGTCTCCATGCGTTGATAGGCTTGTACTGCTTGTACTGGCTGTTAGTAAGCTCGTAGTCCTTCTTGTCTGTGTAATCGAAGCTCATCACACATCTGTCAGCTGAGTTGGACCATGGGTCGTTGAATGCAGCGATGATGTTGTAAGTAGCATTGTATACGTCAGTAGAAGGTGAGTTGTACTTGTTAGCCCAAGCTGTGAGAGTCTTGCCTGCGAGATCCTTAGCTTCCTTCATGTTCTTGTCATAAGGAGTGAAGAATGCAGGGTTAGGCTTGATGAGCTCGAGGTGATGATTTGGATACTTCATCACGAACTTGATTGGCAGTTTGCTTACGAGGTTGCCGTTGAGGTCGTATGAGCACATCTCAAACGCATACTCTGTCTCAACCTTGATGCTCGCAGAATCATAAGTGAAGACCATGTTCTTAATCTTCTTCACGTCATTAACAGCAAGACCGTCAACATTTGCCTTCTTGTTCTCGTTCATGTTGATTGTAGCGATAGGAGTCTCAGCTATCCACTTTGGATTAGCAGTCTTCTCGTCTGAACGGAACTCGATAGTCTTAATCTTGCAGAAGTCTGTTCCGAGAGCCTCGATCTCAATCTTGCTTGTGTTCTCGTACCAAAGTTTATTGGATGCTGATACCACGATGCAGTTAGCCTCAGTCTGGAAGTCTGTCTTGTCTGTAGCCTTGAGACCACGGAGCATAGCATTGTCGCCGCTCTGATATGGAGTGTGCTCGATTGTAACCTCAGCCTCAGCGAAGAGAGTCTTAACAAACATCACCTTGATGTTCTTAGAGTAGATTGTACCATCGTAGTTCTGGATGAAGTAGCGGAATTCTACAGTAGAACCGATGAAGTTGTATGAGCCAGAAGCATCTGGGATAGTTACAGTAACCTGATCGAAGCCTTCAGAATCCTCCTCGAAGACTGTATTGAGAATACCCTTGTTAGCATCTTCGATAGCCTTCTTAAGGTTATTGAACGTTGTACCAGTCTGCTGTACATTACGAGAATTCCAGATGTTGATTACCTCTACATACTTTCTGTAGACCTTTGGAGTAGCGCCAGTCTTGCCAAACTCAGTGTTCTCAGGTGTGAGCTTGAATGTACCAGTCATGGCCTGACCGAAGTCTGTAGTGAAGCGAGCGTCACAAACAGCAGCTGGGTAAGAGCCATCTGCGCCCACAGGCTGGATGTCTGGAGCAGTCTGGACACCAGCATCAACAACATTGATATCAAGTGCATACTTAGAGTAAACGCTCTTGACTGTAACCTTACCCTCCTTGTCCTTCTGGTTGTAGCGAGTGAAGAGAGCGTAAGAGTTAGCGAATCCTGGGTGCTTAGCGTCACGGAGGACATCCTTGTTTGTGAGTGCGCTCTGGTAGAGACCATTAGCTGGAGCACCTTCTGCTGCACGTGTGATAGGAGACTTGCGAGTTGAAGCCTCTGGAGCAGAAATCTCAACATTTGCAGGAGCGGCCATCAAGCTATTCTCAAGGTTGATGTTTGCCTTGTCTGTGAAGTTGACGTTGGTTGGATTGATAGTGTAGTACACAGGACCAGCAAGACGCTCAACGTTCCACTTGTCAACAACGAGGTTGCTCTGCGCATCTGCAGCGCCCTTGTATGGGAAGTAAACGATAGTCTTTGAACCAGATGCCTCAGTGAATGTCTTACCTGTGATGCCTGTCTTGTTGACATCAGAAACGACCTTAGCCTGTACAATCTCAAGCTGCTCATCCTGGAAGATGAGACCAGTGATGAGGTTATTGAGGTTCTCGTTGAGGACATCGAGGTACTTGTTGATATTAGTTACATCACTCTGCAATGTCTTGATGTCATTAGCATTAGCCTTAATATCTGGCTTGACATTGTCGCGGATATCCTTCTGGATGTCCTCAATAGCAGCCTTGTTTGTCTGGATATTCTTAGCATTTGTAGAGATATCTGATGTATGCTTCTTGATAGTCTCCTCTGCTGTCTTCAGTCTGCTGTCAATTGCAGGAATAGTAGTCTCAACTATAGTCTTGATGTCAGCCTGATTTGTTTCAATAAGTCCCTTGAGCTCATCATCCTTGTCACTGAGAGCCTTATGAGCCTTGTCATTTGACTCCTGAAGAGATTTGAGTGATGATTCAAGAGTAGAGAGAGCAGCCTTGTTATCCTGAATCTGCTTGTTGGCAGCAGCGAGGTCACTCTTGACTGCAGCCAGCTCCGCATTTGTTGCAGCAAGCTTGTCGTTGGTATCTGCAATCTTGTCAAGTGCACTCTGAAGATTTGTATTTGTCTCACCAAGAGCAGTTGCAAGCTTCTCTATCTCAGACTTGTTGGTTGCAGCAGCAGCTTTTGCCTGTTCTGCAAGAGAATATGCAGCGTCAGCCTTTGACTGAGCAGCCTGAATCTCGCCGTTCTTGAGATCTTCTATAGCCTGCTCGATGAGTGCCTTTGAAGCATCAACTGCTGCTTTCTTTGCCTCTGCGGCCTGTATCTCTGCATAGCCGTTGGCATCATTTGTAGCATTCTTGATGGCGTCAGCCAGCTCAGCGTCTGCCTTCTCGCATGCGGCCTTGTTGGTATCAAGGACACCTTGCAGTCTCGTAACCTCAGCGTTCAAGTCTACACCTGTAGCATCAATCTGCTCCTGCAAATCCTTGATGTCATCATCGTAGTCCTTACATGAGGTAACAGTGCCCAGTGTTGCGAGGGTTGCTGCGCCAATCATGAAAACACTAATAAACTTTTTGTTCATACGATTGTGATTTTAAATTAATAAATAATGTGGATAAAATAATGTTGTTGTCTTATCTTCTTCGTCTGTACATATATGTCCGTTGCCTGCGTACAGGCATGTTTATAAAAAACTATGCAAATGTAGGTAAAGCTAAAAAAACAAAGGTTAATAAAACAGGCCTTTTTCGTGAAACATATCGTTTCATTCGTGAATAATCGCAGGCGGATAAAAGGAACAAACTCAAAACCGTTTGGCCTCATACAATCATGTACAAACGGATTTAGTGGAAGAGCCGCAGGCTTAAGCCCTACAAAACATGCTCGTGCGTCATGTCGGCCAGAAGCTCTCTCAGCACAGGTTTTGATACCTGAAGTATGACAGGCTTGCTATTAGGAGGCAAGAGCGTGAGCTGCTGCTTGGTGGTGCTGATATTGTGGATAGTCGAGAGGTTGACGATATACTTCCGTCCTATACGCCGAAAAGAATGTGGGGTATTGATGGCGAGCATGGCAAACCGCTCTTCGATGCGCGAGAGTCCGAATGGCACCATGAATCGAGTGCCATTGAAGTAATACACATGGGTGTAATGGTCATCAGCCATGAAATAAAGTGTCTGGGTGAGATCTATCATGTAGAGCTCATCATGCATGTTAAGGCACAGCCTTAAGTTGTCCGAGTTGCCTGCTGTCATGTCGTATCGGTCAATAAAAAAAAGCGCGGTTTCGCAGTTGTAAGTCCCGCGTCCAGAGGCCTTCGCATTGCCCGACACACAAGGAACGAACAACGTTAGAGCCCACGCCGATATGACTTGACACACCTTGCAGATACACAGAGCTGATGCACTACATGCCTTTAGCACGCATACAACACTCTGCCGCACATGCTTACAGCATGCACGATACGGGTATCTACAGGCATGAATAAAATCACACCTCGGGCATCTACCATTGCAGTGTTCACAAGTGTGTCTGAAGTTTGCGAAGTTTCTGGACACCTGAACAAAGCGCACGTAAACGCTCATGTTTATAAAATAGCCCTCCCAACCGCACGATTTTTCTTCGTGCATATCGGCGGGTTCAAATTCAATTGCAAAGTAAACACATATTTTTCAGATGGCAAAATTTTAGCATCACATTTTTCTATTGCAATCTGAAACATACGCATTAAAGATGTTGATATAAGATATGGGGCGTTCTTTAAATGCTACTGGCAACTATATGTCTCATGACTCGCAAGCGAATACAACCACAGGCTTGCGAAACGTTCCAGGCAGAACACCCACTGTCAACTTCTCTTTATGCGCCTCTTAAATCTATAATAGACATGTATGGGCATTGTCACGCCCAGCACCATGGAAAGAACCACAACGACATACACCATGGCATTATACTGCACATAATACGAAGCATGCAGGAAGTCAGACTCATTGTCAGCATTGAGACACATCACGATGCCTTCCACTGCCCGATATGCATACATACCAAGATTCATGGGCAGAAGAGCAGGATAAGCTATAGACTCAGCGGGCTTATTCCAATGGCGCCCAGCCACAGAAGCAAACACCCCAATAGAAAGAGCTCCCATAAAAGATGCCAATATGATATGAATACCGCAATACTCCATCAATGAGTACCGCATGATGTAGCCTAAAGCACCCAGCATGGCACATCCCTTAAAGGCTCTGAAAGGCACATTGCTGATGCTGCCAAAGCCAATAGCCACAAGACCGGCACAGATACAATATTCAATTATATGCAACGCTTCTCCCATAAATCAAGTATATTAGTGGTATTCTACATGTTTTACCTGGATAATCTTATCATATAACACTCTCAACGTTCATCAGCAGGATGCCCAGCGACAATCCCAACCCGAGGCAGGCCGTCAGCACGCAGGCTGTAACAAAACGGTTAAAGCTATACAGCACATGACCGTTGATCATGTCACTCACCGAATTGATAAACATGATGCCAGGCACCAGATAAAGCACACATGTACCAAGAGCCACATCCTCCGTATGAGTCCAATCGAGGAGAAAAGCCAGCGACACAAGAACAGAAGAGCAGCAAGCCGCCAAAAGAGTGGCAATCCTATAATCCCACCTGAAATGCCCCGTCAACGAATTGCGCAACAACAAGCCGCATAGGGTGGCAATGAAGACTATCACCACACCAGGATAATCTCCATCGAAAAGACGCACCCAGCTGGCATTAGCCAAACTGATAAAAAACATGGCCACCCAAGCATTCATCCTTCTTCTCATCACTATGTTCTTCAACCGTCTCTTAGCCACACCAAGGGATATATGTTCATCGCGTATGTCCCAACTCAGCTGACTCAACATAGATATCTGGTGAAAGTCCACCCCAAAGCCAGATATGGACTTATGCATGCTGACAAAGCCCCAATTACCTTTTGGCCTTACGCTCACAGTCACTGAACGTGGCAGGATGGTCATCTCAGCCACATAGCCGTACGCTACAGCTATGCGAGACACAGTCTTCTCACACCTCTCCGTAGTACTGCCTGCCTTCAGTATGGCAGCAGCGTATGATGATAAGAAGTCACACAAATCGGTACTGTTAATCATAGTAGATTGGTATTTAGGGAAAGAACTATAAACGAGTGTTCCGGATGGCAAGACGTTCCGGATGGCAAGACATTCCGGTTGGCAAGACATTCCGAATGGCAAGACATTCCGGATGGCAAGACATTCCGGATGGCAAGACGTTCCGGATGGCAAGACGTTCCGGATGGCAAGACATTCCGAATGGCAAGACATTCCGAATGGCAAGACATTCCGAATGGCAAGACATTCCGAATGGCCAGCCCTGAAAGGGCTATTTACAGGGCAGGGTCTCTGACCCTGTCTTTTTGTTCCGTCTCAGCGTGCCATGTATCTAACCCTGAAAGGGTTATTCAGCACGAGGCCCTTTGGCCCGAAGTGCCATTAGATAGAATCGATGCATCGCTTCAGCCAACCGCATTTAAACATGCACCGCCAAACATACAAACCACCCGACATGCACCCCGATTACATGCGTGTCATATTTGTGGAGGGGTGTGACCCTCCACGGAAATAACCCTTTCAGGGTTTGATAC
>JAXJBE010000143.1:0-3665 GCA_036303125.1 Bacteroidaceae bacterium
ATTCTTGTCTAGGCAGATGAAGCCCCTTACCCCATCAATAACAGGCTCTTCTTTTGGCTGCGCCCTCTGTCCGATGAGACTGTGGAAGGCCTTTTCGACAGAAGCGGTCATAGGGATATATCTCATACCAGATTTCGTCTTGGGTTCTTCGACGTAATACTGCATATCTCTCGCACGATGGAGTTGCTTTTGAACGCATATGCAGTGATTTTCGAAGTCAATGTCATCAAGGGTCAGGCCGCAGTATTCAGAAATTCTGAGTCCAGTGTTCAACAAGATGAAGTAAGTCTCAAAGTAGCGCGAGAAGTGATGATCCGAGCGCATAAATTCAAGGAATAGCCGTTCCTGTCTAACGCTTAACGATTCTCTGGATACCGTATCGTTGACCAGCACATTGATAAGCTCGAAGTTAAAGGGGTTTCTTCTGATGAGGCCGCATTCCTCAGCAAGTTGAAAGGCTGGCCTGAGTACGCCTCGGATGCTACAGACGCTGCTATAGCCCTTTCCAACATCTTGCTGAAGGTGGATAAGCCATTTCTTTGCGTCCAACACCGTAATGTTTGATATTTTGGCTTTGCTGAAGCTGTCTGTTTTCAGGTAATTGGTGACGGTTTTATAGGCGCTAACAGTTGTCTTTCGTACCGCAACCTTGGTCGCAAGGTAGTTCTCAACCAGAGTCATGACATTCATGTTCTCAGGTGCAATGTGGTCGAAGAGGTCTTTTTGAACCTGCTGCTCTTTTTGTCTTAAGCAGAGGTCTCTCTTTTTGCCGTGTGGCGGTTGGTCGTGAATTGTCAAAGTCCACGAATAGACAAAGCAGGTTTTTCCCATCCAATTGGTGTATTTAAACGAGTAGCGACCGTCTGGGCGCTGGCCTTCTCCGCGATGGAGAACTCGACCCTTGTTATCTTTTCTATTCGACATAGCTTGAATCTCCTTTCAGAGACTCAAGCACGACAACATGATTGTAGCTATGGGGTTGTCTATGCCATAGTAAAAGGGTTCGTTTATTGGGTTAAATCAAAGGAAATGAGGCCTATTTGCCCCGTTGAGGCTGGGGTTGGAGTAAGTGTCCATCGGCGCAATTTCAAGCCTGAATTTCGCTCTCAGCGTGCATTTTTGCTATAGGCTGAGCGGACATCAATTGAAATCGCAGTTTGATTGAGTCCTATTAGTTTCAATGGCTTTATAGGTCGCATGAATACAAAAGGCTGCGCAGCGTCAACGCTTGGGGCGCTGCGCAGCCGCTATTTCTTTAATTGGACGAAGGGGAGAGTCTAGTTCTCTAATTGAGTGAATTGAATGCTGCCGCCCTCGTTATCGTAGTGTTCGTCCGCCACTACAAGGTAGACATCCCAGTTCTCATCGGTGGTTTTCCACCAATCGTAGCTGTACATGTCGTTGCCCTTGTTGAGTTGGGATAAGTCTTTGGTCTCGTATTCGTTGCCGAAATAGGATGCGAGGGTGTTGACTGCGTAATCTCTATCGGAGGCGTAGTCGCTTAAAGACCATTTGAAAAAGAGATTAACTACTTTTCCAGAATCTTTATCGATATCGTATAGAAATTCCCCATCGATCCCGAGAAAGGTAACCTTCTCGCGTAAATCGACGCCATCCATTTCTGCGCTTGGAATTGCCTTTTTAACGTATTGAGCGGTCTGCCCGATATATTTCAACCTCTCTCGCACTTGGTCAAGGTCTTTATTAACTGCGTCATGGTCAAGCGGCGTTTTGGTTTCCGTGGGTGCGGCTGCGGTCGTGATAATGGATGCTTGCAGAAGGGTATACCCACCGTTTTTTGTCCTGCTGTAGGTGAAGCCGTTCCTGCTTGCCGCGCCCTGCTCATCGATTTCTTTGACGATTTCACCGACCGAATCCCAGTCAAGTGACGGGTCGCATGCCTCAATCATCGCCACAAGGAAGCGTGCCATCTTTTTGTCATAGCTACTTTGGTTGTTGTCGAGCATGACAACGATGCCGTAGTTGAGAGGTTCTGTATAGAGAAGGGTTGGGTCGAGGTTCTTGTCCTTTAGTGAAAAGGAGAGCTGCCCCGTCATCTCGTCATTCGAGTCATTAATTGAATAGACAGTCAGTTTGTAGTCGTATTCTTCGTGCACTGTAAAATCGCTGTCGTTAAGCTCTCGAAGTCTTTTTTCGAAAACCTTCGAGTAGGTGTCTGGGCATATGGTCAGCTTTTCGTTCTCCAGAAACGAGGTAACCTTCTCTGTCTTTTTCTCAATTGTTTTCTCGCAGCGAGAACATGTTTTGACATAGACCCTTTCGGAGAACGTGGAGTCGAATCCATCGTCTTTCCAGTCCTCGAGTTTGTGACCCAGCGGATCGCCCTCTGTTGCCCCGCATTCCTTGCAGGTCTTAGGTTTGGTGCAGGTCGCTTTCTTCCATTTATGAGTGTGGAAAATGTTGAGTGTTGCACTCGAATTCGGTTCTGCGGCAAGGTTGGGCACTAAAGCAATCGCGCAAACTAATACGAGGGCAATCGTAACTAAGAGGGCTAGTTGTTTGTTCGTTGGCTTCTTCATCCGCTCTCCTTCCAAAGGTATCCCGACAACCGTGGAAGGGGAGAAGCACATCATTGCAATTAAGCGATGTGGAGGACACCTACCACAGTTACCACACCGCAAGGCTTCACATGCATATGCGAACAGACCTTGAAAGGCGGGTGCCCTCCAATTCGCCTGTTTGCATACGCAAAGCAGCAGCTATGCCATTGTGAAGCTCCACCCAAATATATGGATGTTGCGGTGTGGTAGATGAGATTGTATCAAGGGCATGACCGATCATTTTGAGTAAAAGGGGGAACGGCAATGCTATTCGCCAATTATTGACAGTTATAAAGAGTGCCTATAGATAATGCATTTATGGTGTCTGGCGGTCTTCTCGATAGCATTAGCAATCATGCCTTGATAATGCGCTATTTGCAGTGAAGGTAGACGGTCGGTGGAATTTCTTCTTTCAGTCATGTTGATATCAACTACATAGATGGGGTCTGCCAAGTAGAAGTTGAGGCCAAAGTGTAAAACACCCCGTATGCGCCAAGACAGACTGGGGCAGGGGCTTACGAGGTAACGCATCTTCTGCAAGCCGGAAGTGCGCGAGAAAGTTAAGCTGCGTTATGGTGTATCCCAAAATTCATAACATTTGAGACATGAGAAATACCACTCCCCACGTGAGTCTTTTGAATCAAATAGTGTCCTAAAAGATATTCCAAAAGTGTATGTCCCAATATAAAATACTAATAGGACTTTTGAGACATATAGAAATTGGAGGCACGCGATGAAGTTTCTCTACGCTCGCTGCTCAACAAAGGAACAGAACGAGGCAAGGCAGCTTGAATATGCGCATGAGCTTGGCCTAAAGGATAACCAGATATTTATCGATAAGGCTTCGGGCAAGAACGCTAATCGTCCCGCTCTGAAAGATATGCTCTCTCGTCTGCGCGAGGGCGATGAAGTTTATATCACTGAGCTGTCTCGACTTGGCAGGAGTACTAAAGACCTAATTGACCTTATGGAGACCTTCGAACAGATGCATGTCGAGGTTCATAGCAAGAAAGAGGCTATCGATACAACCACTCCAGCAGGCAAATTGATATTTCATATGCTGTCAGCCATTGCTGAGTTCCAGAGGCAGATCATCCTTGAGAA
>JAXJBE010000144.1:0-2275 GCA_036303125.1 Bacteroidaceae bacterium
GTACAGTACAGAACATCCATCGCTCAACAATGCCATCATCCAGTTTGGCGGATTCTGTTCTGGTGTCGTTGTTTCTGACGAAGGACTTGTCTTCACCAACCACCACTGTGGTTTCGGCGCAATCCAAAGTCACTCCACCACAAAACACGACTACCTAAAGTACGGATTCGTTGCAAAAAGACATGAGGACGAGCTTCCCAATGAAGACCTCTACGTACTATTCCACCTCAAAACCGTCGATGTCACCGATTATATTCTCGGTTTCGTACCAGAAGATGCCTCATACGAGCTCAAGGGACTCATAATTGACTCCATCTCAAACTTCCTCACCAAAACCGTTGATTACAGTGGCAAAGGCATACAAAGCGAAGTCAACGCTTTCTACAAAGGCAGCAAATTTTTCCTCTCTGTCTATCAGCGCTACGACGATGTGCGTCTCGTCTATGCCCCACCACAGTGTCTCGGCAAATACGGTGGCGACACCGACAATTGGATGTGGCCACGCCAGACGTGTGACTTTAGCGTCTTCCGCATCTACGCAGATCGCAACAACGACCCTGCTCCTTACAGCAAGGACAATGTGCCATATCATCCCACACAGCATGCCAAAGTAAGTCTCCAAGGCTATAAGGAAGGCTCATACGCCATGACTCTCGGCTACCCAGGCTCAACGGACCGCTATCTCTCAAGCTATGGAGTAACCAACACAATGCGCACAGAAAATGATGTGACATACAACGTGCGCACAGTCAAACTGCAAGAGCTCGACAAAGCCATGAAAGCAGATGATGCCATACGCATCATGTATGCATCAAAGTATGCACAAAGCTCCAACTACTGGAAGTTCTCACTCGGACAGAATCAAGCACTCGAAAATCTCAAAGTCATCGATGAGAAACAAGCAGAGGAAAGCAAGCTCCTTTCATGGATTCAGGCTGACACATTGTCAAGAAGCCAATACATCGGCATACTCGACTCCCTACGCCTCGGATATGAACGCAACTTCACACGCTCATACGCCTATCAACTTTGGTTAGAGTGTCTATACGGAGGCTCTGATGTAATTGGACTTGCCATTAAAGCAAATTTGGCAACAATGCGCGGTTCTCTCAACAAGTTCAAACCCTCTATCAACAAAGCCTACAAGGACATTGACATAGCTACAGACAAGAAGGTAGCCAAAGCCCTCTTACGCTACTACACCCAGAATATTCCCGATCCACGATATGCCATACCAGGTCTACAACAGACTCTCGACTCGCTTTACAACGGCAATCTCGACAGCTATATCGATGACCTCTACGCACACTCCATCTTTGCAAAGCCCAATGACATAACCAGCATAGAAGATTGTGACCAGCTACTCAATGATCAAATCTTCAAACTTGGGCAGAAAATCTTATTCGACATTTTTTATACACAGATCCAAGCCAGCAACAGCATCAATACACACGAATACGAGCGTCAGCTTTGCGATGCCATGCGAGCCATGAACCGTGATAAGGAATACTACCCTGATGCCAACTTCACCATGCGACTCAGCTACGGTGTGTGCAAGCCTATTGACTTTGCACCAGGTACCACAGGACTCAAAGAGCGCGCTGCAGACCTCACTACCACACCTGCATCCTTCATCAACAAATATGAGCAGAATCCTGGCAACTACGACTACCGTCTTCTGCCTGATGTATATAAATGGATGAAGAAAGGCAAGTTCTCTTCACAGTACCGCGATCCAGAGACAGGAGACCTCCCACTCTGCTTCCTCACTACCAACGACATCACAGGCGGCAACTCAGGTTCAGGCGTCTTTGACAGCAAGGGCCGTGTCATCGGCCTCGCCTTCGACGGGAACTGGGAAGCCATGTCTGGCGATATAAAATTCGATACAGCCCTACAACGCTGCATCGTGGTCGACATCCGATACGTTCTGTCTGTCATCCACGACTACAGCGGAGCCACACACATCATCAAAGAGCTCGACATAGAATAAGCGCAATTAAAGCTTTATCCTGCGCTCCTACCATACAGCCACAGGTTTACCCCTGTGGCTCTTTTATTTACTTCTCATCGCATGCCCATTCTTCCGATAAACAAACACTCATCATGAAACATATCTTCCTTTCCTCCTTACTTCTATTCACTCTTACACTCCGAGCCCAGATAGGCGACTTACCCCGCTCCACACCCGAATCACAAGGTATCCCCTCCCGCGCTGTAGAGGCCTACTTCGACTCCCTCATTTCCCTTCCCACCGAGCTTCACAGCTGCATAC
>JAXJBE010000145.1:0-5958 GCA_036303125.1 Bacteroidaceae bacterium
CACCAACGTCAACGTTCTGGCTACCCAGAAGGGTCTGTACAAGGACCTGGAGAAGCTGGACGTCTCCGCTGCTCTGACCCGTGATAACGCCGCCCAGATGATCTGGAATGCTCTCCAGGCTAAGGAAGTTACTTACGAGTACACCCTGGTCTCCGAGAATGGTCAGCTGACCTCCAAGATCACCGTTAAGGACGACGAGAAGACCCTGATGCAGGATAAGTACAACGCTGTTGACTATGAGTACGGCGTTATGACCAGCTTCGAGTACAACTCCGATAAGAGTGAGTGGACCTATTACTTCGATGGCACTCTGGGCGCTTCCCATGAGCATGGCTACACGACCACCGCAGACTTCACTTCTCTGTATGGTCAGACTGTCAAAGTTATCTATGACAAGAAAACCAACGGCGACGTCAACAATGTCTACGGTATGTTCGGCAAGGACGCCGTTGTTATCGCAGAGGGCGTTGTCGGTGACATTTCTACTCTGAAGGCTTCCGACAGCAAGGTCAAGATTTCCGGCACTGAGTACAAGCTGGAGAAGCTGGACACTAACAACTATAATGTCCCTGTTTACGACTTCTCCTATGACACTGACATTGACGAGGCTGAGCAGAAGGACGAAGATAACTCTGTCGGCATCGTGGGTCTGGCTGATGACCAGTCTCAGTCCGGCTTCAAGTTTGTTGCTGTAGACGATGACAACAACGGTAAGATCGACTTCTTCATGGTCTATCCCTTCTCCGTTGCTAAGGTTTCTTATGCTGGTTCTAAGAACTTCACCTTGGAATATCAGAATGGTGATACCAAGACCCTGAAGTTTGAGGATGTTGTGTCCTACAAGGGCCTGGCTGAGAATGACTATGTTGTCTACACTGCCGACGTGAATACTGCTACCAACGACGACACCATCGTAAAGGCTGACAAAGTTGTCAGCGGTGATGTCACTGCTACCAGAGGCGACTATAAGTTCGCTGTGGATGGCACTTGGTACGAAGCTATTGAGGATATGAACGTGGTCAGCGGTGGCTCTGTGAAGAATGTTGTCGTTGTGAACGGCTATGTCTTCATGGCTGACGGTTCCGGCTCCAAGTCCGTGACCGATTACGCTGTTGTAATTGCTGGCGATCAGGGTGCTTATGCTGATACCGCGAAGTTGCTGTTCTCTGATGGTACCAAGAAAGTTGTGGATACTGATGAGTTCTACGGTACTCCCGCTACTGGCACAAATGATAAGGATTACACCGGCACTCTGGTCACCTATGAGACTAACAGCGATAACGAGTATATCCTGACTCCTGCAAAAACCGCAACTAATGGTACTGAAGCTGTTGGTTCTGGCTTTGATGCTTACTGGGGCAGCACTGACGATGATGCTATCCAGCCTCAGGTGAACTCTTCTGGTAAGGTTAAGTACATTGAAGGCGCTGACATCGCTGATGATGCTGTTATCTTCCTGTATGAAGAAGACGGCGATAACTACAAGGTCATCACCGGTGCCCGTCTGAAGACTGCCAATGGTAGCAATATGAAGGTTGTGGCAGCTTATGCAGATAAGACCACTTCCACTGGTTACAACACCATCAAGATGGCTTACATCAGCAATGAGGATGCAATTAGCTCTGCTGACAGCCTGTATGGCTACCTGCTGAGCGACGCTGCTGCTGTCCAGAACAAGGACAAGAAGGATGTCTATGAAGTTACCTTCCTGGGTGAGGACGGCAAGGAAACCACTCTGAAGACTGATGACCAGACTGATTCTGAGTTTGCTAAGCTGAAGGAAGGCGTTGTCTTCTCTTACACCCTGAACGCCGATGGCGACATTGATGGTGTGACCATCCTGGGTAAGACTGGCACTAAGGCTGCTAATGAAGAAAATGGTACCGATGCTATCATTGCCTACTCTGGCAACTACATCACCCTGGAAAGCGATTCTGACACTCGTTATGAGATCACTAAGGACACTGTTATCCTCGTGATTGACGCCGAGGGTCCCGCTGCTGCTGAGGGTTCTGTGAGCAAGGCTTACAAGAATACCGACGGCGACTGGGTCAAGAACGTTGTTGTCGACCTGGACGAGACTGATAAGGAAGTTGACCTGCTGGTCATCGACTATCAGAACGACATCGACAACGTGGACTAATCCTTACTAAGTAAGGCTAAGACACTCACCTAACGCAAGGCCCCCAGGGATTCGTCCCTGGGGGTTTTGCTGTACGAAGATATCGTTGTGCATTGTTCTTATGAAGTATCTCTGCCAGCTTTCTTCTGTTGAGTGAACTATTCAAGCGGATGATCTGTATAGAACACTTGATCATTCCAGTGGGAAAAATGGTACGGATGATCAAGACTCAAATACAGATCAGAGTACAGGAAGCTAACAATATCCATGTCACTGAACAGATCAAATATCCACTCGTCTGCAGACATATCCTCGTCATCTCCAGACACATTGTTGGCGTCGTAGAGTTCCATGAATACACTAGCTTCCTCGTTGCAAAGATAGATGAGCAACTCTTCCATGACACTGTGTGCCTGCATAGGATTGCCACGCCTTGCTCGTTTCCTTAGCATGCACAAATAACACTTTAGTTGGTATAGAAATTCATAGTCATAATGCATCAGAAATTGCTGTGGAAGTTCGCTATATAAGTGTGATACTTTTAATTGACCGATGTGCGTCCCAACAGGCATAGGCGCAAGATCAGACATATCTTCTTCAATGTGATCAAGTAAAATGTCGCTGCCTACAGAAAATGCTATGGCCGCTCTCGTACCAAAATTTTCTTCTAAAAATTTCGACCATGCTTCGTGTCCTCTGTATTTTTGAAAAAAAACACCTTGTTCCGTTTCTCTATCTTGCTCTGGAAAGGTGTTCCAGTTTAGTACCTTACAGATTCCTTTCCATTTATCCTTTCGTATGGATTCACCCGCCTCATAGCGGCTCCACGTTTTTGTGCCTACACTTGCTCTGGAAGCAGCTTCCTCAATGGTTAAGCCTAGCTCATTTCGCCTTGATCTGATTTGCTTCGCAAGAGCTTCACTGCCTTGGATTGTTTTTGGTGCCATAATCGCCCTTCTTTAATGACACGTCATTTTGATGTTATTATGTCATAATCTTAGAGAGTTGTCAAGAATATATTTCTTTCTTGCACGCTTTGAATTGTTGGGGTCACGTTTCATTGCAGCGCCTATAAAGACAGCCACCCCGCCGCATACCGATTTCCAGTACGTCGGCGGGATGGCCTTTGCTTTTATAAAATATCGTTGTTATCTTGTCCGCACCAGGCACCGCTTCTTATAAAACGCAATGCCATAGCAGCGGATCGAGTCATAGTCATCTTCAAATTCTGTCGCATACTGCCGCTTATCGATCTGTTGGAGCGCCGCTTCGCAGCATGGTTCCAGATCGCCCAGCTTTTTGGCATACTTGGCCTCGAAGATGGCGATGCGAGCATTTCTGGGATTTTTGACCAGGACATCGCTGCGCCCCTCGCCGTGCTCCTGGTTCGATTTCACGCTGTAGCCAGCTCCGGAGAAAATACCAGCCAAAAACGCATGGTAGAAATCTTCCTTGTAGTCGTGGTAGCTGATCGTCTTGCGCAGGAGTTTGTTCATCTCGTTTGTCAGAGTTTCCGTGTCACCGGACCAGACGGCATCAAAGAGGGTCTTTCTATCCTCTTCTTTGGCAGTGTCAGTGAACCAATCCTGAACCGTCGTTTCAAAGATTTCTCGAATTTCTGCATTGGGGATCATCAGAGCGGCTGTGCTTTGCGGCAACGTCTCAGTCATCGCATCTTCCCGGACCTGGGTCAGGTAGCCGGTTGCATAGAGAATGCTCCACAGATTCTCTTCGGAAGAATGCAGATAATCGTAGGTCAGGTCCTCCCGAATCTTTTGCACGATACAGCCGCCGGACATCAGCGTTTCCAACTTCTCTGCGATATTTCCTTCTGCGTAGTCGATGAACGAGCGGATGATCGCGTTGTCACTGGTGTTCTTCCAGTAGCTGGCTGGTTTGATTTCGGGGTTACGTTGGAGGTCCCGTAGGTAATTCATCACATCCCAGGGGCAATAAACGTCTAAGTCCCCGAAGTGATACCCATCGTACCAGGCTTTGATATCCCCGGCGTGATTTGTCAGGTCAGCATCGCGCAGGATTTGGTCTATATCTGCTTGCGTGAAACCAAAATATTCGTTCAAATGGGAAGAAGAGATCGTATCTGAAACAAAGTTGTTCGTCCCCGTAAAGATGCTCTCTTTGGCAATGCGGAGACAGCCGGTGATGACGGCAAAACGCAGGGCAGCATTGTCCTTCAAGGCCGTACTCAGCATGCCACGAATGATCTCCAGCATCTCCGCATAGTAGCCGTTGGCACTGGCCTTAGCAATGGGAACATCGTACTCGTCGATGAGCAGGATCACCGGTTTGCCATAATGGGCCTTCATCATCTGCATCACGAGAGAGAGCGAGGTTTTCAGCATAGCATCTGTAGGTTTTCCATTGACCAGATCGGACAATTTCTGAAAGATTTTACGGTCATCCGGATTGATCTGATCACTGAAGGCTAAGTAACTGTGCATCTTACAGAGCGTTGCAACGCGCTCGATCAGCATCTCCTTTGCAGAAGCAAAGGTCAGCCCATCAATATCTTTGAACGTCACAAACAGCACCGGCCATTGATTCTGCCACGCCTTGCACAGGGCAGCGTTTCTTGAAATCTCCAGCCCCTCGAACAGAGCTGTGCTGTCCTTGTGGATGTCAAAGAAGTTGGCCAGCATACTCATACCCATGGTCTTCCCGAACCGGCGGGGGCGAGTGATCAGCGTGACTTCTGCAATATCCTCCAGTAAATCAGAGATCAGCCCGGTCTTATCCACATAATAATAGCCTTGCTCCCGAATTTTTGTGAAGTCCGAGATTCCTACGGGAATCTGTAACTTTTTCATCCGTTTCCCCCTCCTGTCCGATTGGTCCGTTTTTGGTTATGATACCATGACGGGCTTGATTTTACAAGCTGGAAGGTCTGCCTCTGAACCGCGCCTTGCGAGATGAGGACGGCAACATCTACGACATCATCGCTGGAACCTTCTTCCTCTGCGGTGCTCCACCGGACAGCGAAGACTTCACCAGCCTAACCGACGAACAGCTGGCCCACTATAGCAACCGTTTCCGCTTCATTGAATTCTACATTCCGGAGGTACACACATGATCCTGCCCTTACTCGCTTCTGATATGCTGTCCATCCCCCTGCCGAACATCGACTGGGCCATCCAGGTTGATACTACCCAGGGTGGATTGCTATTGACCTCTCAGCTGTCCATCGAAACCAACAAGCTGGGACTCTGAAAACAATATACGATTTAGAACCGCTCCGAGACGTAAAAAATCTCGGAGCGGTTTTGCTTTACAAAGGAGACTATGAACATGAACGAAGAAACTTTCATCTGTGACATCTGCGGTGAAGAGCACACTGAAGCTGCCTGCACCTACTGGGACGACCAGTGTTTCTGTCCCACCTGCCTGGACACGCTCACCACCCTCTGCCGGGAGTGCGGTGAACGAGTCTACCGGGATCAGGCCATGTCCTATGGATCTGAGTACATCTGCCCCAGATGCTTCGAGGACTACTACACCATCTGTGAGAACTGCGGTGAGGTCGTCCCATACTCCGATGCTTATACCATCTCTGGACGCGACGGCTGCTTCTGCGAGAATTGCTATGATGATCTCCGCTCGGATGATGTGATCCACGAGTACAGCTACAAACCCACTCCTCTCTTCTACGGCACTGGCCCTCGTTATTTCGGGGTCGAGCTGGAGATCGACTTAGAGGGTGAGGACAATGAAAACGCCTATCAGCTGTTGGAGATTGCCAACCGATGCAACGAGCACCTCTACTGTAAGCACGACAGTTCTCTGACGGACGGCTTCGAGCTGGTCACGCACCCCATGAG
>JAXJBE010000146.1:0-25400 GCA_036303125.1 Bacteroidaceae bacterium
AATTACCAAAAAGGGCTGACTCTTCAAACAGGAGTCAGCCCAAATTTTTATTTTTCGAGGCTTACATGCGTATGCGTGTGCGTGTACAAGAGGTTCTGAGTTTTAGCGGACAACAATAAATTTTTTTCAAACACAAAATAAGTTGTTAAGACTTTGAACATAACGCTTGACTGACATATCAGATAAAAGCAGCAGCCCTGCAAATATCGCTGGCACGAAGGCCTGGGAAGGACTTTTTACAAGGCTGTACATGCATATTTGGAGCATGTTTTTACTGTAAAAAAGGCTTGGTCATATATGGCAACAACGCAGGTCTATCGTGACTCTATTATAGCTTCGTTATGACTCCGTTGTGACTCTAATTGGATTTACATGTTAATTGGACATATATTAGGGTGTATTCGGAATCAAAATAGGACCAAATGCTACAAATGATAGAATTATGAGGATTCTTATCTGCGGATTACGGCCTTCGGCATCATAAGTGAAGCAAAAGATTCCAGATTGACTTAGTTCTGAAAAACACATACAGGGACGCAGCATGTATATCGACACGCTGTTTACAACTATATAACATGAATTAACACAAGTTCTGTATAAGCTGTTCAAAAAGCCTGCAATAATTATGGAAATCATCGACAAAAGCAAACTTATCGCATAATGCTATATCGAACTCACGACATGTTAAGTAGGTATTCAAAATAAAACGAAGATATTATAAAGCTAATTATGAACACCCACTTAATGGCAAGATGAATGCACAAAATCCACAAAACGCTTCAGACCTTCTCTCAGCGTATCATGCGGGCAGGCGATATTCCAGCGCATAAACCCTTCTCCTTCCGCTCCGTACATTGTTCCTGCATTTAACCATAACCCTGCTTCGTCAATCAATCTCTGTTCGAGTTTCTCCGAAGACATGCCAAGCTTGCTGCAATTCATCCAAACAAGATAGGTTCCCTCCAATATCGTGACAGGAAATTCAGGCAACTGCTCACGGCAGAACTCTCGCAGATAGAGATAATTCGCTTGTAGGTATTCGACAAGCTGGTTCAGCCACTCTTCCCCATCATTGTAAGCCGCTTGGGTAGCTATTACTCCAAACGGATTGACATCGCAGACCTCGTTATCGTTTATTGCCCGGTCTATTCTCGCCCTGCACCCAGCATCGGCACAGACAATGTTCGCAATCTGCAATCCAGCAATATTAAAAGCTTTGCTGGGAGATATGCACGTGACAGAATGCTGTAGAAAATCTTCCGAAATGGAAGCAAATGGTGTGTAACGATATTCAGGAAATACCAGTTCGCAATGAATCTCGTCCGAAACGACAATAACACCGTGACGGATACATATTTCACCAACACGTACAAGTTCCTCACGTCTCCACACACGTCCAGCTGGATTATGAGGATTGCACAGAAGCATCACCTTCACTCTCGGGTCAGCAGCCTTTTGTTCCAAATCCTCATAATCAATCGTATAAGTACTGTTTGCAAAGACAAGTGGAGAAGAGACCATCTCGCACCCATTGTTGCGAATAGAAGAAAAAAAGCAATTATAAACAGGAGTTTGCACCAGCACCTTGTCTCCCGGCACAGTCAAAGCCTTTATGACCGCCGAGATGGCAGGAACAACACCTGATGTGTAGATAATCCAATCACGACTAATCTGCCAACCATGACGACGCCCAAACCATCTCGTGACAGCTTCATAATAACTGTCAGGCACACGGGTGTAACCAAAGATACCATGCTCCACACGTTGCTGCAAAGCATTAACAATGGCAGGAGCTGTGTGAAAATCCATATCAGCCACCCACATAGGCAATACATTTCCACTCTCAGCACTATCCCATTTGTAAGAATCAGTGCCTCGGCGCTGAATTTGTTTGTCGAAATCGTATTTCATATTTTTGTCTTAATCAACAAAACAGGTTAGTTTGTTCCACGGAGGCATATTTCACAATTAGCAGGAGCCTTGATGTTCTCGTCTATAGTAATTGAACCGAACTCATCAGCCACGATGCGTCCCGATGTAGGGTTCTTTATATTCGTGATGGCTCCACGGATATCAGCCTGCAATGTACTGTATTCAAATGCCCTGTCACAGTCTGGTCCAAAGGTGCAGTTTTCAAGTATAAGGTCATGCGCATAGCACAGCGGTTGCTCACCCGTGATGTGGCAATTGACTAGACGCAGGTTCTTCGAATGCCAACCGAGATACTCGCCATTAAGTTCGGAATCATATATTGTTACGTTCTCAACTTCCCAGAACGCATCTTTTGTCGTGATGTTGGCATTATGAATCTCCACATTCTTCACATACTGGAACACATACTTGCTGTCACTCTCCAATCCGTCCACATAAATGTTGTTGCTGAACATGAAAGGATAAGTGCCACCATGCAATCTGAGATTCCTGATACGAATGCCGTTACAACGCCAGAACACTTCATCGGCATCATTCATAGTCACGTTCTCTATATTGATTTCGTCCATCTCGCGAAACATCTTCGGTGCGTCAATGATAGTGTCAGTCATCTTCAGGTGGTCGGAATACCACAAGGCGGAACGTCCTCCAACATCAAAATAACAATGGTCTATCTTGAAGCCGTGCACATGCCAAAAAGGATAATTACCTTCAAAGCGACAATCTACAGCTTCAATATTGCTGCACTCTTTGATGGCCGATTCGCCAGCACGGATGACCACGTTCTCCAGACGAAGGTCATGGGATTCAAACAGGGGACGTTCACCCCAAAATTCTTTATCTCTAATCAGTTTCATTCGAAGTATTGTAATAATTTGTCATCGTCTACATTGCTGGTACTATAAGCAGCTTTCTGAAGAACTGCATTTCTTCAATCCTCTGTTTAGGACATAGCCCACTTTTGTATTACTCACAAGGTACAAAAATAAAAACAACTCCTAATTGAGCTTTAATTTCAAATGCTCGGGAGTTCTGATGTTGCGAAGATACATTATTTATTTGGGCTGCGCAAAGATTTATCTGGAAAAATGAGGATGTAGATGGCTTCTTTAACAGTCGTTAGGCATAGCAGATGCTGTTCTGTAGAAAATGTGACTTTCTATTTTCCTTAGGCCTACATTACCTCATTATGGATTCCGTTACAAGGATATACGCATAGAGAGACTCATCGCAGGTAATTGACAGAATACAATTTGTTTGGTAACATATTTCACATTTGCATTTATAAGCGTGCAACCTGTGTTCACGGCACAAGCCAATGTGCATTACATTTAATATTATATAACACTATTCCCTTTGTTGTGTAATGATAAATTCATACTTTTGTATTGTTAAACCCATTGTAAAATGAAACATCACGCCACAAAAAAACAAGCCACTTACTTCGTTTTCCGCTTATCCTTATAGACAAGCGCCCCTTGGAAACCTATGCTTCCCCTCTGTATATGACCTGTACACTAATTCAGCAAATCCTAAATAATAATATATAAATATGGAACTGATAAATTCATTATTGTTCATGCTCAACGAAATGTCGCCATACATAATGTTAGGCTTTTTGATTGCAGGAGTAATGCACGCATTCATTCCTCAAAAGACATTTGCTCGACACTTGTCCGGAACAGGTTTGAAAGCAGTTGTCAAATCAGCGTTAATCGGAATCCCATTGCCGCTTTGTTCCTGTGGAGTTCTGCCTACCGCCATCGCAATGCGCCGTAACGGAGCTTCAAGAGCAGCATCCACATCTTTTCTTGTAGCAACACCACAGACTGGTGTCGACAGCATTGCTGCAACATGGTCACTGCTTGGTCTCGCCTTTGCTATAATTCGCCCGATAGCCGCTCTCGTCACCGCCATAATTGGAGGAATAGCAGTCGGTAAATCAGAAAAGGGAGAAGCTATACCAGAGTCTGTAACGGAAAATGAATGCGGAAGACCTGTTAAAAAGAATTGGACAGCAAAATGCAAGGATGCATTGAAATATGGCTATATTGACCTTGTAGGAAGCATCGGAGGCTGGCTGGTTGCAGGCCTAATCATCGCCGCATTTATAACGGTTTACGTTCCAGCAGACTTTTTCTCTGTGCTTGGCAGCAATCCTCTTTTCTCCATGATAACAGTATTAGTAATAGCTATTCCGATGTATGTATGCGCAACAGGATCTATTCCTATCGCTTTATCCCTAATGTTAAAAGGTTTGTCTCCTGGAACCGCACTGGTTCTTCTGATGGCAGGCCCTGCCGCTAATTTTGCCTCATTCACCTTGATTGCAAAAGAAATGGGACGAAAATCCGCTATCATATACCTTGGCTCAATTATAATAGGATCAATAGCTTTCGGTTTGACTATAGACTATTTGTTGCCAGCCGAGTGGTTCAATCTCAGAAATATAGAAGCTGCGACAATCCATGAACAAGGCTTCGAGCTATTTCCAACAGTCTGCTCAGCCATTCTTGCAGTATTACTCATTATTACATTATTCAAAGGACATCATCATATCACATCCTCAGAGATGACAAAAGAGTATACAATCAAAGGCATGAACTGCACACATTGCCAGGCCACAGTTGCTAAAAGCATCAGTTCTGTAAAAGGAGTGAAACAAGTTGATGTAAACCTTTCCACAGGCAAGGCAACCGTTGAAGGGGAACATGATTCAGACGAATTGATTGCCGCCGTCAGAAATGTCGGATTTGACGTCGTCATATAAAACATGGGATTATATATACGGGAAAAATACCATACCAGTTGATGAAATAGAGAAAGTCTGCAAACTCTATGCTCCAATCTCGCTTGTTCATTGGAGGCCATGAGCAAGCTGATACATTTATAACTGCTGTTTGACAGAACAGTAATAAATAGCTTCAATAGCAGTTTAAGCTATGAGATACTCCAGTACCAAGTAACATAAACCGCAGTACCAGATAGTATAAACCATAAAGGACTACGGATTTTACCGTTTGCAGCGAAGCATACGAACTTCGGATTCATAAAAAGAACCAATAGCGGTACAATTGAGCTAAATCAGCTCATTTCAATAAAAATACATGAAAGTATTTGTTCAGTTCAAATATTGTTTGTAATTTTGCGAACATAAAACAAAGAATGATATGGCAAAATTAGAAATAACATTGAAACAAGAGCGGCTTGCGAGATTTGCTAAAGCTATGGGACATCCCACCCGCATAGCTATTCTGTATTTTCTCGCTCAGAGAAACGAATGTTTCTTTGGCGACATACAAGAGGTGCTTCCTATTGCGAAAGCCACAGTATCACAACATCTGAAAGAGTTGAAAGATGCAGGGCTGATACAAGGGGAGGTAGAAACTCCGAAAGTGAAATACTGCATCAATCGTGAAAACTGGAAGATTGCGTCCACGCTGTTTGCTGGATTCTTCGGTCAATGTGTGTGCAAAAAAGAAAGTTGTTGTAAGTAGCAGCATTTTTTTGAATTAAATGTTCGTTGTTTTACGAAATACAAACATAAGTTTAACAAATAAAAAAAATCAGAAGTATGAAAAAGTTAATTTTGGCTTTAGCCATCTGTTTCGGACTGACTGCTTATGGCAGCAATGAAGTGAAAAGGGAAAGCACCACAAAAGTGGAACAAGTACAGCCGCAAAAAACAGGCAACCGTGTGGAAATCCTGTATTTCCACGGCAAACAACGTTGCGCCACTTGCATGGCTATCGAAAAAAACACGCGTGAACTGGTAAACACAACATTCGCCAAAGAGCTGAAAAACGGGACAGTTGTTTTCAAAATCGTGGATATGTCGACTCCCGAAGGAGAGAAAATAGCCGACAATTACAAGGTGACATGGTCGTCTCTTTACGTCAATAAATGGAAAGACGGTAAGGAAACTCGCAACGACATGACAAAGTTTGGTTTCAGCAATGCCAGAAAGACCCCCGACACATTCAAAAAAGGAGTGACACGAAAAGTGAAATCATTATTGAAATAGTGCATCTATGGAATGGTTACAAACATTGCTCGACAGCAGCACAGCCCCAGCTTTGACTGCATTTCTTTTGGGATTGCTTACGGCAGTTTCCCCATGTCCTTTGGCTACGAATATAGCCGCTGTCGGCTTCATCGGCAAGGACATTGAAAATCGCCGCAGGATTTTCCGGAACGGACTTTTATACACACTCGGACGTGTTATTGCCTACACCGTATTGGGAATCATGCTGATAGTGATATTGAGAGAGGGTACAAGTCTGTTCGGCATCCAGAAGTTCATCGGCAAATACGGTGAATTGATGCTCGGTCCCACACTGGTACTAATAGGAGTGTTTATGCTGTTCGGCAACAAACTCAAACTTCCCTCATTCGGTTTCAACGGTAACGGTGAAGGGATGGCTCGCAGGGGTGGTTGGGGTGCTTTATTGCTCGGAATGCTGTTCGCAATGGCATTTTGTCCGACAAGCGGTGTGTTCTATTTTGGGATGTTGATACCGATGTCCGCCACCACAACCCTTGGCTATTTGTTGCCCGTACTTTTTGCTGTCGCTACCGCATTGCCTGTCTTGATTGTAGCTTGGATATTGGCTTTCAGCGTACAGCACATCGGCAGTTTTTACGGTAAAATGCAGACGGTTCAAAAATGGCTGAACTGGATTGTCGGGGGAGTATTTGTACTTATAGGTATATATTACTGTATAATAATGTATTAAGGTAATATAGTAATGAACACATTAGTTGAAACGCTGAAATATTTCGTGTTGAAAATAGCCGGGACGGATAATCTGTTTGCGATACCCGTCGCTGCGGTTTTAGGCATTCCGTACATCCGTGTGGAAACAGCTATCCCCATCGGCGTTGCATTGATGGCTAAGGGTATTAGTATCGGCACTGTCATAGCTTTAGTGATTGGCGGTGCGAGCATGGCGATACCGGAAATGACCATGCTTGCCAGTATTTTCCGTAAAAAATTAGTAATCATGATTATTGCTGTAATATTTCTTACAGCGGTGATTGCAGGGTATTTATTCAATGTATTATTATAAAACATTCAAAGAAAATGGAAAACAAAAAGGAAAACAAAAAGGGATTTTGGGCATCGTTATTCTCTCCGAAGCCCTGTTCATGCTCATGCGGCGACAACCTGATTATAGAGGAAACGGAAAAACCAGTAGCCTCATGTTGTTGCGAAGACAAGCCTGCAACGACAAAAGCGGACGTGAAAGAAATCAAGATATTGGGTCCGGGGTGCGCCAAATGCAAGACTACCTATCAGGTGATCAAGAAAGTAATCAAAGAGAACAATCTCGATGTGAAACTCACGAAGATTGAGGATATTATAGAAATCATGAGCTATAATGTCATGGGAACACCCGCTGTCGTAGTGGACGGGACAGTAAAAATAAAAGGTCATGTTCCCTCCGAGAGTGAGATAAAACAGATACTTGGTATTTAAGGCACGCCTATGGACACGAAAAAGGAACTGAAAATCCTGTCTTGGATTATCGCAGTATTCACGACGGTATTCTTCCTGCCGCTCGGAAGCGAACGTTTTATGATTGCCGTAGATGCTACACTTGACCTTGCGAAATGGTATGCGCGGGAACACGTCGTGTTGTGTCTGCTGCCTGCTTTCTTCATCGCAGGAGTTATCGCCGTATTCGTCAGTCAGGGGTCGGTACTGAAATACTTTGGCGCAAACGCTAAAAAATGGCTCTCCTATACGGTTGCAGCTGTTTCAGGCGGCATTCTTGCCGTATGTTCATGTACCATTCTGCCGCTCTTCACCAGCATATACAAACGTGGTGCAGGATTGGGTCCGGCAATCGCATTTCTCTATTCGGGTCCGGCAATCAGTATTCTGTCGATTATCCTGACAGCCCGGATTCTGGGTTTTGAAATGGGTGTGGCACGGGTTATCGGGGCGGTACTGTTCTCTGTTGTTATCGGATTGGCTATGTCTTTCATTTTCCGCAAGGAAGAGAAAGCTAAGAAAGAGGAACAGATGAATATCGTTCCACCTCCTGAAAAACGCCCGATGTGGCAGACCTCGTTCCATTTCTTCACGTTGGTACTCATCCTTGTATTTGCCAACTGGGGCGCACCATCCGCTTCAGACACAGGACTGTGGTACGGCATCTTCACTTATAAATGGTACATCGTCGGAGCATTGTCACTTCTGCTGTGCTGGTCGCTCGTCAAGATATTGAAACTTCGCGTTCTGTGGGTGGTACTCGGTGCGGTAGCAACAGCCGTTTCCGTACTCCTTGCCAACCTGTTTATCGGCAATGCGAAACTGGTTCCGCTTGTGCCGATGATCGTGGCGATTACCGCCCTTTCCGTTATTCTCTTGTTTGACAAACGGGATGAAGAAAACAAGGAATGGGCATTTGCCTCATGGGGCTTTGCCAAACAGATTATGCCGTTGCTGGCTATTGGTGTAGTAACGGCGGGCTTCATGCTCGGTTCAACGCATGACAATACGGCTATCGCGGGCATTGTCCCGAACAATTGGATAGAATGGGCAGTCGGAGGCAATTCGTTATTGTCAAACTTCTTCGCAAGTTTCACTGGAGCGTTCATGTATTTCGCCACTCTCACCGAGGTGCCTATTATACAGGGGTTACTTGCTTCTGGCATGGGAAAAGGCTCTGCTCTCGCCTTGCTTCTGGCTGGACCATCGCTGTCGCTTCCGAACATGCTTGTCATACGCAACATTATAGGAACGAAAAAGACTGTAATATATGTCGCTTTGGTAATTGTTATGGCAACTGTATCAGGATGGGTTTATGGTTATTTTTTCTAATAAAAACGATAATAACAGTATTGGTTCTTTGTACAGGCAGTAGTTGCCACAGTCTAATGGTACATGGTTTCCTCAAATCGCTTGCCACAAATTCAGATGCATTTTCCACAGGCATGAAACCAGAGAAAACATCAACCCTCTGGCCGTCAAGGTTATGAAAGAAGTAGGAATCGACATCGCAACCATACATTGCACAATGTCAAAAAATATATCAACAATCCATGGGATTATGATGGAATCTGTAAAATCCGCAACAGCCATCATGAAATAGTCACTTCATGAATGGCTGTTGCGGATTTAAAGGTTATATCCTCTTCAGCACATCAACATAGCTTCGCTCTGTATCATAGTCCAAGACCCCGTGGCAAGTTGGGGCTTTGACGGGAGTCATATAGTCGCCGTACATGATGGTGAGGATGGTGTCATAGCCTTGGGGGATGGGCATCTTGACATATTCGAAGTCGCGCCATTCGGTGGCGGCATAGGAGAGCAGCGGACGCTGGGGTGAGGTGTGGTTGAAGGTTATGTCTACCCATGCGATGGCATCTGCGCGCTTCACGCTGCGTAGTGTGTCTTCGTAAAGGGTGAATAGATGCTCGTTGGACAGGAATGGTATGTGGTTGCGACAGAACATGTAAATACTGTCTGGCAAATGGAGGGTGATGTTCCTGACCGCCTTCATGCGAGCCTTGAGTGAGCTGAGCTTATTATAGTGGCGCTTGAAGGCTCGTGGACTCTTGGGCATGTAGTCGAGGGGGAAGATATCGATGAATATGCCGCTATTGCTGGTATATGTCTTTCCACCAGGGCTGAAGGCCGCTGTGTCGCTGTTGCGCAGCTGCGCATGGCGGTGACCATAGTATGGGTCTGTATGAATTGTTTGGAAAAAATAGGGATGGGTGAACTCCTGAGATGCCACTTCTTGCAGTTTGTCATAATCTTCTCGCGGCATGGCCATATCTATATCATCATCCCAAGGTATGTAACCTCCATGGCGTATGGTGCCAAGGAGTGTGCCACCTTCTGCCCAGATGGTGAGATGATACTTGGTGCATACACGCAAAAGTTTTTGAAGCATGTCAAGCTCTATTGCCCATACTTTCTTCATCTGCTCGGACACAGGATAAGCGTTGCGTGTCTCGGGAGATAAAAAAATATCAGGGGGGGTATTTCTTATATTCAAACTTTCTTTTTTCAATATGGTAAGTATAGGGGTGTCGGTCAAACGAGTGTCACTCTCTGAGGATTGACTTCTCCTCCTAAGAACATGCTGGCGCACTCGCGAAACTTGGATGGTGATTCGCTGGTGTAGTATTGGCAAGTGGCGGTCTTGGTTAATCGTTGCCGCATCTCAGGATGGCGATGTAGGTAATCTTGCAGGCTGCTGGCTATATACTGGCCTTGTGGCACTATCGTTATGCCAGAAGGCAGATATTGCCTTATCTTATCTGACAGGAGAGGATAGTGGGTACAGCCAAGGATAATAGTGTCGATGAGCGTATCTTGTGAAAGGAGCTTATGGAGTGAGTCTTTGACGAAGTAGTCGGCACCTGGCTTGTCAAACTCATTATTCTCGACCAATGGCACCCACATGGGGCATGCCTGTCCCACGATGACTGAGCCTGGATAGAGTTTTTCTATTTCCAACTCGTATGACCGTGAGCGTATAGTACCCTCTGTGGCCAGGACACCGATATGGCGTGTCTTGGACAGAGTGCCGACGACTTCTGCCGTAGGGCGTATGACGCCAAGCACGCGGCGATCTGGCGCGCTGGCTGGAAGATATTTCTGCTGTATGGTGCGCAAAGCTTTGGCTGAGGCTGTATTGCACCCAAGTATGACTAATGGACAGCCGTAGGAGAACAGTTTCTTCACGGCCTGCAAGGTGAACTCATAGACAATGTCGAACGAGCGCGTGCCGTAAGGAGCGCGTGCATTGTCGCCAAGATATATGTAGTCATACTGAGGCATGAGACTTCTGATGCTATTCAGCACGGTAAGTCCTCCATAGCCTGAGTCGAAGACACCTATAGGGCCTGAAGATGGAGTATTGGTCATATAAAGATATTCTGCAAATAAGTATCTATACCCAACAGTAGTGGACGGGGCATTACTTTACGCCAAGCTGCATGAGGACAGCTTCTGTGCAGTCTTCTCCCTTGTCACTGACGTAAGGATAGGCATTGGAGTCAGTGTTCATGACATAGGCATAGCCACGCTCTTTGCCGACAATGGTTATGGCATCCTTGAGTGCTTCATGCACTGGTGCCATGAGTTCCTGCTCGGCATTGCTAAGGGCTGACTCTGCCTCTGTCTTGAATTTAAGGCTCTGCTCCATGAGCATCTGCAATTCTTTCTGGCGCTTGAGCATGATGTTTTCCGGAAAAGTCTTCTGGCCTTCAAGGTACTCGCCAAACTTCTTTGTGAAGTCTGCCTCAGCGCGCTTCATCTCATTATCATACGACTGTTTGAGTTCACCAAGGCTCTTCATCGCCTGTGCGTATTCGGGCATGGCATGCATCACTTGCTCGTATGAGAGATAACCAAAAAGCGGCTGAGCCGCTACTGTAACTGCTTTTGTAACTTCATTTGCTGCTACTGCTTCTGCCACCTGTGTTTCTGCCTGTGAAACAGAAGGCACTGCCTCCTGTGCCGACATGTGTGCGGCACAGGCAAGCAGTGCTATCATTATGTACGTTCTTTTCATCTTAAGAGGATGTTCTATAGTAGTGTTTTTTACTTCACACCAAGTTTAGCTTTCACCTTATCTGTGACATCTGTGGCTGTGGCGCCAATGAATGGGATGCTGGCAGCATCGAGCACGTATGCAAAGCCCTCTGCCTCGCCCACTTCCTTTACTGCACCCATCATTTTCTCCTGAATGGTTGCCATCTTGGTCTGGTAGACCTTCTGAAGTTCCTGGTCACTTGTCTGCACAAACTGCTGGTATTCTTCGTATGCCTTTTGAAGTTCCTGTTCGCGGTATGTGCGGAGTGTCTCAGAGAGATTAGCTTTTTCCTTCTCGTAGGCGTCTGCCTTTGTTTGGATATCAGTCTGCTTGCGCTGAATCTCGTCAGAGAACTGCTTCTTTAGGTTATCCACTTCAGTCTTGAGGGCTGTGTACTCGCTCATGCCCTCTACGACGAGAGCTGTATTGACGTGTCCGATTTTTTGTGCAAAGATTGTCATTGGCAATGCCAAGAGAATCGCTAAGATGGTTTTTCTCATTGTTGTTTTGTTTGTTATATTTAGTTTCTGTTAATTATATCTATATAGGAAGAAGGATTAGTAAGCGTATCCGAGCTTTGTCAGCACTTCATCGCTTATGTCTATCTTGGGAGAGGCATAGATGATGCTTCCTCCAGATGCGCGGTCGAGAACAAGCTGATACCCCTTTTGGTCGCAGATATCTTTGACAGCATTGTATATTTCATCCTGTATGGGAGCCAGGAGACTCTGCCGCTTCTTGTAAAGTTCGCCTTCGCTGCCGAAGTATTTTTTCTTGAGGGCACTTGCCTCTTTCTCTTTCTCCATGATAGTCTCCTCAGCCTTAGTCTTTTGCGTGTCAGAGAGGAAGACGGCTTCTGACTGATATTTCTTATACAGTGTCTCCGCTTCTTTGAGCAGGGCTTCGACTTCGCTCTCCCATTTCTTTGACACTTGGTTGAGCTGTTCGTTGGCACGCTCGTAGGCTGGCACATTCTTCAATATATACTCCATGTCGACGAGAGCGAACTTCTGCGCGCTGGCTGCCATGGCAGTCAGCATCACGATGAATGATAGGATAGTTCTTTTCATGACTGTTGTTGTTTTACTAATGGGTTTTACTTATAGCAAGACTGTTGTCTGCCGTTTGTTTAATCTTATGGCTATAACTTTGAACTGGTCTAAGAACAGCTCATATTAGTGTAACATCAGAACTCCTGTCCGAGGACAAAGTGGAACTGGCTGCCTCCGTAGCTCTTCGAACCGTTGATGTTGTCAAATCCGTATGCCCAATCTATGCCCATCATGCCGACCATCGGGAGGAAGAGACGCACGCCGACACCTGCCGAACGTTTCATGTCAAACGGATTGAACTTGCCCATTTCTGTCCATGCGTTGCCGGCTTCGGCAAAAGCAAGGGCATAAATGTTGGTGGAGCCTTGGAGCATGAGAGGATAGCGGAGCTCGAGTGTCATGCGGTCATAAGCATAGCCGTAATTGTAGCCTTGCGTCAAGGCTCCGTTGTCATAACCGCGCAGACCGATGGTCTCAGAGTAATAGGATGATGAGTAGCCTGACATGCCGTCACCACCTACATAGAAGGTCTCAAATGGGGACTTCTTATATTTGCTATAGCTGCCGAGAAGTCCGAAGTCAAAGCGCGCCATCATGACGAAGCACTTGCTGCCGCCACCGAGAGGTACAAAGAACTTGGAGTTGAACTTCCACTTGTGATATTCTATCCATTTATACTTTTTCTTCATGTCGTCCTGGTAGTCAGCATCATAGTAGCTGGTAGCCATATTCTTGTAGTCCACTCCATCGAAGAGGGAGTAAGGAGGAGTGAATGATACGGACGCGGAAATCTGCGAACCGCGGCGTGGAAACATAGCATTGTCTATGCTCACACGAGAGAGGGAGAGCGTCAGATTGATATTGTTGCAATGGCCATTGGTGATGAGGAAATACTCCCAATCTTTCATCATGTAAAGCGTGTAGCCAAGTGTGGCCGTGAAACGGAAATTGTTGTCAGGCCATGTCAATCTCTTTCCGTAACCTATGCTGAATCCGAGCTGGTTGATGTATTTATCAGGATCGTAGTAGTTGGAATAGTTGTTGTAGTAAGAGCTGTTATAATTGCCGTAGCCATAGAGCATAGAATAGTAGTTGTTGTAATAAGAACTATTGTAGTAACTGCTGCTGATGTCTGTCTGGCGAGAGAAATATGCTCCTACTGAGAACTGATTTGGACGCTTGCGCCCGAACCATGGATCCATATATGAGATGCTATATGACTGGTAGTAGCTGCCGTTGGTTGATGCGCTTATTTCCAGCTGCTGTCCGTCTCCCTGTGGGATGATGCCTCGGTGCATGCCGCCGAAGAGGTTGCGCATGGAGAAGTTAGTGAACTTAAGTCCTACCTTGCCTATGACACCCGTTTGTCCCCATCCGAGTGAGAACTCTATCTGGTCGCTTGACTTTGGCGCGAGTCCGAGCTCTATATCCACAGTTCCATTGATAGGGTCTGGCTTAGGCACAGGATCCATCTGTTCAGGATCGAAATGCCCCATCTGAGCTATCTCCTGCACAGACATCTTGAATGCGTCCATGCTGAAAAGGTCGCCTGGCTTGAGGTATAGTTCACGGCGCACCACTTCTTCATACACACGGGTGTTGCCATATATCTTTATCTTGTTGATTGTAGCCTGTATACCTTCGCTTATGCGCACCTCAAGGTCGATAGAGTCGCCTACTACGTCCTTCTCCACATCCATGACTTGGTTGAAGACATAACCCTGATTGTAATAGAGGGTGCTGACCGACTCCTGTTCAGTCTGTCCCTTGAGTCGCTTATCTATAAGGACACGGTTATATACATCGCCTTTCTTCATCTGAAGCACACGGTTGAGGTATTCTGTATTGAATACGGAATTGCCCACCCAGTCAATGCCTCTTATGTAATATTTCTGTCCTTCGTCTATATTTATATATACGTCAACAAGGTTATTGCCAAGATCCACCACGCTGTCGCTGTAGATATAGGCGTCACGATAGCCAAGCTCATTGTACTTCTCAATGACACGCTCCTTATCCTCTTCATATTTCTCTTGAATAAACTTTTTGGCTTTGAAGAGGCTTTTGAATCCTTTCTCGTTGGTTTTCTTCAATATACCTCCTGAGAAGAATCCTCCATGAAACTTCTTCGTGGGGATATTGTCATTGCCTGAAATGTATATCTTATTGACCTTTACTTTTTCTTTCTTGTCTATGTTGACATCCACTATGAGCTGGTCTGACTTTGAGGGGTCGTCTCTCTGCACTATTTCCACCTCCGTGTTCTTGAAACCTTTGTCCCCAAAGAACTTCTTTATGATAATCTTTGCCTTGTCCACCATATTGGGTGTCAGCTGGTTTCCCTTGATGATGCCAATCTTTTCCATCACGTCATCCTGCTCCCCCTTCTTCACTCCATTGATGTTTATCTGAGAAACTCGTGGGCGCATGGAGAGTTTTATTTTCAGATAGACCTTATTGTCAACGATGCTGTCAGCCTCGATGCTAACGGCAGAGAAGAGTCCATGCTTCCAATATCGCTTGATTGCGTCCGTTATCTCAGTACCTGGCAGTGAAATCTGTTCGCCGACGGAGAGACCTGAAATGCCTATGAGAATATAGTCCTCATAGTTTTTCACTCCTTCTACAGCAATGCCACCTATCTCATATTTGTCGCTGGCGGTGCCATAGACAATGGTAGGCTTGTCATGATGCTGCGCTCCTGCCTTGAGGAGAGCTACAAGCATGAGTATGGAGGCGAGTATGGTGAATCTTAATAACCTCATGTATTCTTATGTGCGTGTGTATATATAAATTATTGTATATCTTTTTTATATGCGGTATCTGAGTCTTTTCATTTCTGTTCATGCCCTGTCACCTGCTCTCCTGTCTTGCCAAATCTTCTCTGTCTGCTCTGGTAGCAGGCGATGGCTTTATACAGGTCTTCTTCGTGAAAGTCGGGCCAGTATGTTGGAGTGAAATAGAACTCTGAGTATGCGCACTGCCACAACAGGTAGTTGCTGAGCCTTTCCTCTCCTCCTGTGCGTATCATCAGTTCGGGATCTGGCATGAAACTGGTAGACAGATGCTGGCTTATGGTATCTTCGCTGATGTCTTCTGAGTTTATTTTTCCCTCTTTCACTTCTTCTGCTATTCTCTTCACTGCATCTGTTATCTCCCACTTAGACGAGTAACTCAATGCCAATACCATGCATGTGCCCGTGTTCTGCTTGGTGCGATTTTCAAGATACAGGCACGCTTCCTGCACCACCTTAGGCAATCGCTCCGTATCTCCAATTACCTTGAAGCGAGCGTTCTTCTTCATGAACAGCTCTTCCTCCAAATGCTTGAGCAAGAGAGCCATCAGAGCCGCTATCTCAGACTCGGGCCTGTTCCAGTTTTCGGTAGAAAAGGTGTAAAGTGTGAGATAGTCTATGCCAAGGTTGACAGCAGCCGTCATTATGTCGTGCACTCGTTCGGCCCCTTCTTGATGTCCGAATGTGCGCTCTTTGCCCTGAGCCTTAGCCCACCGTCCGTTGCCATCCATGATGATGGCAACATGGCGTGGCACTCTGGTCATATCTATTTGTTCTTTATACATTATATCTATGTGCGTTCTATATACATTATCTTGTCTCCTGAGATGTGCCGCCATGATAGGTATGATATGATGGCAAATGGTAGGGACATGCGGTTTATTATTTAATCAATCGTTGTTGCATTTGCGGTACTTAGGACAGAGGTCGTATGATATGTATATCATCGTCCAGGAGTAGCTGTCCTTGTTCTTGAGAAATCCGCTCTTCATTCTGTATGGGTCTTCTATGCCGTCCAGTTTATCGCTCATCGAGAATCTCATTGACCAGTCGATGCCAACGTTCCACCGAGGCCGCATTTTATATTTGATACCAAAACCCAATGGAAGATTCACTGTCAGTCCATCATTGCAGTAGGTGAAACCCAAGCCTGCTTGTATGTAAGGCGTGAACCTCTTGTGACCTTTATATCCCCCTCCTGAACCGAAGCCAAAGAAATGGAGCTCGTATTGCGCTCCCACATCCACGAGCGTATTGTCAAAAGTCCATTCTTGCCCTGCTGTGACCGGAAACTTGTTGTCTCCCTCTGTGGCGTCGCCCTTTACCTTGCCGTATGCCAAGTCAAACTTCAAGGCCATCCTCGGGTTGATGTTATATCTGCCCATCAGTCCACCAGCCATAGTGGTGTTCTTATAGAAGCCATTAAGGTTTGCATCGCCCATGTAAAAACTGGGGCCAGCCATCACTCCGAGCTCCAAGGCATATTCCAAGTCTTGTGCATGAGCAGCCAGGGAGAGGAGCGCAGCGCAGATCACTGTATAGAGCCTTGCCATATCTTGCCGTTTTCTTGTACTATCCACAGACGAGAGCCAACTGTCATGATGCTCGCCCTTCCTCCATCAGCCTTGAGACCTGCAGGGAGAGGATAGCTCGATGAAAGTGTGTGCCAAGTTATGCCATTGTCCTTGGAACAATATATATGCTTATATTCACCTTCTTCCGTACCGATGGCATAGAGACTGCCCTCGTATTGCGTCACAGAGAGCTGCCCTAAGCATGGCAGGCCATAACTGTTATCTGCCGTAATCTGTATGTATGACCACTTCTGGTTTTCTCCACCTTTTGCAGACTGCTTGTACCATACGACAGCATTGTCTGCGTTAGTTGCCGAAAGTCCAGTCATGACGACATCTTCCATGTTGGCATTGTGTTTTGTAGGGCTGCACACGCTATGGATATAACTGTCTGGCAACATGTCCATATCTTCTTTGCCCTGCTCTGTCCATGACTTCATGTCGGTTGTACCGATGATTTTATGTCCGTCATAGGCATAGAGGTAGTAGCTGTCAGCAGCCAGGAGTCTCTCTACTGTGATGTCGCTGACTTTGCTCCACAATCCAGTGCTCATGTCATCTGCCCTATAGATGAAGCCATCCTCTCCTTTGCCGTAATACATTGTGCCATACATCTGCACTGTTTCGCTCTCTACTGGCACACTGACTGGCAAACTCCATTCTGCGCTTGTGTTTGCATCAGCCACGGTACACATGTCCCTTCCATTGCCATCTTTAGCAAAGGCTGTCACCTTCTCTCCGTCAACAAAGAAGCGCGCCTCGCCAGAAAGCCTGAGGTTGCTCTGCAGCGAAGTCCACTGCAGAGTGTCAATGTCTGTGTGTCTTTTGAAAATATCGACTGTATATTTCTTGCGGCTCACGCCATCGGAAGCTACACAAAGCAAATTAACAGTCTTGGAGAAATCGATGGAGTCTGAACCAGATGTGAGGTATATATAGAAATCCTCTTCTGCATTAACAAGGTTGTAAACATTGCCATAGCATGAGAACGAAGGCACTACCTTAGACAGATCCACCCACTTTGGCAGAGAGTCTACAGTGAAGATGCGCCCTGCATTCTGGTCAATATTGAAGTGGATATCGCTGCCTGATATAGTCTTGGTCACCACAACATCCTTTGCGTTGCCTTCACTGTCATATTGTTTTTCCGTGACGTAGCTTGTTATCTTTCCTACAGAAAAAGACACAATAGCACATTCTGGCGATGTCTCAGTGTCATTATCATCACTTATGCAGGATACCATTGATAAGATTACTGCCGCCAGCGCCACTATGCTCCAAAATGTATGTCTCATATATTGATTTATCATTTATGTTTCTACAGTGTATAAAAACCGTACAAAATTACGAACTATTTTCTCTTCCACGAAGGCATTGCAGATTTTTAACTGTTTTTTTATGCTTAAATGTCGATGTTTCACTGCAAAGGCATATAAAAGCTGTAGGGGCATTGCAATAAAAACAACTTGGCTTATAGCGTTTTTGACATTTCATGAGGTTTATTCCATATAGAGCCACATCGCTCAGGGTATAACTGCACTTATATTATTATGCCATGTGTTTAGACATTTGCAAGCCACAATTTTTAAAAAACGGGAAAGTGGATGGATTGCAGGCAAAACAATTATTATATTTATTCTTAGTTTTTATTTCAAAAAACTCTCTATGATGATATTGATATGCTATTGACATTGTGGATACCATTAGCATATCTCCTGTATTTCAACAGATTAGATATATGAATAAGTTGATGATAAGCTATTTATAAAATGATGATAGAAAATAATAACTTTTCATTGCCGTTTCGATTAGCTTCTTACTGATGAATGTTTGAAATGGCAAAGAAAAGTTGTTATTATTTATTATAAACTTATTGATAGCTTATAAACAATGTTATCAATAAGTTTGTTAACAATGAGTAGTGGGAATGGTATGTGCTGAGTTATTGCAGGAGTGACATAAACATCTGTTTCATAGTTTGTTTCTTTTCGTTTGCCTCCCCCGAAAGAAATGTTTCAATAACATTGTCGAATGCTTTTTCCGCTTTCATTCTCATTTGGGCTCTGCCGGCTCTAAGCCCTGAGGAAAGTTCTGTTTTTGGAAGCAGTTGTCTATTAAAATTTCCGTCGCTCATGTGGCTGTGTGTATGTTTATAAGTATGTTGATTTATTTGTTTACAAAACTGTTGATAGACTTGTTTCAAGTTGCAAAATTAGCATTTTTATTTATATTGGCAAAGGATTGATAATTAAAACATTCTTTTATTTCTCAGTATAGATAATATTTTCTAATTTTGCACTTGTCAATAAGTATGATAATAACTTGTAAACATGGTGTCGATAAATGATGAAAAATACATGGCGAGATGCATACAGTTAGCTCGCAATGGAATGATAAATGCTCAGCCCAATCCTATGGTTGGTGCTGTGATAGTATATAATGATAAGATTATAGGTGAGGGGTATCATGTGAGATGTGGAGAAGGGCATGCAGAGGTCAACGCGTGCGGTTCTGTGCGGAGGGAAGATGAGCATCTGTTGAAGTATAGCACTATATATGTTAGTCTCGAACCATGCAGCCATTATGGCAAAACGCCTCCATGTGCTGACTTGTTGATAAGTAAGCAATTCAAGCGTTGCGTGATAGGATGTAAGGATCCTTTCGCCCAAGTGCAGGGACGTGGGATAAAGAAGCTGAAGGATGCTGGCATGGAAGTGGAGGTGGGTGTGCTGGAGGAAGAGTGCAAGAAGTTGAACAAGAGGTTTATGACTTTTCATTCAGCCACACGTCCATTTGTTACTCTCAAATGGGCTGAATCAGCTGATGGGTTTATTGATGGGCACATATCCAATGTGTATACGCAGATGCTTTGTCACAAGCGCAGGGCTGAACATCAGGCTATACTTGTTGGCCATGGAACGTATGCAAGTGATAATCCATCGTTGACAACTCGTGAATGGTATGGTGCCTCGCCTAAGAGATATGTGGTGGCGTCTCCTGATTGTGAGGTAGATGATGCTTTTGTTCACATACACACAACAACTGTTGATAACATATTGAAAAGAATGTATGAGGACGGTATTCAGAGTGTGCTTGTAGAAGGAGGTGCTAAACTTTTGCAGTCATTTATAGATTGTGGCCTTTGGGACGAGTGTTATGTGGAAAGAAGCAAGGATGTTATACACGGAAAGGTGATGGCTCCGCAGATTGGCAAGGAGGCAGAGTTGGAGGAGCAATCAACACTTTTTGGCAACATTGTTGATAAGTGGGTACTCAACTCTCCGTGTGGGCTTGCTCACAACCCCTCGGGAGCTTGCTCACAACCCCTCGGGAGCCTGCTCACAACCCCTCGGGAGCCTGCTCACAAAGGGTGTTGAGCTTGCGGGCTTGAAAGAGTGGGCTTGCGGTCACGGCAGCATGTGTTTGCCATATAGAAATAGACAGTCTGAACGAAATATAAAATGCGTATGCTGGGCTGTAGTAAAAGCATATAAAAAAGGGATGCATCATATTGACGCATCCCTTTTTTATGTATGGATAATGATAGAAATCTTTCATTACATCATGCCGCCCATGCCTGGAGCACCGCCCATAGGCATCTCTGGTTTGTCTTCCTTGGCATCGCAGATGACACACTCTGTTGTGAGGAACATGCCTGCGATGGAAGCTGCATTCTCAAGAGCTACACGGCATACCTTAGCTGGGTCAATGATGCCAGACTCGCGGAGATTTTCGTAAGTGTCTTTGCGAGCGTTGTAGCCGAAGTCACCCTTTTGGTTGCGCACCTTCTCTACAACGACTGAACCTTCAAGTCCTGCATTCTCGACAATCTGGCGGAGTGGCTCCTCTATGGCGCGCTTGACGATGTTGATGCCTGTTGTCTCGTCGGCATTTTCGCCTTCGAGCTTATCAAGGCTCTCGATGGCGCGGATGAGGGCTACGCCACCACCTGGGATGGTACCTTCTTCGATGGCTGCACGTGTTGCGCAGAGAGCATCGTCCACGCGGTCCTTCTTTTCCTTCATCTCTACTTCTGATGCTGCACCTACGTATAGTACTGCCACACCGCCTGAGAGCTTGGCGAGACGTTCCTGGAGTTTCTCCTTGTCGTAGCTTGATGTAGTGTTCTTTATTTCATTCTTAATCTGGTTGATGCGGTCCTGTATATTCTCCTTCTGACCCTTGCCGCCTACGATAGTGGTGTTGTCCTTAGAGATAGTGACTTTCTCTGCTGAACCGAGCATCTCGATTGTTGCTTGCTCCAGTTTCAAGCCTTTCTCCTCAGAGATGACTATGCCGCCTGTGAGGATGGCGATGTCTTCGAGCATAGCCTTGCGACGGTCGCCAAATCCCGGTGCTTTAACTGCACAAATCTTGAGCTGAGCGCGCAGACGGTTGACAACGAGTGTTGTAAGTGCTTCGCTGTCCACGTCTTCTGCAATGACGAGGATGGGACGTCCTGTCTGGGCTGCTGGATTGAGAATGGGAAGGAACTCCTGGAGGTTGGATATTTTCTTGTCGTAGATGAGGATGAGTGGGTTTTCCATCTCACATTCCATCTTCTCTGTGTTGGTGACGAAGTATGGTGAGAGATAACCGCGGTCAAACTGCATGCCTTCTACCACTCCGATGGTTGTCTCACGGCCCTTAGCTTCTTCGATGGTGATGACACCGTCCTTGGAAACTTTCTTCATGGCGTCTGCTATGAGCTTGCCAATCTCGTTGTCGTTGTTGGCAGATACTGTAGCCACCTGCTCTATCTTGTCGTAGTCATCGCCTACCTGTTCGCTCTGAGCCTTCACGTGCTCCACTACTTTGGCTACAGCTTTGTCTATACCGCGCTTGAGGTCCATAGGGTTAGCGCCTGCAGCAACGTTCTTCAATCCTGTAGCCACAATGCTCTGAGCGAGTACTGTAGCTGTTGTAGTGCCGTCACCAGCATCGTCTCCAGTCTTAGATGCCACGCTCTTGACAAGTTGAGCGCCTGTATTTTGGAATGGGTCTGCGAGCTCAATTTCTTTAGCCACAGTCACGCCATCCTTTGTGATGTGAGGAGCTCCAAACTTTTTCTCGATGATAACATTGCGTCCCTTAGGGCCAAGTGTGACCTTTACTGCATTTGCAAGCGCATCTACGCCCTGCTTGAGCTGTTCGCGCGCTTCTATATTGAATTTCAAATCCTTTGCCATAGTTGTTGTTGCTGTTATTTAAGTTGTGATGATAATAAATGTGTAAGAAGATGATTACTTGATGATGGCGAGCACATCGCTCTGACGCATCATGAGATATTTAACACCTTCATACTCAATTTCTGTGCCTGAATACTTGCCGTAGAGCACCTGGTCGCCTACTTTGAGGATCATTTCCTCGTCTTTAGTGCCGTTGCCTGTAGCAACTACTTCGCCTTGAAGTGGCTTTTCCTTAGCTGTGTCAGGGATGATGATACCGCCAACAGTTTTTTCTTCTGCAGCCTTTGGGAGTACGAGTACTCTGTCTGCAAGTGGTTGAATGTTCATAGTCTATAGTTGTTTTAAGTATAAATATTGATTTCTGTATTTCACTTCAATACAAACATAATGCCATCAAGAGAAATAAGAAGTTGATATATGACATTTTGTCAAAATTATGACAAAGGGGCATAGATAAGTTGCAATTACGAATGTATGCTTATTAAAGAATAACTTGCTATGCTAATATAAGATGATTCTGAGAACCTACTTACTTATCCTTTACAGGTTCCATTGTTTTTATGTCTTCGCTCTTGACTTGACCACGAGCCATACTCCAGAGAAGACAAGGAGTGCGGCAAAGGCTTGGGATGGCTTGAGGATGGCAAGACCTGTGAGGATGCTGACGGTGACAGCCACGATGGGCTGGATGTAGTTGTAGACAGATACGACTGTTGGGCGGAGTGATTTCTGACCTATCATCATGCAGATATAAGCAATGTATGTGCCGAAGAAGACAACATAGCCTGTTTCCCACCATGTGACGGAAGGAACATTGGTGAAGTCTATTTCAGCGACATGGGAGAATGTGAATGGCCAAATGATAATGGTGGCCCAGGTGAACATCCATTTGTTGAGAGTGAAAAGGGAATATCTTGCCACTATGGGCTTGAAGAGGGACAGGTATAGGGCAAATGAAAATTGTGCTGATATGCACAGGAGGTCGCCCCATATATTGCCCACCTTAGCGTTTGAGGCTGAAGCACTGGTAAGTATGATGATGATGGCTCCACTGCATCCGAGGAGCACGCCGACTGCTTTCTTCCAAGTGATGGGCTCCTTGAGGATGAGGAAGGAGAGTATCATGGCGAATATTGGCATGGAGGTGGTCATGATGCTCGAGTTGCTGGGTGAAGTAAGGCTGAGGCCGATGGTGTAGGAGCATTGGTTGAGAACGAGGGCGAAAAGTCCTGCGCCAGCGAGCATTAAGATGTCACGTGGTGGTACATGTTCCTTTGGGGTGAAAAGGGAGGTGAGCCAGAAGAGCATGGCGCCTCCGAGCACTCGGAAAGAGACGAGGTCTATGCCGTCAATGCCGTGAAGCATGGCGTCTTTTCCTACAGGAGCCATGAGGCCCCAGAATATGCCTGAGCAGATAAGGCAGAGGTGGGCGTGGAGTTGTCCTTTGTTTTGCATTGTTAATGGGGTAGCACTAAAAACAGGGTGTACAGACATGTGCCTGTACACCCTTTGTGTGGTTTTTATAATGACTATAGAGACTATTAGTCAGCGAGTTTAGCCTTGATGAACTCGCGGTTGAGGCGAGCGATGTTGGCGATGGTCTCGCACTTAGGGCAGACGGCTTCGCATGCACGAGTGTTAGTGCAGTTGCCGAATCCAAGTTCGTCCATCTTGGCTACCATAGCCTTGGCGCGACGTGCAGCTTCTACGCGTCCTTGTGGGAGAAGAGCGAGCTGGCTCACCTTAGAGGACACGAAGAGCATGGCTGAACCATTCTTGCAGGCTGCTACGCATGCACCGCAGCCGATGCATGAAGCGCAGTCCATTGCTTCATCCGCATCTTCCTTAGGGATGAGGATTGCGTTGGCATCCTGTGGAGCTCCTGTGCGTACTGTGGTGTAACCGCCTGCCTGGATGATTTTGTCGAAGGCTGTGCGGTCAACCATGCAGTCCTTGATGACAGGGAAGCCTGCTGAGCGCCATGGTTCGATAGTGATGACATCGCCATCGTTGAACTTGCGCATGTAGAGCTGGCATGTGGTAGCTCCGCGTTCTGTCTTGCCGTGTGGTGTGCCGTTGATATAGAGTGAGCACATGCCGCAGATGCCTTCGCGGCAGTCGTGGTCAAAAACGAAAGGCTCCTTGCCTTCTTCAATAAGCTGCTCGTTGAGGATATCGAGCATTTCAAGGAACGAAGTATCACCAGGGATGTCCTTCATTACCTTCTCTTCAAAATGAGCGTTAGTGTCCTTTGGACCGTTCTGCTTCCAGTATTTTACTGTGAATGATGTTAATACTTTTTCAGCCATGGTGATTAGTTCTTGTAGTTACGTGTTTGTACCTTGATTGCTTCGTACTCGAGTGGTTCCTTGATGAGCGATGGTTCGGCTGTGTCGTTACCTTCGTACTTCCAGCATCCTACATAGAAGAAGTTCTTGTCATCGCGCTTAGCTTCACCTTCTTCTGTCTGATGTTCTTCGCGGAAGTGGCCACCACATGATTCCTCTCGTGAGAGTGCGTCGTAGGCGATGAGCTTGCCCATGGTGATGAAGTCATCGAGGTGAATGGCTTTGTCGAGCTCGACGTTGAGACCGTCTCGCGAACCTGGAATGAAGAGGTTTGTGTCAAATTCCTTGCGGAGTTCATCAATGAGCTTGATGCCCTTTTCAAGTCCTTCTTTGGTGCGTCCCATGCCGATGTATTCCCAGCAGATGTGGCCAAGTTCTTTGTGGATGGAGTCTACAGAGCGTTTACCCTTGATGTTCATGAGTTTCTGGATACGATCTTCTGTAGCCTTCTCTACAGCTGCAAACTCTGGGGCGTCTGTTGAGATGCGCGGCCAGATAGCCTGGTCTGAGAGATAGTTCTGAATAGTGTATGGGAGAACGAAGTATCCGTCGGCAAGTCCCTGCATGAGGGCTGATGCGCCAAGGCGGTTAGCTCCGTGGTCTGAGAAGTTACACTCGCCGATGGCGAAAAGGCCAGGGATTGATGTCTGGAGTTCGTAGTCAACCCAAATACCACCCATTGTATAGTGGATAGCCGGGAAGATCATCATCGGAGTCTTATATGGATTTTCGTCTGTAATTTCTTCGTACATGTCGAACAAGTTACCGTAACGAGCGCGAACTACGTCTTCACCCAAACGTTCGATAGCATACTTGAAGTCCAAGAATACTGCCAAACCTGTATTGTTCACACCATAACCAGCGTCGCAACGTTCCTTAGCTGCACGTGAAGCAACGTCACGAGGTACCAAGTTACCGAACGCGGGATAACGACGCTCCAAGTAGTAGTCGCG
>JAXJBE010000147.1:0-11791 GCA_036303125.1 Bacteroidaceae bacterium
AGTCCGTTTGTCCATCCCTTGTAGTCATCGGGGGATAGCTTGAAGAGTGAGCTGTATCTCTTGTTTCCCTTCAGAAACTGGGAATGATGCTCATATGAGTCGCCAACAGAAGCGTATTGACAGAACTTCTCGTTGGGACGGTCATCGGTATATACGAGGTACTTGCCTCCGTTCTGAACCCAACCGGAAGTAGCCTTGATGCCGAAATTATTGTTTCCCTTTCGGGACAACTCGCTCTGTCCGCTTGCACTCTCGCAGATACCTTGTGCAAGGGTAACAGAAGCAGGTATGCCATATCGGCGCATCTGCTCCATGGCATACTCTGCATATTGTTCTACATATTCTTGATTCCTTGACATGATGATTACATGTTATCTGTGTATTCCTGATGAATTGTTCTGTTCCTGCTGAGGACTCTCTACCTTGGAGGGAGAAATTTCCTCTGTGGCACGTTTGGGGGCTTCCAACTGGTCACAGATGGCAACCCGTTCTCCAGCACGGATGAGTTTCGGCAGATAGGTGTCGAGAGCGTGGTATGGGAACCCAGCCATGGCCAGAGGCTTGCCGTCTGCATCCTTGGTATGGGAACTCTTGGTAAGCGTGATGCCCAGGATTTTTGAAGCTTTCTCGGCATCTTGACAATAGGTCTCGTAGAAATCTCCACAACGGAAAAGTAACACTGCATCAGGATGTTTGCCTTTTAGCTCGTCGAATTGCTTTAACATCGGAGTCATTGCTACAACGGCAGCCTTTGTCTCTGCCTTCGTCTTCTCTTCCTTTGCCTTTTCTTCCTTCTGCTTCTGCTCTTTCTTTTCTGGAGTTTCCTCTTTCTGTTCTTCCGTAGCCTTGTCTTCCTCTTGCTGAGCGGTGTTCTGCTTTACCTCATTGCTCTGGGCTTCCTGCTCCGATTTTTCAGTGCCTACAGCTACTGCGTCGGTCCGGTCTTTGCGCAGTACATCGGCAAAAAGACTGGCTGCTAGGTGTTTCTTGTAGTCCTGCATGTTCTCGGCGAGCCACATACGTTGCCACTGGGATGGTGAAATCTCACGAGGTTTGAGCTTTTCTCCATTCACTGTAGGCATACAGAGGATGACACTCGGTTGATTGTCCGTCTCTTTGGTCTTGAAGATGTTGACACGTTGGATTTTGTCCACCTCTTCGGCAGGAACGTTACTCTTGAAGAGGTCAACCTTCATTTCCGGCTTATTGGAAGCTTCCATGTAGTATTTCTGTGCCATGTCCTGGCGCATGGTGTCAGTGAGTTCCTCGTCTCCTTGCTTTACTGTGGTGAAGAACAGGTTGACATCGGCCTTGTCTGGATATACGCTGAAAGCCTTTTCATTCTCAGGCTTCAGATAGAGTGCCCACTTGCCTTCATCGTCACGCAGCATCAGGATCTTGTCGAAGTCCACGGCTCCAGAGCGTTTCACTGCATCTGAGACATCAAGCAGGGTGATGGTCTCCAGGCTCCAGTTGTTGAGTCTGGCAACTGAGACTGCCTTGCCGTCAAAGAAACTGTCGTCAGGACGGTAACCCATGGAACCATCAACATTGTAGAAGGTGACGGTTTCATAGCCTTCCTTCTGCAGGGCATGTTCGATACGACCTTTCTTCATACCAGGAATGTCGCTATCCATACCCAGCGATGCACCTTCTGGAAGGACAACATCTGCCATCTTTCCCTCTGCATCCTTTACGAGGACAAACTCCTTGGTGGACTTGTTGGGAAGGGTCTTGATTTCGTCAGCCACATAGTAGTGCTTTGGAAGGATGCTCTTGATGGCATCTGCCTGATTTCTGGCAGTCTTGCTGTTCAATTCAACCTTTTCGCCACGTTCTGCCTTGTGGAGCATATCTACGGCATTGTTGACATCCCTCTCCAGTATATCAATGAGACAAGGGTTCTCTTTTAGTTCTCTTGACCAATAGTCGGTCATCGCCATACTTTCTGGGGAGAGCTTGGCTGAGATTCCCAATTCCTGGAGTTTTACGGCGGTGGCAACCTCTGTGACCAGACGCTCCTGCTTCATGGAATCCTCTGCAGAGACCTTTCCGTTCTTCGTTACCATACCTTCACGAGCCAGTCGCTGCCCATGGCCAGTGGCTGTGACAACCAGAGAAACTGCATCACGGGCATAATCCTCATAGTGTTCGTAGGAAGATGCTTTTGGCAGGAAGACAATGTCTTTCTTGCTGTCGTAATGTGCTACACCGGTAGAGTCACTGCGGATTTCGACCATGTTCTCACGTGCTTTTTCCAGAAGCTTTTCTACACCTTGGCGAATAGCGGTGGAGGCTGACTCTACATCCTTTCGGTCGTTCAACCTGCCATATTCCTGGACTGTTGCTTCAAAGGAGGTCTTGTCAACCATGGGTAGGGTAGTCTGCTCGATATTGAACAGGGCTCTGACTTCACGGCTTCTGATTCCTTTGTAGTCAGCTTGCTTGTCTGAAGGGAGAGCCTGGTAGTCTGCACGGCTGATTTTGTCCTCAGGGTTGTGCTTGTTGACATACTCGTTCCAGTTGTACCAGAGGAACGGTACTCCTTTCTCTTTTGATTGAACAGACTCACCACGTTTCTTCGCTTCCGAAAAAAGCGTATATTGGTTGGTTTTGTAGCCGTTTTGAGCGGCGTGCATTCCTAAGATGATGGCATTGAAGGCTGATACCTGCAAATGCTTCTGGTAGAGTCCAGGAGCCTTGCGACCGTTGTTGTCCAGCCAAATGCCATTATCTTCCTTGGCTTTCCCGAACGCTTTGGCGAACAGTTCCACCTGACGTTCTGCAGCCATCTTTTCTTGCTGATTCTTTTCTGTCATGGATATGATGTTTTTGTGATCATTGCTTATAGCCAAGAACCCCAAGAACCTTGGTCTCGGCTATGGATTTGATTTCCCACTCTGTCACACTGCTGCTCATGTGCTGACATAGCATGCGGTCTGCTTCCTTTGTCGAAGGAGCATTGACGTAGATGGTCTGTGGTGAGAACTTCTTTACGCCAGTGTCTTCATCCTCAGTGACAAGGGAGACAACGGTCTTGTACCAGTGGTTGCCTTCATTCTCGTCTTCTTTCAGAATCTCCGTGATAGGTTCACGTGAGATGGCCGTGATGTCGAAGTCTCTGGTACCGATAAGCTCTGTAGCAGCTTTGGTGGCACGTTTCTCTGTCTCGGTGAAGCTCTCGGCATCTACCAGGTATTCTTCACTGACTTTCTTGTTCTTTCCTGTGTCAAGGGCTTTACCGTATTTGACACGGAACTTATACCAGTATCTTTTCATCTTTGTTCTATGTTATCTTTGAGCAAGTGGTCTCTCGATGACTGTCTGTCGTTCGCCAGCCTCGTATTTTTCGGATGCAATCTGTCGCATCTGGTCATTCTTTGCCAGCACCGCATTGGCAAGGGTGTTGAGAGGCAGCGCTCCTTGACGGTAGGCATCCACAACTCTTTCTGGAAGGGCTATGGTACAGGGCACTCTGTCAATGGTTGCAATCAGGCAGTTGGCTCTTATCTCCGGATTCTGGATGCGTGCATTCAGAGGCTCTTCGGGATAGATGCGATAGTTGACTCTGCCACCAGCCTGTTGCGGATGATCCTGTGCCTTGAAATTGTCCAAGGCTTCATGTCCTGCCTTATTGAGAAGATTCATGCCTCCCATGCCTATGAGCACCATTTTGAGAATCGGGTTCTTGACGAACATACCTGCAACAATGCTTGCAATAGGCATCATGTTGTCCTTGATATTGATGGACTTGGTCTCACCTGTGAACATGCCGACGAGCATATCAGGAAGCATGGCCAATACATAGCCAAGATTATGGCCTATATCGCTGATACCGTTGAGGCCGAATGACGTGAGAAGTCCTTGCCAACCGTTCATGTTAGTCTGTTCGGGCTGCGTGTTGCTGGCTTCACCTTCAGATTGGTTCACTTCTTCTGTTGGTTCTGCTTGCTGTGCTTCCTCAGTTTGTGGCTTGTTCTGCGGTTTCTGCTCCGCTTGTTTCTTCTTTTCCTGCTGCGTTCGTCTGTATTCATCCTCCTTTCCCGGTGCAATGATCATGGGAACATCGGAACGGTCATTGAGTTTATCACCAACATGGGTGACGAGCATGTCGCTTCCAATCCATGTGGCGGCTGTCTTCAAGCCACCACCCAATCCTCCCATACAGGCAAGGTCGGTTACTGAGCCAAGGGCAATACCTGCGTTCTTTTCCCAGACCGATGGCTTATACCGCTTCTCTGCCTCTGAGTCTATCTTTTGCTCCAATGGCGATTTTGCGACTTCCTGCGGTAGGTAGAATATGGTACAGGTGGCAGCCTTTCGAATGATGTAGTCGATGGATGATTTCGGTATTTTGTCCTTTATCATCTTGTCAATCATCTTCTGTTCCATGGAGGCATTGACCGTGATATGCTGTCGCTTCAACTCTTTCTTGACCATCGCGATATAGTCTTCCGTGGTCTTGGATGTCCATTTGCCTGTGTATTTGAGGGTGTCATTTTGCGCCTGCATGGATGCCATACCTCCGTCAGGTCCAGCTGCTGCTGCCATCAGACCTGCAAACGAATTGGAGTTAGACCGCAACTCGTCTGCAAGCTTGTTCTGTAGGTCATTCCGAACTTTATTCATTATCGGTATGACCTTAGTATTGAATATCTTATCCTGTTTTGACTCTACCATAGCTTTATATTTACAAGTTTAATTGGTTGAGGATTTGCTCCCTGGTCTGTTCGATGGCGTTGTGATAGACTTCCATCTGTTTCGGGAAATATTCCTCCAGCCATTCGTCCTTCTCGATGTTGTCGTTGATGAACTTGATGGCCAGATTTCTTTCTATCTCAATGGCTGCTTCGCCTTTCTCGCTGTTGTTGAACCAAGCCTTAGTCCACCATCTGATTCCCGACTTGTCGGGATAGACGCTCACCAGGCGTGGAATGTCGAAGCTTTGCACATCGATGTCCAGTTCTGCCAGTGGGTCAACTATTCCGCTTGTCGCTATTGCCCGGTCTTGTGCTTTTTTTTTTCGATGGCGCTCATGCTCGACAGAAAGATCTGATGGCGCAAGGCGAGATAGTTGAGGAAATCTCCAATAAGGAGGTTCTGTACTCGCTCGGCTATTGGAATACTTCTTGATCCCATTCCTAATGGATTCGCCATGGAAGGCAGGGTTTCATAGAAGTAGTTCTTCACGGCCGACATGGTGAAAATATTGCGAAGTGCAAGTTCTGTATGCTCTGGTAGGGCATAGATGCCTTGGCTCATGTCGCTCATGTAGTCGGGGAAGAAGCGCATCATGAGGTCTTCTATCTCCTTCTGGTCTTTGTCATACATGGTATGAACATCCATGTCAAGGGTAACGAACTGAGGTGCTGCACCTGGCTTGCCGTTCTGTTCCATCACTTTCAGATTGCTATAGATCATGGTGAGGAACTCCAGTGGATTGAGTTCTTCCCCCTTGTATTTGACTTCTACATGGAGGGAGTCGGCACTGACAGCGATGACTTGCCCCGCCTTTACCTCTTTGCCGTAGTTGGCAAACACGTTACTCAGGTGGGCATAGGTCACTTCATAGTCACCGTATCGGGTAATCTGGTAGATGCCGTGAATGGCATCGTTGCCCAGTCCTGTCACCTTGCCGGTAGCTACTGCAGACAGCAGGTAGTTCCTGACCTTGAAGTCAACTCCATGATGGAAAAATGACTCTCCAGTGTGCGGATGCTTCTGTTTGCCGTAGCCCAGGGACATGGTCACTTCTCCGTTTCTTTCCTCGAATGGCATGCAATAGCCACTATCGGAATGCAGTATCATTTCTTGTGTATAGTGCATTGTATAATACTTTGTTATAGTGTTTGTTATCTCCGTCTGCTTACAGTATTGGTTTGTTCTACTTCTTGCAGCTTTTCTTCTTCCTTGTGGTTGCTTGCCTTACGGTCACTGTTGCCACCAAGTAGGCTGCTTAGATTGGCATTGTTGCCTATCATCATCATTCCGAGAACGGCTCCAGCTATCTTGCCTAACCATCCGAAGCGACCGAAGACGAGGAGGGCAGAGACTACAAGTCCTATAAGGCTGAGACCTGAAACGTTGCCTTTGCCTATGTTGCTGAAGAAGTTTCCGAACATGTCACCGCCATGACCAGAGAACATGGCTCTAAGGAAGCCAGACATACCGCTCCACTTGGAATCCACGCTGCTGATAGCGCCATTAACATTGTCCGAGAGTCCTGTAACAGAGTCTTTCAAGTCTTTCACGCCATCGCCAATCCCAGATACGGTGTCGCCAATCTTCTTGGTGGTGTCTTCTCCTATGACGGCATCGCTGACTATGCCAACAACGCTTTTGTCCGTGGTGAGTTTCTCCCAACCAATGTAACCAAGACTTCCTCCGACAACTGCACTTTTAGTGGCAGAACCTACGCCTTTCAAGGTCTGCTGAGGATGAAGCACAGCACTGCCCACTGTGTGTGCAGTTGCACTGGTCATCCTTCCTCCCAATCGGAGGGTTGATTTTAAAAATGAACCCCAACCCATAATGCTTTGTATTTCTAAATTATTGTACTGTTATTTGTTATCTGATTATGTTGAACCTTTACTTCAATGTCTTGCATTCCTTCGCCATCGTTCTTTACATCGCTGTACAATGGTAGGTTTGTCAACTTCACTCCTGGCTCCATAGTCTATCTCTGCCCAAACGTCTGACAGTCTGGTGTACTTCACTGCCCGTATCAACCGTTTGAGTTTCTGGTTCATCAGTTTGAGTTTCGGTCGTATGCCAAAGACTATCTCCAGTCGCTGCTTCTCTGTCATCTTGTTATTAGAGAGACATACCTGCCTAACGTCATTGACTATCTCGACACTGCTCATGACAAGTTCCCGATAGAGCTTATTTCTATTTGCCGATAGAGCTACGGCCAGAGCATTGGTTGTCAGATGGCTTAGCTGGTGGCTGTAGGTGCCAAGCTGTCCAACGAGTCGGTCTATCTCGTGATAGAAACCATAGATCTGAGCTGCATAGCTGATGATGCTGTTGAACCGGTCAAGATAGTTGTTGAACTCCTTCTGTAGGTTGGTAGTACCTTCCACCTCCTCCTTGATCCATATATGGCCTGTAGATACAAGTTGCATCATCTGTTCCTGCTGCTTCAACTCTTTCTTGGCTTTGTCGGTATATTGGAATATCATACCTGCCAGGACAGGGTCATTGCCCTGGGCACGGAGAAAACTCCCATCCTGCCCATCAAAGGGAAGGATGAGAGAAAAGAGAAGTAATATGAGAGCATAGAGACGTTTCATAAATATTATCCTGAAATAAATCTTTTTTTATGGTGTTACAACTCTGGCACATCTTCGCCATCTGCTAAGGGCTTGACTGGCTATCTCGGCATTGCTCCGGTCGAGCATTCCTGCCGTGACATTGTTCCAGACATCGGCCATGGTGTAGTATCTGATGCTTAGACATAGCCTTGACAGCTTCTTGTTGAACTGTGCCAGACGGTCGTTCAGTTCCCAGAGGGTCTTGCTTCGTTCAGCACCTGTGAGCATATTCTCATTGCCACCTTTGGCTATGGCATCCTTTAATGTAGTATATACCGTGACGAGCTCTGTGGCGGTCTCTATATAGAGGTTGTTCATGCTTGCGGTTGCCACAATACCCTGTGGGTTGCTTGCTATGGCTTTTTTCAGGTTGCACAAGTTGATGAAGATCCTCACACCGTCGTCATAGAGCGATGTGCAGGCTTTCAACGTGGAAGCATAACCCGATGCCGTTTTCAGATAGCTGTTATACTTCTTTTCCCATTTGTGAATCTGGGAGAACTCGGCTGCGATGGTGTTCTGCAGGAATGCGGTCTTCTGCTGGTCTTCTATCTGGCTTTTGATCTGACCGTTGATAAGCTCGTTTCCCTCAGCCAAGGCAACATACTCCAATGGATTGCTGGAGGCAATCTGAGCATAACCTATAGCTGGCAATAGCATTAACGCCAAGGCAATGGCTGCAACAACCTTGCTTCTTCTTTTATCTGTTGGTAATTTCATATATGCCTTTTCTCTTTTTGTTGTATTCTACACGTTCACGGATGATTCTCACAACGTCCAACCTTTCCTTCACACCGTAGATGTCGAGTTTGGGATTGGAGCGGTCGCCGCTGAATATCCATACTGTCTTCAACCCGAACAACTGTTCCAGAATGTCACGGTTCTCGCTGAAATCCACCACTCGGTACAGCTCGATGTAGTCACTGGTTCTTGTCAGTACTCCATGCTGGATGATGAGCTGTTCAGAGGTGATGATGTATCTGAGTTTGTAGAGATATAAGCATCTATAGAGCATGATGCAGGTCATCACACCTCCAAGTACCACGAAAGGCATCTTGTAGGTGATGCTGTCGTGACCGGCAACAAGGAACAGGGCACAGCTGATGATGAACGACATCCCTTGCGAGATGATATACTGCGCCCAGTGAGGGCGTAGGGTGATGATGTTGTATCGTCTAATTGGGTCTGCCATATTCATTATCGTTTAAATCCATGATGTTTGGTTTCCTCGTTCTCTTCTTGCCGTTCAAAGGTGAAGTCCACACCGTTCTCGTCAAATGCGGTCTCTACTACGTCGGTCATAGAGAACTGTTTCTTATCCAAAAGCTCGTCATTGAAGTCCTTGTAGCCTTCCGATGGCTCTTCCCGAATAATCTTCACGGGAGTGAGGTCTTGGTCTTCGTGCAGGTTGAGCTTCTGTAGCAGTGCATCCTTAAAGTCCTTGAACGCTTTGTTCATCTTGTCAGCGGCTTCCTGCTTGTCTTCTTTACACAAAAAGGGAGAGTAGTGATACTCCAATGCCTCTTCTTTTGCTGAATCGTAAACCAGGTATAGCTGTTTGAGCTCATGGGGAAGTAGGCTGTAGTTCTCATCGTTGAAACTTAACAGTTCCTTGATGGTCTTCGGCTGTTTGTCGAAGCTTTCCATGAACTCTCTCATGTCAGCAGGTACATTTCCCGGTGCAACCGGACTCTGTTTGCTTGCTATATCCTCGAAGTTTGCCACAAACTGCTTTCCTGCCACATCCTTGTCAAAGCCAAGGTGGAAGGTGGCTTGTGGTGCTGCTTTCAGCAATCCCTGTATCTGCCCATAGCTTGGGTTACCTCCAGTAGAGACATAGACTCCGGCTTTCAGATCCTGCCGTCCACGCTGGTCTAATCCTGATTCCTTGCGCATCTGCAGCTGGTAAAATGCCATGGCATCGTATGCGCTTTCAAAGACAAGCACAATACGGGCATCTTGGAGTGCCGTTTTCTTGGGACTTGCCATCCATAATCCTTCACTGGCATTGGTGCCGGTAGCCATGCCTTTTCGGGCAGAACCATCCTTGCGAGGATAGCCTCTTTCCTCTAACCCTACACATCTTTCTGGTTGCCCAGGAATGTGCATAGGGAAGGAGAGATTCTTATAGATGCTGCCATCCTTGGCGGTTTTCGATGCGAGGAAGAAGCTGTGATGGAAGGCACAACGGGTGGCGAAATCAATTCCTCTTGACTTGAAGAAGGCGTAGAACGGCTTCTGTGACTCGAAGTCTTTAGGATTGAAACGGTCAATCTTGTAGTCATTGATATCAAATGGCTTGCTGTTGACTGTTGGATTATGTACGTCCAGACTCCGATGTTCTACCGGGATGTTTAGCAGGCGTTGGCAGACCTTATGGACAAGTGCTGATTCCTTCATGCCATTCTTGTACTCCTTGAAAAGGTCTGGATGCTCCCAGATGAAGGAGGTAACAGAGTAGAGCTTGATGGTTGGCGGCTGGAAACAGCAGTTCTTGTTGGGCATGACAATGTACTTGTCACCACTGATTCTTTTTCCGTCGCTGCCCAGGCGTACATACGCAGGATAGCGCAAGCCATCACGCTTGTAAAACGTGTAGCCTGCGTCCTCCAATACGTCATTGATGTTAAGACGGTTTCTGTAGTCTGCAAATGTCTGTTCGTCTGTCATCTCTTGAATGTGAATTGTTGTTTATCTGCCATGACCTAAGCCTACACCGTGTTCTCCTGCATTGAGTCCTGCATCGAAGGCTCGTGAAGCAAGGTCTTGCGGTGAATCCACGCTGCCCTTGAAATAGACATGTGGCCCATGGGCATGGTCATGATGGTGTTCTACGAATACTGCCGGTGCTGGACGGTCTCTGCCCAGTTCGCTCATCACGGCAAGTCCTGCAAGGAGAGCTCCTCCAATCTGAGCCCCGATATTCTTGCCTTCTCCAGGGATGGTTTTCATATCCACCTCTTTGAAGATGTGGGAGAAGAGTTTCATGCGGTGGTAGTCATCTATAGCCATGAACTTGTCATACTGCTTTTGTGTAATCTCATGGCTGATGCTCTCTCCATTGATGACGGCGGTCATGCGAAACTTGGCGTTGCCTTTCTCATCCTTCTGGATTTCACCCTGCTCATTACGCACTGGCTCAACCTTGATGTCATCAACCTGAACCTCTCTGCCATGCTTGCCTTCACGGAACCATCCCTTGCTTTCGTTCTGCTCATACAGGCTGTTGCCATCTACATGAGCAACACTGCGGTCTTCTGGCTCGATAGTAATCTGGTCGCCATTAGATGGGAGCGACTGGTCAATCACCATCTGCTGGCGGTTGTTGAGTTCTGCCTCTATCTCTGGTCTGAGCTTCAAGCTGATCTGCTCTTTGGAATTGAGCATATCCATCGTCAGTTTGTCCTGGAAATCGTTCCTGATGGCATTGTTGATGATGTCGATGCGGTTCTGGACAGGTACCTGCTTGATGGAATTGTTGGTCAACTTTTTCACCTCATCCTCAGTAAGGTCATAGACAAAGTCCTGCTTGGTGGCTGTGGACTGGATGGTGAGTGTTTTGTTGGCTGCATCTACGATGATGCCATGAGACGAAAGACACTCCTGCCATTTGTCATTGCTGAAATAAACCTTGGAGGTGATGAGCTCGTTGTATGGCTTGGCTGGTTCCTTGGGACGTGGACGAACCACTACAGGGGTAATGACAGATTGCAGGTCTGCCAACACATCCTGCGATGGTTGCTGTACCATGTTTTGCTGACCACCTTTATAATAGAAGCCATAACCGCCATTCTGCAACTCGCCCGGTTTCATTCTGCCGTCAGGACGTTCTGGTACGATCGGAGCACCCTGCATGAACATGGCACCTCCAACTCTGCGCATGTGAAATCCTTCCTGACAACGTGGAGTCCAACCGAGGAATCTTCCGTGATATGGATCCATCATCATGTGGGCATAGCGTCTGTTCCAAGAAAGTCTGCCGTATTCGCCAACGCCTATGCGGTAGCCGTGAAGTCCCATGGCAACACGGCCATTGGCATTTCTGGCATGAACGAAGTCACGTGGCATGTAGAAATCGTTCTTCACGAGTTCTGCCACGGTGTTGTAGGCTTGCTTGTTGGCTGAGTTCGCTCCCCAGTCAACCAAGGCTCTGTGCTGTTTCGCTGTGATGGCATAGGTCAGCAGAGGGGAATCGTGACCTTGAACGGCCAACTGATAACCTTCTCCTTGTCTGATGATATGTGCTTGCATATCATTCTTTCTGAGAATCTCCTGAAGCTCAGGAGCCAGGTCTCTGCCTACTGGTAATGCATTTGATCTGATTGACATATTCTAATGCTGTTTATTGATTCTGTACTGTGTGATTATTCGCCAGCTTCAATCTGCTCGCCCTTCCAATCGACAAATTCCTCTGCCGACTCCTCATTGACAATGAGATCCTTCTCTTTGCAGAAGGCAGTGTATTCCTCTTGCCATTC
>JAXJBE010000148.1:0-18512 GCA_036303125.1 Bacteroidaceae bacterium
GATAAAGGGTTTCAGGGCACAGTTGCATGGTATTGCTGACATACCATTCTTTCTGTATCGTGTATGCACCATCTTTGGTTAGGCTGCCGTCTTTTTGCCACGGAAGTTTTCACATGCGCCTTTATATCGTATATTTGCACAAAATAAAAATACATCCTGCATTTATGGAAACAAAAAAGAAATTTGTCATTGTAGGCGGTGTGGCCGGTGGCGCCACAGCTGCTGCACGCATGAGAAGACTGACGGAGGAGGCTGAGATAATCCTCTTCGAAAAAGGGCAATACATATCATACGCCAACTGTGGTTTACCGTACTACATAGGCGGTGTGATAGAGGAGCGCGAACGACTTTTCGTGCAGACACCTGAAGCATTCGGCAGGCGGTTTAATATAGACGTAAGGGTCAACAGCGAAGTAATGTCCATTGACCGCAATGCAAAGACCGTAAGCGTCAGGACAACCGATGGACGTGAATACACTGAGTCTTATGACAAGCTTCTGCTTTCGCCTGGAGCCTCGCCAGTGCGCCCCCCATTGGAGGGCATTGACTCTGAAGGCATATTCACTCTGAGAAATGTGGCAGACACGGACAGGATTAAGACGTATGTGGCACAAAACAAAGTGAAGAGAGCCGTCATTGTGGGAGGAGGATTCATCGGGCTGGAAATGGCAGAGAATCTTTTTCACGCAGGTGCGGAGGTGGCTGTAGTGGAAATGGCACCACAAGTGATGGCTCCTATCGACTACTCCATGGCCGCCCTTGTCCACGAGCATCTCTTGCAGCACAATGTCAAGCTATATCTCGAACAGGCAGTGGAGTCGTTCTCAAGAGACAACAGCGAGTTGACCGTACATTTCAAGTCGGGAGTGGAACTGAAGACCGACATGGTGTTGCTCTCCATCGGCGTGAAGGCTGAAACACGTCTGGCTTTTGAGGCAGGTCTCCAGCTTGGCGAGATGCGCGGCATAAAGGTCAACGAGTATCTGCAGACATCAGATGAGGACATTTATGCAGTGGGCGATGCGATAGAGTACCCTCATCCTGTCACAGGAAAGCCATGGCTCAACTTCCTCGCAGGCCCAGCCAACCGTCAGGCTCGCATCGTGGCCGACAACATGGCAGGCACGGACAAGGTGAAATACGAAGGAGCTATAGGCACAGCTATAGCCAAGGTGTTTGACATCACTATAGCTTCTACTGGCCTGCCAGCCAAGCGGCTGCAGCAGATGGAGATTCCGTATCTCTCCGCCACTATCCACCCAAGCTCTCATGCAAGTTACTACCCAGGAGCCACACAGATGGCCATCAAGATCACGTTCTCGCCATCTGACGGCCAGCTCTATGGTGCTCAGATAGTAGGTTACGACGGCGTGGACGCACGTATTGACCAATATGCTCTCGCCATCAAGCGCAAAGCAACTGTAGCTGACTTAACCCGACTCGAACATGCCTATGCTCCACCATTCTCTTCTGCCAAGGATCCCGTAGCCATATCGGGATATGTCGCCACAAACATCCTCAGCGGCAAGATGAAGCCACTTTATTGGCGCGAGGTGAAGGATGCCGACATCAGGCAGGTGACACTTATCGATGTGCGCACTCCTGATGAATACGCATTGGGCACCATACCAGGTGCTGTCAACATTCCTCTTGACGACATGCGTGAGCGACTCTCTGAGATACGTGCCGACCTGCCAGTGTGGCTCTTCTGCGGAGTGGGGCTCAGAGGTTATCTTGCCTCCAACATTCTAAAGGAGAACGGTTTCAGGGATGTGAGCAACCTGATTGGCGGCATCAAGACCTACAAAGCTGCAACAGCCGTTATGCCCACCCCAAAAGGATTTGACTGTGACAATAAAGCGGATGAGCCATGCGGTTCAACCTCTTGTTCATGCGACAATCATTCCTCCTGTCAAAAAGAGACTATAAAACTGGACGCATGCGGCATACAATGTCCTGGCCCCATACTCAAACTCAAGCAAGCCATGGAAAATCTGTCGGCAGGCCAGCGGCTTGAAGTACGAGCCACCGATGCCGGTTTCCCGCGAGATGCAGAGTCGTGGTGCCACACCACAGGCAACCTGTTTGTCGGCAAGCGTTCAGAAGGAGGCGTGCATATAGCAGAAATAGAAAAGGTAGCAGCCTGTACCATTGAAGCCCAAAGCCCACAGTCAAGCAACAGAGGAAAAACGCTCATCCTTTTCAGCGATGACCTCGACAAGGCTCTCGCTACCTTTATCCTTGCCAACGGCGCTGCAGCCACAGGCAAGAAGGTCAGCATTTTCTTCACTTTCTGGGGGCTCAATGCCATCAAAAAGAGTTGCAAGCCCAAGGTGGAGAAAGATATATGGGGAAAGATGTTCGGATGGATGCTGCCATCCGACTCCACTCGTCTCTCGCTCTCCAAGATGAACATGCTGGGCATCGGCCCGAAGATGATGCGCTTCCTGATGCGCAAGAAAGGAGTGGAATCACTCGAGTCGCTCCGCCAGCAGGCCATTGACAACGGTGTGGAATTCATAGCCTGCCAGATGTCGATGGACGTGATGGGCATCAAGCGCGAGGAACTGCTCGATGATATCACCATAGGCGGAGTTGCCACCTATATGGAACGAGCTGAAGAATCCAACGTCAATCTGTTTATTTAAGAGGAGCTCTACAAATTAGTATTTATGTCTTATCAGGGGTTGTCCTTTTATAGGACACCCCTTAAGCAGATTTCTCCTTCCATCAAAAGTGTGGATAATTGCATGGCCGAAAAAGCAAACATGTCTGGCAAAACAATATGCCGAAACGCCTCACAAGTGGCTTTTCTCCCCCATAAGGTACTTTTTCCCTTGCCAAAGCATCTAATATTCAAAAAAATATTTACCTTTGCAAATTATTACATTGTGTAAACAATCATAAAGAACAGCATACAATATGGACAAACTCATCATCAACTCATACGAAGAGTTCCAATCACACCTCGGTGAACAGATTGGCACAAGCGAATGGCTCGAAGTGTCACAGGAGCGCATTAACCTATTTGCCGATGCCACACTTGACCACCAATGGATTCACGTAGACACAGAACGCGCAAAGGTAGAGAGCCCCTACAAGTCAACAATAGCTCATGGCTATCTCACATTATCTCTCCTACCCCATCTCTGGCAGGAAATCATTCAGGTGAACAATGTCAAGATGCTTGTCAACTACGGCATGGATCAAATGAAATTTGGCCAGCCAGTCCTCTCCGGGCAACGAGTGCGCCTCACAGCTTCTCTGCACGAGATTTCCAACATCCGAGGTATATGCAAAGCTCAGATTAAATTCAAACTGGAGATAGAGAACCAGAAGAAGCAAGCTCTCGAAGGTCTCGCCACTTTCCTCTACTACTTCGAATAGTCCAAGGCCTGCAATTGCAGTCTCCGCTTTTTTAAGACATATATTTAAATACACTATAAGAAGTATGCCCTTCGCCATGAGGAGGTATACTTCTTATTCTTATTATATATTATTCTGTGAATTGAACGTTCCACCAATGGAAGGATGGATAATAAAGACAAACTGGAGATGGCATATCTCGGTATCTTCATTAAGGAATTTGAAAAAATAGATGTTTAATCCATGATATATTTCCGTAATCATGACGGGTGTATAAAAAAAACAGTAACTTTGTAGTCGCATAGGTTCGCTGAGGGTTTCACTACCCAAAGTGATTAAAAGGTAATCAGGTGAGAGACCTGAACAGACCCGCTACTGTATGTTCCACATCAACCAACCAGACACGATATTGGTGTCACTGACCACACACTACGGTCGGGAAGGCAGTCTGGAAGGGGAATGAGTCAGGAGACCTGCCATGCGTTTTTATATTTCAATAATCTCGTGGATTAGATTTTGAGATGGACATGCCCAATATAGCAACATCTGACATACGGAATGTGCGCCATAGTCTCTATAAAGAGCTTCCGCACAATATTAGCACTGGCTTGAAAAAGACGGTGCAGGTTTTGTTTTGTGCTTGTCGGTGCGGCTACCACGCTTTGTCTCTTAATCTTTTTCACCTTAACACCTCATTTAATTATGAATTGTCCAAGGTGCAAAAAGGATTTCACCGTAGAACGTTTATCCTTTTTCAAATGGCTTGAGACTGTCGGTCTCGATGCCATGCAGACGGCCTATGTTATGCACAATTATGGCCGTCCTCTCTGTGAAGAATGCCTCAATGCGTTGAAAAGCAGTTTCTACGCCTGCGAGACCAGTCCTTACCTTAAATCCAAGACGAACAGACCATGATTAAAAAGATACTTATCGCCAATCGCGGCGAGATAGCTCTTCGTGTGATGAGGTCATGCAAGGAGAAGGGAATATCTACAGTCGCCGTATTCAGCGAGGCTGACCGCACATCAATGCACGTGAGCTATGCGGATGAAGCTGTCTGCATAGGTCCAGCCCCATCTACCGAGAGTTATCTTAACATGGACAAGATAATTGCTGTGGCAAAAAGCACAAATGCTGATGCTATCCATCCCGGATACGGATTTCTGAGTGAAAATGCCGATTTCTCAAGACGCTGTCATGCTGAAGGAATTATATTTATCGGGCCTTCAGCAGAGAGCATCGAGGCTATGGGTGACAAAATATCAGCGAGGCGCACCATGATAGCCGCAGGCGTTCCTGTTGTACCAGGGACTTCTGACAATATGGACGAGGAGCGACTGATAAAGACTTGCCGTGAAATAGGGCTGCCCGTAATAATTAAGGCCTCAGCTGGCGGCGGAGGTAAAGGCATGAGACTGGTGCGTGAAGAAGAAGACCTTATCGAAGCATACAAGGAAGCCAAATCAGAGGCTGCCGCATCATTCACATCAGACGATGTGTATGTGGAGAAATACATCGAATCACCTCACCATATAGAAATACAATTTCTTGGGGACTCTCACGGCAATGTGGTTCATCTGTTCGACAGAGAATGTTCCGTTCAACGCAGGCATCAAAAAATAGTAGAGGAATCTCCATCACCTTTCATTACTGATGGAGTGCGGCATGAGATGGGAGCAATTGCCGTCAAAGCCGCTAAGTCTGTAAACTATGTCGGTGCTGGCACAATAGAGTTTCTTGTCGATAACGACATGAACTTCTATTTTCTTGAGATGAACACCCGCCTGCAAGTCGAGCATCCCATAACAGAAGAAGTTCTTGGAATTGACCTCGTCAAAGAACAGATAGATATCGCTAACGGTTGCAAACTCCGTTTCCGTCAGGAAGATCTGCGGCAACGTGGTCATGCCATAGAATGCCGTATCTGCGCAGAAGACACCGACAATGAATTCATCCCCACGGCTGGAACCATCGGGCATGTCCGCACACCACAAGGAATAGGGGTAAGGGTTGACAGTTTCATCTACGACGGATACGAAATCCCGATTTATTATGATTCCATGCTCGGCAAACTTATCGTGTGGGCAACAAAACGCAGTTTTGCGCTTGAAAGGATGCGTCGCGTACTCTACGAGTACAAGATTACTGGAATAAAGACCAATATAGACTATCTCAGACGTATCCTTGATGCCCGTGAATTCGTAAAAGGCGACTATACAACTCATTTCATAGAAGAAAACAAGGAAACACTCAAAGCCGAGGAGGAAGAGGAGGAGGCAGAAAAGATGGCTGTCATAGCTGCATACATAGACTTCATCGTGGACAAAAACAATACTTCCTCAAACACGCAAAGCGACAACCGCCCCATCAGCCGGTGGAGAGCTTTCGCCAAGCAGAAAGGTGTCCTGCACATTTAATATTCAAAGACTATGCAAGCAAGAATAAAAGGAAAGTCCTACGATATCGAACTCGTAGAGAAGGAAGGAAATAACGTAAAGATAAAGCTCAACGGCGAAATCATAGAAATTGACGCCACTTTAACAGAAACGGGATTTTGTTCAATACTGCACAACGGGTGCAGCTATAATGCAGAAGTGGTAAATCATAGTGAAGGGGAGTATACAATCACAGCCAATTTTCGCAGGTATGAAGTCAAACTGCAAAACCCTCGCAAGAAATATATTCATAATGGCAACTCTGCCGAGGAGGAAGTACAAGATTGCATAAAAGCTCCAATGCCTGGAAAAATTATAGTAGTACTTGTGGAGAAGGGTAGCCATGTGAAGAAAGGTGCCCCCCTCATTATCATTGAGGCCATGAAGATGCAAAGCACTTACACCGCATCGCAAGACTCGATAGTTGATAGCGTAGAGGTTGCCGAAGGAGACTCTGTACTTTCTGACCAATTGCTAATTACATTTAAACATGATAATTAGGTAAGCAGGCATTCAGAATCTATTTTTACATTATAAAACGAATTATGAACATCTACTTATCTAATGAATAAATAATTGACATAATGGATATATACGAAAAATTTGATAATAGACATAGAGAAGCTGTCCATGGCGGCAGAGTTGAAAACATTGCAAAACAAAAAGCAGGCGGCAAACATACCGCAAGAGAACGCATCAACATACTTCTTGACGATGACACCTTCGTGGAGGTCGGCCGTTTCGTACTTCATGACTGTCATGATTATGACATGGAAAATAAACGCTATGACGGCGATGGAGTGGTGACAGGCTACGGCAAGATAGACGGGCGGCTGGTGTATGTATATGCTTATGACTTCACGGTCAACGGAGGTTCGCTCGGACGTGCAAATGCAAGCAAGATTGTCAAATTACAAAAGATGGCACTTAAAACTGGCGCACCTATAATTGCCCTGAATGATTCAGGAGGTGCGAGAATACAGGAAGGTGTAAACGCTCTAAGCGGTTATTCAGATATTTTTTATCAAAACGTGAAGGCCTCAGGAGTAATCCCCCAGATTTCAGCCATCATGGGACCGTGCGCTGGAGGAGCGTGTTATTCACCCGCACTCACTGATTTCATCCTGATGGTGAAGGATACAAGCTATATGTTTGTAACTGGTCCCGATGTGGTCAAAACCGTAACACATGAGGAACTTTCAAAAGCAGAACTGGGAGGTGCCAACACACATTCCACAAAAAGTGGTGTTGCCCATCTCATTGGGCGTGACGAAGAAGAAACGTTGATGATGATACGGGAGTTACTATCATTCATCCCCTCAAACAACATGGAGGACATATTGATACAATCATCATGCGATTCAAGCCAGCGAGAGTGTCCAAAGCTGATGACACTAATACCAGAGAATCCTAACGTGCCATATGATATGAAAGAACTTATAGAGGAAGTTGTCGATGAACATTATTTCTTCGAGATTTCTTCCGGGTTCGCACCGAATATCATAATCGGATTTGCCCGCATCGGCGGCAGACCTATTGGAATAGTGGCCAACAATCCCAATTATCTTGCCGGAGTCCTTGACATTGATGCCTCAGACAAAGCTGCACGGTTCATACGTTTCTGCGACTGTTTCGATATCCCTCTGATAACATTTGAAGATGTACCAGGCTTTCTTCCCGGTCAGCAGCAGGAGCATGGCGGTATCATCCGACATGGAGCAAAGATAATGTACGCTTACGCAGAGGCCACCGTCCCAAAGATAACCCTTATAACGCGCAAGGCTTACGGCGGAGCCTATATCGTCATGTCATCAAAAGAGACTGGATGTGATGTCAATTTCGCATACCCAAACGCTGAAATTGCAGTGATGGGAGCTGCTGGTGCCGTCAATATTCTGTATCGAAAGTTTGATGAGAAAGAACGAGTACAGGCTGTCAAAGAATATGAGGAAATGTTCTCTAATCCATACAGAGCAGCAGAAAAAGGGTATATAGATGAAATCATATTACCCATAGACACTCGCATCAAACTGCTTCAAGCGCTTGAGATGACACAAAACAAGGTTGAAAACAACCCTCCTAAGAAACATGGTAACATGCCGCTATAATAGAGCAAAAAAAGAGGGATAACATAATAGACATGACATCTCATTGCCTCGTTCCTCACCCACTGCTCCAATCATGACACACAGGCACCACAAGCACTTACTACCCTATATTTATACAATATATATATTATATAAAGGAAGTTTTTATAGTGCCTGTGGTGTCTATTATGTATCTTACATCTTTATGCTGGCTGCCTTGCCATCATATTCAACTTTTTGTGCATTCTTGGCTCCAGCCAAGCGCACGTTGAAAACACGATGCTTGAGCATGCCTGGGAACTCACCTTTTACATCGCCAATTGTGAGAGTGCGGGTACGCTCACTCCACTTCATAGTGATGGTAGAGTACATGCCCTTCTCGTAGTTGTAGTTATCGCCCTCATCTTCATAGAGAGTGAACTCAGCGTCAGCACCAGGGTAAACGACGACTTCAAGGTCATCCCACGTCTTCTCCTGCGCATACTGCATGACGGGAGCGAGAGGCAAGATGCTACCAGCCTTGACAAACATCACATTACGGTCGATGGCTGTAGCTACAGTGACGTCACGTCCACCTGCATACTTCTTCTCTGTGTAAAACTCATACCAATTGGCACCCTTTGGCAAGTACTTCGTAACACTCTTCTCTTGTGTAAAGTCATAGTGAACATTGCCGCCATTATCTTTCACTTCCTTCTTATCCCATCCGCTCATGGCATCTTCACGCAGAATCTTCTCTTCCGTATACTGAGGATTGAGAATAGGAGTAGCAAGAATAGAGCGGCCAAACATAAACTCATCGCCCATATTCCACGTCTTGCGGTCAGAAGCAAAATCGTAGGTCAAAGCTCTAAGATAGCTCTCGCCTGCAGATGTCACTTGCCATGCCGTGCTATATATATAAGGCAATAAGCGGTAACGCAGACGGATAGTCTTCTCTATGGCATCATAGATAGGTTCTCCCTTCTTGCCGAACTGATAGATTTCTCTTGGAGCGTCAGCACCGTGGCTGCGGAAGACAGGACAGAAGAGACCATACTGCATCCAGCGCACATAGAGTTCCTGATACTGAGGATTCTGAGGAGCGGAGCCCGAGCCCTTTGTGTTGTATGAACCACAGAAGAATCCACCTATGTCAGTATTGAAGTTAGGGCAGCCTGTCATCGTATAGTTCAGGCCTGCAGGCACCTGCTTGCGGAGCATGTCCCATGTGGAAGCCACGTCGCCTGTCCACAGTCCCGAACCGTAGTGCTGCTGTCCAGCGTATGCGGATCTTGTCATGATGAAGACACGCTTATCCTCCGAAGTTTTGCGCTGCTTGTCATACACACCCTTTACTGTCATGAGGGGGAATGCATTGCGCACCCCTCGCCAAGAGCCCATAGCTGTCATATGCTCATAATCACTTTCCCGCGCATTGAAGAAATCGGGATCGGTTGAATCCATCCACCAAGCGTCAATACCATAGTCAAATAGAGTCTTCAAGTGATCCCAATATATCTGACGGGCTACAGGGCTGAAAGCGTCATAGACCCTCACACCGGATGGATAATCCTTCCGAGGAGGCCACATATGAGAGATGCCGCTCTGCGGCCATGTCTCAAAGTTGTACAGCAGTCCCTTCTCGTTAAGGGCTTTATACTGTTTTGTCTGAGGACCGAAACTTGCCCAAATAGATATCATGATGTGTGCGTTCTGCTTGTGCACACGGTCAACCATCTGTCTGCCGTCAGCAAAAGTCTCGCCAATGAAATCCATAGCATTCCATGTGTAGTTGCTACCCCAATACTGCCAGTCCTGGATAATACCATCAAGGGGCACACCCAACTTGCGGTATGTATCAACGACTTCAAGGAGCTCCTTAGATGACTTATATCTCTCTCGGCACTGCCAGAAGCCATATGTCCAAAGAGGGAACATGGGCACGTCACCCGAAAGGTCACGCATACATACGTTGACTCCGTCAGCTGATGCACCATACATGAAGTAGTAGTCAACACAATCTCCGACCTCTGCCTTGAAAGTCATACCAGCCGCGTTGTCTTCAAATTTGGCGCGACTGTAGTTATCCCAATATATTCCCCAGCCTTTAATTGACTGTACGACATTTTGAAAATCTTCAAGGTTTGACTGTTCTATATGCTTAGTCAAGCCGCGGCGGTTAAGTTTGCCATCCTGCACTGTGCCGAGACCATATATAGCCTCATCCTTGTCCAGTTGATAAGTCATTGTCACCTCATACCTGCCCTTATCTGAGCCATTTGTCCTCTCTCTGAAGGCAGTGGCCTTTTCCTTTAGAAGGTTCTTGCCGCCAGCTGAAAATTGGAGAAGACCAGTCTTCTTGTCAATCGTCACGCTGAGCTTATCGGAAGACATGCGCGCTGCATTGCCACTGCTGCCAATCTTCACATTAAGATTTTCCTGTGGCAACATCGTCACCACCTCACTCTTTGTCTCAGGTCTTGCTTTACCTTTTGGATACTTCATGACTCGCACAATCTGGGGCGAATAGAAAGTGACCTCAAGTTGGTAGTCTCCAGCTTGTGTCGAGACCTTGTTGCTTTTCTGTGCCACAGCTGCAACAGCTATCACGGCAAACAGAGCAGCAATAAATAAACGTTTCATAGAGATTAGTAATAATTAAAATTAAACATAGGTTTACACAAATGTGTATTATTATCGCAAAGTTAGATATTATTACAATACATTATAGACAGAATCGTGCCTTTTTATTGATTTCAACCCTATTTCATCAAAACAATATGCAGTCTCAGACACCGCCTCCGTCACATATAATTATTCTTGCACATAAATACGCTGTACACGATTGCTCACTCCAGTGAGTATCTCATAAGGGATGGTGTCAATGGCATCACTCAAGACGGTAACAGGCAGGTGGTCGCCGAATATCTCCACCATGTCACCCTCTTTGCAGTCAATGTCTGTCACGTCAATCATACACACATCCATGCAGATGTTGCCAACATAATATGCCTTTTGCCCGCCAACAAGGCAATAGCAATGGCGATTGCCCAAATGCCGGTCAAGACCATCAGCGTAGCCAATAGGTATGGCAGCTATGCGGCTATCACGTTCGAGAGTGGTACGGCGCGAATAACCAATAGTCTCACCTGCTGGTATGTCATGTATCTGAAGGATGGTAGTCTTGAGAGTGGCTACATTGTGGAGCATCTGGTTGTTGCGAGGATTGACACCGTAGAGTCCTAAACCAAGACGAACCATGTCGAGATGGTATTCAGGGAAATGCTCTATACCTGCGGAATTGCATATATGGCGTAATATTTTATGTGGATAGGCATCTTGAAGCTGTCGGCTCGCTTTGTCAAAAAGCGCAAATTGATGTCGTGAAAAGTCGTCAAACTCATCCCCATCGCTGCCCACGAAGTGGCTGAATACAGAACATGGCACAAGAGCCGTCTGCCGGCGAAGTCGTTCGATAAGCTGTGGGATATCTTTATCAGGGTCGAAACCTAAACGGTGCATACCCGTATCAAGTTTGATGTGAATAGGGAAATTGGTTATGCCCTCTTTCTCTGCAGCTCGGATGAGTTGGTCAAGGAGAGAGAAGCTGAACACCTCTGGTTCGAGACGGTAGTCGAACAGCATCTTGAATGATGTCGTCTCAGGGTTCATTATCATGATATTGGCAGTAATGCCTGCTTCACGCAAATCCGCTCCTTCGTCAGCTACGGCTACAGCGAGGTAGTCCGCTCCGTTGTCTTGCAGGGTCTTGCTTATCTCAAGAGAGCCCACGCCATATCCACTGGCCTTGACCATACATACCATCTTTGTCTCAGGGCTCATGAAATGTCGATAGTAATTCACATTGCTGACCAAGGCATTAAGGTTCACCTCAAGGATTGTTTGATGCACCTTGAGGGTTAGCATGTCCGATATTTTATCAAAACGAAACCGCCTCGCTCCCTTTATAAGAATAAACTCGTTGCGCAAATCATCAAACACTTCACTGCGGATGAGAGCATCCGTAGTAAGGAAAGTGCGGTGTTCCATAGGAAAATAATCAGCGCAAGCAGAGATGTCCTTTCCGACACCTATGACCTTCTCAATGCCTCTTGTCGCTGCCATCTGCGCAACTCTCGAATAGAGCGAGCGTGGAGATTCCCCACTTTGGAGGATATCACTGAGGATGAGCGTGCGGCTCTGCCGACGCATCTCAGGACGGCGGCTCATGAAGTCGAGAGCTATGTCAAGCGACTGCACATCAGAATTGTAAGAATCATTGACGAGGGTGCATCCATGTTTGCCGTCCTTCACCTCCAGTCGCATGGCCACCTGCTCGAGTTTCTCCATACGGCGACATAGCTCGTCAATGCTGATGGATGTGGACAGAGCCAGAACTGTGGTAAAGCATGTAATGGAGTTATCAATAGAAGCCTGATCGATAAAGTGAATGGTATACTGGCCTCTCTGATTATTATATTCAAAATGAATAGTGGCGACTTGCTCGTCCTTTTCAATGCTTACAACCTTGAGCGACAACCTCTTGACTCCATCCGAAAGGACTGAAGCACAACGATGAATGACGGTACTGTCAGAATTGATAATCACGCTTTGGCATCCCTTGAACAACTTCATCTTCTCAGAACATTTGATGTCATACGACATGAAGTTCTCCTGATGTGCAACTCCTATATTGGTCATGACACCTATGGATGGTAAGATGATGCGTTGGAGTCTGTCCATCTCTCCTGGCTGTGATATGCCGGCCTCAATGATGGCCAAATCATGGTGCTTGCTGATGAGCCATACGCTGAGAGGTACTCCCACCTGGCTGTTGTAGCTACGTGGCGAACGACACACGCTATAGTCAGGCGAAAGCAACTGATAAAGCCATTCTTTAACGGTAGTCTTTCCGTTAGAGCCTGTGATAGCTATAACTGGTATATCAAGATTACTTCTGTGGTATGCAGCCAAGTCTTGAAGTGCCTGAAGAGGTGAGGCAACAACAAGGAAGTTGGCATCGGACTTGTTCTTCATGTCGTAGAGTCCTTCATCCACCGACTTTACGGACACAACGAAGTTTCTCACCCCTCGTTTATAGAGTGTTTCGATATATTTGTGCCCATCGTTCTTCTCTGTTTTGAGAGCAAAGAACAGACTTTCCTCTGGGAAACAGAGACTGCGGCTGTCTATCAACAGCCAGTTAATACATGCTGGAGCTGAGCCTTTACGCTTAGCTCCAACAACATGTTCGATATCATCAATACTGTACATTATTTTACAATGTTATATCTAAGTAGATATTCAAAATAGAACGAAGATATTATAAAGCTAATTATGAACACCTACTTATATGTGTGTATATTTTTCAGCGTTTGTGTGTATTTACCAGTTCTTTATTGACGCCAATCACATATCAGGCATCTCTTTTACTTTAAGGCTCCTGATATCTGCCTATGCTGACAGCGTGCCCATTCCTTTGTGGCTTTCGCTACAGCGTCACGCGTTTTGCTGTCAAAATATGTGTCTTGGAAACGTTGCCATATAAACTCCACCGCCATCTCTGACGGGTGAATCATATCATCAGCATAGAAGCGGTAGTCGCGCAACTCATCCATCATTATCTCGTAGGAAGGAAAATAGTCAGGCACAAGACCTTCATGAGACTCTCCATCGCCTTTACCTCCTGTGAAATCTGTCGACTGCTGAGAAGAGGAAAGGTGAAGAGAAGGTGCAAGTGACTCTATAGCACTCAGCAATATGCCCTTAGATATCTGATTGGCATGAAAACCATCCCTCTTGTGACGGATAGGACTGACGGTAAAAATGATCCTGAGCTTCGGATTGACACTCTGCAGCAGCTGTAGCAACATCCGCCACTGATCTGCTATGTCATAAGCACTCATGCACTCCCTCGCAAACATACGGTCAGGCATCTTATGGCAGTTGGCCACCAATCTGCCCGTATCTCGCAATCGGTAGATGATAGACGTGCCAAAAGTGACGATAAGCACATCGGCTTGCCGCAAGAAGTCTGCCACTGTGTGCATGGCTGTGTTTATTGAAAAGAGCAGAGTGTCACTGTCTGGAGAAGAGAACGAACTGTGATGCATCCACGAATGCCAAAGATGGTCGTTTATGCCTTGAAACACTTCGGGAGAGTCTGCTCTATACTCATTCTCACTGATAGAGCGCAAAAGGCTACCAGCAATGCTGGCAGGATTGTACAATGCGCCAAATGGATTGACCATCACGTTGAGTCCTCCCATTTTCATCTTTCGCCCAATCTCATCAGCGAAACAGCTGCCAACAAGCAGGATTTTATCCTGACTATCTATTTTCCACTCTGAGGGCAGAATAGTTATATGTGTCATCATTTCCATACAGTAGGCAAAGTTACACCAATCTGCCAAAAGGGCAAAACGAAATAGTGTTATTTTTCAAAAAAACAGTCTAACTGATGTATCTACATTGACAAAGTATCTTTTTAAGGCAAGACGGAATAACAGTTTTGACAGATAATTGGTTTGCAGCCACCCTTATTTGGATTACTTTTAGTAACTTTGCACCGCAAATGTGTGCAAACATATCTATTCCGCACACCATTCTCACAACACGCAGAAGCAATCAACACATTAAAAAATATTACACTACTATGGCAAAAAAAGCTCTTTTGATGATTCTCGACGGATGGGGAATCGGTGACAAAAGCAAGGGTGACGTCATCTATCAAACTCCAACACCCTACATGGATTATCTCAACGCTAACTACCCACACTCTGAACTGCAAGCATCAGGCGAAAATGTAGGTCTGCCTGACGGCCAGATGGGCAATTCTGAGGTAGGCCACCTCAACATCGGTGCAGGACGCATCGTATATCAGGATCTTGTCAAGATAAACCGTGCCTGCGCAGACAACTCAATACTCGAAAATCCTGAAATCAAGTCAGCTTACAGCTATGCCAAAGAGACAGGCAAGAGCGTTCACCTCATGGGACTCACTTCAACAGGCGGTGTACACTCTTCATTTGACCATATACTTAAACTCATCGACATTGCTAAGGTGTACGGCATTGACAACTGCTACGTACATTGCTTCATGGACGGACGCGACACAGACCCTAAATCAGGCAAAGGATTCATCGCAGACCTCCAGAAGCACATCGATGAAGTAGGCACTGGCGCCATCGCCTCTATCATCGGACGATTCTACGCAATGGACCGCGACAAGCGATGGGACCGCATCAAGGTAGCCTACGACCAGCTTGTAGAAGGCAAAGGACGCAAGGTGGCAGACATGGTAGAGGGCGTGCAGTCATGCTACGACAGCCACACTGAAGAGCACAAGAATACAGACGAGTTCATGGAGCCACTCATCAATAGCAACGTAGACGGCCGCATCAAGGAAGGCGATGTCGTCATCTTCTTTAACTATCGCAACGACCGCGCCAAGGAACTCACCGTCGTCCTCACACAGCAAGACATGGAAGAACAAGGAATGAAGACCATCCCTGGCCTTCAGTATTACTGCATGACTCCATACGACGCTTCCTTCACAGGCGTGCACATCCTCTTCCCCAAGGAAAACGTGGAGAACACCCTCGGCGAATACATCGCAAGCAAAGGCCTCAAGCAACTCCATACAGCCGAAACAGAAAAATATGCTCACGTGACATTCTTCTTCAACGGCGGCCGCGAAACTCCTTTCGATGGAGAAGACCGTATCCTCGTCAACTCTCCAAAGGTTGCCACCTATGATCTCAAGCCTGAGATGTCGGCATACGAGGTCAAGGACAAACTCGTTGCAGCTATCAAGGAAAACAAGTACGACTGGATTGTGGTCAACTTCGCCAATGGCGACATGGTAGGCCACACAGGTGTCTACACAGCCATAGAAGCAGCAGTGAAGGCTATCGATCAGTGTGTAAACGAAGTTGTAGAGGCGGCGAAAGCTACAGACTATGAGACTATCATCATCGCTGACCACGGCAATGCAGACAACGCTCTCAACCCAGACAACTCAGCCAACACAGCTCATTCCCTCAACCCTGTGCCATTTATCTACGTCACAGAGAACAAGAGCGCAAAGGTGAAGAACGGTGTCCTTGCCGACGTGGCACCATCCATCCTCCACATCATGGGTCTCGAACAGCCCAAGGAGATGACCGGCCACAACCTCATCGAAGACTAACACGAACTAATATAAAGATGACGCCGGGAGAAACAGTTTCCCTCGGCGTCTTTTTTCTGAATCATTGGTGATAGCAGCTATAATGGCTATAGCTCCAATGCTTCTATAACATCCACGGTTTCTTATAGCGTCTATAGTGTTTCTTATAGCATCTATCAATAAAAAGCGACCACATTCAATGAGAAAACTTCTAACTGCCGCCGCCCTGCTTGCCTGCCCCCTTGCCAGTGCGCAAGTCAATGTGCAACTCCACTACGACTTCGGCCGCTCACTCTATTCTGAGAAAGAAGCCAACCGCCCCAATGTAACAACGACTGTCGAGATGTTTCGCCCTGACAAGTTTGGCTCCACATTCTTCTTCGTCGACTTCGACTACTTCTCAGACGGAGTTGGTGGCGCATACTGGGAAGTGAGCCGCGAATTCACCTTTGCCAGACCAAACGAGTCAAGCAGCTTCGCAGGTCATATAGAATACAACGGTGGGCTCAGCATCAACAAGTACACAGATTTCGGTTCACGCTTCCAGCAGGCGGTTCTCATAGGTCCAGTATGGAACTGGCACAACTCAGACTTTAGCAAGACCTTCTCCTTCCAGGCTATGTACAAGCAGTATTTCAGACAAGAAAGCAATAACCTCAACGCTCTCGCCAGTTTTCAAGCCACAGCCGTTTGGGGACTAACCTTTGCCAAGGGACTCTGCACATGTTCAGGCTTTGCTGACCTATGGTATGGTTACACTCCAACATTCGAGACCAACGGCAAGCAGAAAAAAGGTCTTGTCTTCATGACCGAACCGCAACTGTGGTTCAACATCATAGGCAAGAGCCGTCAGAAGGACATATTCTCCATTGGCACAGAGATAGAGATTTCAAACAATTTCATTTGGCCAGATACAAAGGGTTCATTCTTTATCAACCCAACAATAGCCCTCAAATACACATTCTAAAAAATAATGGAATACAATTTCAGAGACATCGAAAAGAAATGGCAACAGAAGTGGGTAGAAAACAAAACCTACAAAGTTGTCGAGGATAAGAACAAGCCTAAGTTCTATGTCCTCAACATGTTCCCCTACCCAAGCGGAGCAGGTCTTCACGTAGGCCACCCTCTCGGATATATCGCCAGTGATATCTATGCACGCTATAAACGTCTTCAAGGCTTCAACGTGCTCAACCCTATGGGCTACGATGCCTACGGACTGCCTGCAGAACAATATGCCATCCAAACTGGCCAGCACCCAGAAAAGACAACCTTCGCCAACATCGATCGCTACCGCGAGCAACTGGACAAGATTGGCTTCTGTTTTGACTGGGACAGAGAGGTGCGCACATGCACTCCCGACTACTACAAGTGGACACAATGGGCATTCCAGAAGATGTTCAACTCCTTCTTCTGCAACAGCAGCCAGAAGGCTCAACCTATAGAGCGACTCATAGCCCATTTTGAGGAGAAAGGTACAGAAGGACTCAATGTGGCTCAGACAGAAAACATCTCTTTCACCGCAGACGAGTGGAAGGCTATGGACGAGCAGAAAAAGAGCGATGTACTGATGAACTACCGCATCGCCTTCATGGGCGAGACGATGGTTAACTGGTGCGCAGGCCTCGGCACAGTACTTGCCAATGACGAAGTCGTTGACGGCGTGAGCGTGCGCGGCGGTTTCCCCGTAGAACAAAAGAAAATGCGCCAGTGGTGTCTCCGTGTCAGCGCCTATAGCCAAAGACTCCTCGACGGTCTGGAGACTATACAATGGAGCGACTCCATCAAGGAAACTCAGAAGAACTGGATAGGACGCAGCGAAGGCACAGAGGTGGAGTTCAAGATTGCAGACAGCGATGAGTCATTCACCATCTTCACCACACGTGCCGACACTATGTTTGGTGTGACCTTCATGGTTCTGGCTCCTGAGAACGACCTCGTAAAGAAAGTCACCACAGCAGAACAGAAAGCCGCCGTTGACGAATATGTCAAGTATGTCAAGGGACGCACCGAGCGCGAACGCATGATTGACCACAAGGTGACAGGTGTCTTCTCCGGATCATACGCCATCAACCCCTTCACAGGAGAAAAGAACCCTATATGGATATCAGAGTATGTACTCGCAGGCTACGGCACAGGTGCCATCATGGCTGTGCCTGCTCACGACAGCCGTGACTATGCCTTTGCCAAGCATTTCAATCTCCCCATCATCCCACTCATTGAGGGTGCCGACGTGTCAGAAGAGAGCTACGACGCCAAGGAGGGCATTGTGACCAACTCACCACGTAAGGGAGTGACACCATACATCGACTTCAGCCTCAACGGCCTCACCGTCAAGGAGGCCATAGCTGCAACAAAAGTGTATGTCAAAGAACATAACATAGGCCGCGTCAAGGTCAATTACCGCCTGCGAGATGCCATCTTCTCTCGCCAGAGATACTGGGGCGAGCCATTCCCTGTATACTACAAGCA
>JAXJBE010000149.1:0-33733 GCA_036303125.1 Bacteroidaceae bacterium
AATGATATACAAGATGTTAAATGCCATTTTGTATCGGTTTTAAAATCGATACACTCACACATCTGAATCTGCAAAACCGATACAGTGTCGTGTGTATTATGTTATATCTCAATATGTTATACTGTATCACGACCGATACAGCGCCTCATTTCTCCACGTATGCTGTATCGCTTTTGATACAGTCTATCCTCGTGATATACACATTATTAGATACGGTTTTGTATCGGTTTTGGAAATGATACGCGCGCGAGAGAACCTAACAAATATTGCTTCTATGCCAACGAGCACTTCGGAGAGAGAGAACAATGAGCTGGTAATGTTATTTTTCCCCCAAGCTCACAACCCTTTGGGAGCAGGCTCCCGAGGGGTTGTGGGCTTGCTCCCGAGGGGTTGTGGGCAAGCTCATTTGGGGTGTTGAGCTTACTCGTTTGGGGTGTTGGGCAGAGCGCGTAAGTGAGTCTGGCACTCAGTTCCCGCTGCTCCATCTGTTGGCTCATAGTGAATGTTTTGACGCTATGATACAACTATTTGTTTTTAAAAAGCGATAAAATGGTGACAAAATGCTTTGATGTCATCTTTTTTTATTACTTTTGCATTCAATTAGTGCTTTTACTGATACAACTACTATTCATATATAGTCAGTAATCTTTCTTTTCTATAGCTTTAATAGTATCTATTATTTAAGACCAAGATAAAATGAAACAATTACTTCTCGGTGACGAGGCCATAGCATTAGGTGCTATCAATGCAGGACTATCAGGTGTATACGCTTATCCTGGTACTCCTTCGACCGAAATCACTGAATTCATTCAGAACAACAAAGTGGCTAAGGAACGTGGTGTTCACAGCCGCTGGTGCGCCAATGAGAAAACAGCCATGGAGGCTGCCCTTGGCATGTCATACGCAGGCAAGAGAGCCCTTGTCTGCATGAAGCATGTCGGCATGAACGTATGTGCTGACGCATTTATTAACAGTGCCATAACTGGAGTCAACGGAGGCCTCATTGTCCTTGCCGCTGACGACCCGTCAATGCACTCCAGCCAGAATGAGCAAGACTCACGTTTCTACGGCAAGTTTGCCATGATACCAGTCTTTGAGCCTTCTAATCAGCAGGAGGCATACGATATGGTGGGTAGTGCATTCGAACTCTCTGAAGCAATCAAGGAGCCGGTCCTCCTGCGTGTTGTCACCCGTCTTGCCCACAGCCGCGCGGCCGTTGAGGTGGGCGAAGCTAAGGTTGAGAATGCTCTCAATGTGGCCAAAGACAGCTGGGTGCTTCTCCCTGCCATCGCGCGCCGCAAATATGTTGAGCTTCTCGATAAGCAGGCAGGCATGGTTAAGGCCGCAGAGGTTTCAGCCTACAACTGGAAGGAGACTGCCCCAGGGCAGAAACTCGGCATCATTGCTTGTGGCATAGCATACAATTACGTAAAGGAAAACGCTGGTGACAACGCTAATATACTCAAGGTGTCGCAATATCCTCTCTCTGTAGACAACATAAAGGCTTTCGCCTCTGAAAACGATGCTCTCATCGTCATGGAAGACGGGCAGCCTGTTGTGGAAGAGATGGTGGCCGGTATGGTTGGCTCTGGCTATCCTGTAAAGGGACGTCTCACGGGCGACCTTCCGCGCACAGGCGAACTTACGCCCGACTGTGTGGCCAAAGCTCTTGGCATGGAGGCTGGCCCTGCCTTTGCGCCAGCCAAGAACCTTGCTGGACGTCCACCGCAGCTCTGTCAGGGATGCGGCCACAGAGATGTATACACAGCCTTAAATCAAGTGCTGGCCGAATATCCCGACTATCGTGTCTTTGGTGACATCGGCTGTTACACTCTTGGTGCGCTGCCACCATTCAAGGCGCTGGCCAGTTGTGTCGACATGGGGGCATCCATCACCATGGCGAAGGGAGCGGCTGACGCAGGCCTCTTCCCTTCTGTGGCAGTCATCGGAGACTCCACTTTCACCCATTCTGGCATGACTGGACTTCTCGACGCTGTCAACGACAAATCAAATATCACCGTGGTCATCTCAGACAATCTAACCACAGGCATGACCGGAGGACAGGATTCTGCCGGCACAAGCAAGTATGAGGCAATCTGCACAGGCCTGGGCGTGGAGCCTGAGCATGTGCGAGTCGTTGTGCCTCTGCCAAAGAACATGCCAGAGATAACACGCATACTCAAAGAAGAGATAGAATATAACGGAGTGTCAGTCATCATCCCGCGCCGCGAGTGCATACAGACTGCAGCTCGTCACGCCAGGGAAGCAAAGAAAGCAAAGGAGGCTAAGCAATGAAAAAAGATATCATACTCTGCGGTGTGGGAGGCCAAGGCATCCTGTCCATCGCTACTATCATAGGAGAAGCTGCCACGGAAGCGGGCATCAACCTCAAGCAGGCAGAGGTTCACGGCATGAGCCAGAGGGGCGGCGACGTGCAGTCCAATCTCAGACTCTCCACTGAGACCATCTACTCAGACCTCATCGCCCAAGGCAAGACAGATGTGGTCATCTCCATGGAACCAATGGAGGCGCTGCGTTATCTTCCTTATCTTGCTAAGGACGGCACAATCGTCACCAGCAGCAAACCTTTTGTCAATATTCCTAACTATCCCGAAGAGGCTGCTCTCATGGCCGAACTCGACTCCATGCCTTCAGTCGTAAAACTTGACATTGACTCTGTGGCTAAGGACGCAGGCAACGCTCGCGGTGCCAACATGGTGCTCCTCGGCATGGCTGCCCCATACATCGAGATTCTCTCTGTCGAACAGCTCCGCAAGGCCATCTCTGTCATCTTTGCCCGTAAGGGAGAGGCTGTGGTGGATGCTAATCTCAAAGCCTTTGACTGCGGTGTGGCTGCCAGTAGACGATAAGCAGAAATAAGCACCCTGACAAAAGCAAAATACTAATTTATAGTACACCCCATAAGTAAACCGATACGGTTAGTATACCTAAAACCTTATAAACGGCAATGATACACAATCCAGCCATAGAGTGCATGCCACGTGAGGACATGCGCAAGCTCCAGTCAGAACGACTGGCCAAGACTGTCAAGACATGTTACGAGAATGTACCTTTCTACCGTCGCAAGATGGATGAGCTCGGTGTCAAGCCTGAGGACATCCAGTCTATTGACGACATACACAAGTTGCCTTTCACCACTAAGCATGACCTGCGCGACGAGTATCCATTCGGCCTTCAGGCAGCACCAATGTCTGAGGTGAGGCGAATCCATGCCTCTTCCGGCACTACAGGCAAGCCTGTCGTAGACACTTATACAGAAAACGATATAGCCAACTGGGCAGAAGGAGTGGCGCGAGTGCTCGCCGTAGCCGATACAGGCAAGGGCGATATAGTGCAGGTTAGCTACGGCTACGGACTCTTCACAGGCGGTCTCGGCGCTCACGATGGAGCGGCCAAGCGCGGCGCAGTGCAACTCCCGACTTCTGCAGGCAACTCCGAGAAGCAAATCATGCTTATGCAGGACTTTGGTTCTTCCATCCTCTGCTGCACACCGTCATACGCTCTTCATCTTGCTGAGGTCATTGAAGCGAGTGATAAGGTTCATCTGCAGAATCTCAAGCTCAGAGCTGGCTTCTTCGGCGCTGAACCTTGGACAGAAGGTATGCGCCGGGAACTCGAGACGAAGCTCCATATCAAGGCTTATGACATTTACGGACTCACAGAGATGTCTGGCCCTGGTGTTGGCGGCGAATGCGAATGCCAGGATGGCACACACCTATGGGAGGACATGTTCTATCCTGAAATCATCAATCCTGACACTCTTGAGCAATGCGCGCCGGGAGAGTTCGGCGAACTTGTCTTCACATCTCTCTGCAAAGAGGCTATGCCTATCCTCCGCTACCGTACACGCGACCTCACACGCCTCATCTACGAACCATGCAAGTGTGGACGCACAGCAGTGCGCATGGACCGCATCCTCGGACGCTCAGATGATATGCTAATCGTGAGAGGTGTCAATGTGTTCCCTTCTCAGATAGAGACTGTGCTTACGGAGTTCCCTGTCTTCACTCCTCAGTATTTCATCACCGTAGACCGAAAGAACAACGAAGACTCATTCGACCTCGATGTCGAACTGCGCTCTGAGTACTTCTCGCCCAACCCTTCCAAGCAGATGCCTTACATCAAGCCGCTCTATGACCGCATCGTGTCGCTTGTCGGCATCAAGCCAAATATCCACATTAAGGAGCCGGGCGCCATTACACGCTCTATTGGCAAGGCTAAGCACGTGGAGGACAAGAGAAAGTTTAAGTAAGCATAAGACTGCCAATCAATGAATACACCACTCGACTATAATATCGTCACAGAAGCCATCGAGAGCATGAGTCTCGGTGACTTCTCGCAAGCGACAATACGTGATATCCAGTCGCTCTCCAAGACGCTTGAGGAGAGGACAGGGCAACCTTTCATCCACTTGGAGATGGGAGTGCCTGGACTCAAACCGTCAGACATTGCCATCAAGGCCGAGCAAGAAGCCCTTGCCTCTGGTTGCGCCACTGTCTATCCGCCCAACGGAGGCATACCGCGCATCAAGCAGGCAGCTTCACGCTTCGTCAAGGCTTTTATTGGCGTGGACATTGACCCTTTATGTTGCATACCAACCACAGGTAGCATGCAGGGCACTTTCGCTACTTTTACAGCCGTTTACCGTGCCATGCCAGAGCGAGACACAGTGCTCTTCATCCACCCGGGTTTTCCTGTACAGACGACACAGTGTGATGTCATCGGCCTGAGGCATGTGGGGCTTGACATCCACGGTTACCGCGGGCAAGCTCTTATTGGCAAACTTGACGAGTTGCTCTCTGTCGGCAACATCTCCACCATTGTCTACTCTAATCCTAACAATCCTTCATGGGTGTGCTTCAACGAGGAAGAGCTGCAGGGCATAGCAATGCTCGCAGATAAGCATGATATCATTATTCTTGAAGACCTTGCATACTTCGCCATGGATTTCCGCAGAGACCTCTCCCATCCTTTTGAGGCTCCGTATCAAGCTACCGTGGCTAAGTATACAGATCGCTACATCCTTGCTGTCTCGGGTTCTAAGGCCTTTTCCTATGCAGGCCAGCGCATCGGGGTTACCTGCATCAGTGATAAGCTCTATCATCGTATATATCCAGCCTTGCAGGAGAAATACGGTGTGGGAGAGTTTGGCAACTTCTTCTGCAACAGGCTTATGTACACACTCTCCAGCGGCACTACCCATAGCGTGCAGCATGCCATGGCTGCACTTATGGAAGCTGCATGTGACGGCAGGTATAACTTCCTCGCCGATGTGCGCGAATATGGTGAGAGAGCCAGATTCATGAAGGATGTGCTTCTGTCCAACGGATTCTATCTCGTCTACGACAACGACATGGGAGCGCCGCTCGCCGATGGCTTCTACTTCACGGTGCAGTACCCTGGCATGACGGATCTCCAGCTCACACGTCAACTGATGTATTACGGCATAGCGGTCTTCCCGCTTGACACGATGGGGTCAGAACAGCAAGGAGTGCGCATCTGCACATCTTTCTTCTCCGAGGCCCAACGCCCGATTTTCAAGGAACGCATAGAAGCCTTCCATAAGGATAACCAATGATTTCGTTGAGCCAAATGAGCAGAGTCCGAGTGAATGCGGACTCTGCCATGGCGAGAAATCGCACTTTTAAGAATGAATAATAAATTGACAATGGACGATAAATCACCATATCTTCATCCCCAATACGAGACACTCTCTCGTGAGGAGATAGAAAAATTGCAGCTTGAACGTCTTCAGGCCACTGTCAAGCATTGCATGAACTCTTCTTTCTACAAGCAACGCTTCGAAGAGATTGGATTGAAGCCAGAAGACATAAAGTCGCTCGATGACATCCGCAAGATTCCCTTCACTACTAAGCAGGATCTGAGAGAGACCTATCCCTTTGGCATGGCCAGTGTACCGCTCCGACAGTGCGTGCGCCTCCATTCCTCATCGGGCACTACTGGCAACCCTACAGTTATCCTTCATACTCAGAAGGACATAGACGAGTGGGCCAATGCCGTGGCTCGCTGCCTCTGGATGGTAGGCCTGCGTCCTGACGATGTCTTCCAGAACTCTTCTGGCTATGGCATGTTCACAGGAGGACTCGGCTTTCAGTATGGGGCAGAGCGGCTCGGAGCTCTCACCATACCGGCTGCCGCAGGAAACTCACTCCGTCAGATTAAGTTTATCAAGGACTTTGGCACAACAGCCATTCATGCTGTGCCAAGCTACGTCACCCGTCTCTATGAGGTGATGCAGGAGATGGGTGTTGACCCTCGCCGCGACACCAGACTCCGTGTCTTGGCCATAGGCGCGGAGCCACACTCAGACGAGCAGCGCAAGCGCATCGAGAAGATGCTTGGTGTCAAGGCATATAATTCCTTTGGCATGAGCGAGATGTGCGGGCCGGGAGTGGCTTTCGAATGTCAGCAGCAGAACGGTCTCCATTTCTGGGAGGATTACTACATCGTGGAGATAGTAGACCCAGAGACTCTGGAACCTGTGCCCGACGGCGAGATAGGCGAGCTTGTCCTTACGACCCTCAACCGTGAAGCGATGCCTCTTCTCCGTTACCGCACTCGTGACCTGACCCGTGTCCTTGGCCGCACATGCCCCTGCGGACGCAACCACATACGCCTTGACCGCATGAGAGGACGCTCCGACGACATGATGGTGCTACGCGGTGTCAATATCTTCCCAATACAGATTGAGAAGATTCTTATGCAGTTCAAGGAACTTGCCAACAACTACCTCATTACTCTCACTACAGATGAGGACAATGATAACATGACGGTAGAAGTGGAGCTTGAGGAACTCTTCACCGATGATTATCAGCGTCTGCTCTCCCTTGAGAAAGAAATAAAGCGCCGGCTCAAGGACGAGATACTTCTCACGCCTCACGTCAAGCTTGTGCCAAAGGGTACGCTGCCCGTATCTGAGGGAAAGGCTGTACGTGTCGTAGACAAGCGCAAGGTATATCAGTAGATTCATCACACACTCTTTCATATCATGACCATCAAGCAATTATCCATCTTTATTGAGAACAAAGGAGGCACACTCATCCGTGTCCTCGACCTTCTCAGCAAGGCAGGCATACAGATTATTGCCTCCACAGTGGCAGACACCAAGGATTATGGCATATACCGTGTCCTGTGTGATGCGCCAGCGCAGGCATACCTCATTCTTAAGGAGGCTGGCATCAATGTGCAGCTCTCCGATGTCTTTGCCCTCAGCATCGACGATGTCCCAGGACGGGCGGCAGAAGCTGTCAAGGAAATATCTGATGCAGGTGTCAGCATTCTCTACCTTTATTCTTTCCTCTGGAAGGGCAAGGGAGTCCTCGTCTTCCGTGCAGACCAAAGCGAGAAGGCCAAGGAGGTCATCATGCTTGGCAAGATGGCGTTCCTCACGGAGGCTGACCTGTAAGCAGCGAAGACCAAGCTTCCATATCCATACAATAATTAAAAGGCCTGAGGGTTCATCCTCAGGCCTTTTTTTACTTTATTGCTATGGTTCTTGCTGCATCGGATTAGTTTCATTTAAAGAATCTTGGGATAATCCAACGGTTGTTTGGTATGGGACACCCCTAAACTATGCCATGACGGTCATCTTTCTGCGGTCAATTATTTTATTTTTTCAAGGAATGAACGGAGTTGCTCGGGCTCGACATCGCCCATTTGGTATTCTTTCTCAGCGTCATCGCGTATCATCTTAAGCCAAATGGAGTGGCTCTCCTCAGCTTCGCGCATCCAGTGGTCTCGGTCGATGAAGAGGTTGTCGCCGCAGCTTTGCATGATGAAGTTGGCATATAGCTGCTCGTTCAGGCGGTAGCTCTTGTGAATGTGACGGAGAATCTCTTTGAGTTCGCTGATGGAACCGATGCTGCCACTCTTGATGTCTTGGATGATGCTGTCTATCTCGTTCTTGGGGGCGAGCATGCCCATCATGTCGACCCACAGGCCGCCGTTGGATTCGGCTGTCTCGCACGTGTTGGACTCAAAGCAGTGGTGGAGAAAGAGTTTGATGGCAAGGTCGTAGTATTGGATGCCCTTGAGGAGAGAGGTGCGTTTGATTTTGCATCCGTGGTATTCGAACACCTCGGTGGTGGCAGGATGTTTCTGCTGGAGGCGTTCAAGGATGTCTTTACCTTTAACCACGGACTGGATGATGTAGGGATTGGGAAAGGTGAAGTTGAGGATGTCTTCGCGCGCGCTGAGTGGGCGTATGTCTCTTTTGGGCCATTTGTTGATGTCGCGCCATGTGCCTACGGTGCGCAGGTTAATGCCTGGTACCACCCATGTGTCGCTTCCTTCTGCTATGATATAGCTGAAGGGGAGGCTGGTGAGTTCGGGATGGGTCTGTACCTTGCCCATGACCATTGAGAAACTGCCGATGTGGGCTGGCCAGAGGATGTGGCTGCCGCTGGCTGTCTTGCTGCCGCGTTGGAGTGTGCCCCAGTGTATGGGTCCCATCTTGTAGGCATGGTTGCTCTGGTTTGTGCCGCTGCCTGCGTTGTAAAAGGAAAAGGCGCCGCCGATGAGCAATGTGGATTTATGGTGGCTGGTGGAGAACGGTCCGCAGAAGGCAGAGCATGACTCACCGTTGTCCATGTAGCTGTTGGCGAAGAATAGACTTGCCTCGGCAGAGAATCCCTTGCCGATGTGTACTGATTCGCCCACGAAGGAACTGTAGACCTTGGCACCGTCCATGATGCTGGCTCCTGCGGCTATGATGCTGTCTTCGATGATGACATCTGAGCCGATGAATGTGCCTGCGTCATCAGTGCTGAGGATGGAGCAGTTGTTGAGGCGGCTGCATCCTCTCACTTCGCATCCTTCGCCTATTTTTGTGTTGGTCACTTCCTTGGTGTTGATGATGCGGGCTCCCGAGCCTATGATGCCTCGTGGGGAAGCATAGCTGTCCTTTATGCAGTCTGCGCTCCAGAGTGAGCGTGGGCTTTCTGTGCTGTCGGGGGTATGCAGGTTGGGGCAGTTGACCATGAGCCATGCTATCTGTGCGGTGAGTTCTTCGGAGAGGACAATGTTGGCCTCGCCACCTTCGTTGAGGACGGATATTGTGTGGCCATTGGCGAAGGTGCTGCCTTCCTGGCTGCTTATTACACCAACGTTGGATATGATGCATCTGTCGCCTATCTGGTAGTTGGACAGGTAGCCTTGCACATTTTCTATGAGACAGTCATCGCCGAGGATGATGTCGCGGAGGATGGCGTTGTTGATGCAGCAACGGCGGCGGAAGCCTTCGTCAATCTCTACAGAACCGCTGAGGCTTCCTATTTCCACGTGGCCGCAAAGGGTGACGTTGCGAAGCCATGAAGGGGTGAAACCTTCGTCGACAAGGATGTCTGACCAGTCTTCTGACCAGCATCCGCGCTCTTCGAGTTGAGCGATTTCATGTACAGTTAGCTCTCTCATGGTGTCGGGGGTGTTAATGGTTGGGCTATGGCAGCTGTGGTATTTTATTTTCCTTAAAATTGTACTTTGGCCTTTGTGCTTAACTAAATCGTTACTCTTCGTATGTGTTGTACAGGAAGTCGTTGTAAGGGTATTTCTGAACGTGCATCTCTCTGACCTTTTTATAGAGCAGCTCTTTGAATTCATCGATATTGCTGCGCTTGCGGGCAGAGATGAAGAAACAGCCGAGGCGGTTGTCTTCTGACGGTTGCTTGCCTTCCTGGTTGAGTTTGGCCATCCACGTGTTCATGAGTTCCTCGAGTGGTATGTTTTCCTTGGTGCGTGGTGTGAGGTCGTCTGCGTCTTTCTCCACCCATGTGTAGGCATCTATCTTGTTGAAGACAATCATTTGCGGCTTGTCGGCGCAGCCGAGGTCTGCGAGGGTTCTCTCAACGACTTGTATCTGTTCTTCAAAGTCGGGATGGCTTATGTCAACGATGTGCAGGAGAAGGTCTGCTTCGCGCACTTCATCAAGGGTGCTCTTGAAGGATTCGACAAGGTCTGTGGGCAGTTTGCGGATGAAGCCTACTGTGTCGGAGAGGAGGAAGGGCAGATTGTCTATGATGACCTTGCGCACGGTGGTGTCGAGGGTGGCGAAGAGTTTGTTCTCTGCGAAGATGTCGCTTTTGGCAAGGAGGTTCATTAGGGTGGACTTGCCAACGTTGGTATAGCCCACGAGAGCCACTCGTATGAGGCGGCCTCGATTCTTGCGTTGGGTGTTTTTCTGCTGCTCTATCTCTGTGAGTCGTTCTTTGAGGAGGGATATGCGCTGGCGAATGATGCGTTGGTCCATTTCAAGCTGTGTCTCACCTGGTCCTCTGAGTCCTACGCTGCCTCCTCGCTGGCGCTCAAGGTGCGTCCACAGTCGGGTGAGTCGTGGCAGCATGTAGCGGTACTGTGCCAGTTCCACTTGTGTCTTTGCTGCTGCTGTCTGTGCTCTCATGGCGAATATGTCGAGGATGAGGCTTGTGCGGTCGAGTATTTTGATTTGCAGCTTTTCTTCTATGTTGCGTATTTGCTTGGCTGACAGCTCGTCATCAAAGATTACCATACCAACGGGCTGCGGTATGTTTTCTTGTTCTGCAAGTTGGTTTTTGAGCATCTTCTCCAGCTTGCGTTGCTTGCGGCTCTTGCGTGTGTCGAGATTTTCCTCTTCTTCGGCAAAGTCGTCTCCGTGGCGCGCCCTTGTGCCTGTGACTATAGTGGCCTCATAGGGGCGGCCAAGAGCCATCTGTTCTTCCCAGTACGCGTCCACTTCGTCTTGTTTCTCTTGGATGAACTGTGCTATCTCGTCAAGTTTGCCTGTGCCAAGGTATGTCACGCTGCTTGGACCGTTCATCTTCTGTGTGAACCGCTTGATGACTTTGGCTCCTGCTGTCTCGGCGAGGAACTCCAGTTCATTGAGATATTCTGTTGTCTTTCTTTCATTCTGCGTGGGTGTGATGAGACCGACGATGATGGCTGTCTCCACCTTTGCTTCGGATATTACGAACTCCTTCATTCAGTATGTGTATGTTCTAAATAAGATATATGTAAGTGGATAATATGGAGTAATGTTTAGACTGTCGCCCTCCTCTGCCATTTATCTGCATTTTTTCAATTCTTCCAGCAGTTGCCCTTGCGGCACACCGAGTTCAATGGCTCGTAGGAAGTCTTGGCGGGCAAGTCGCTTGTTGTCGTTGTTGAGGTGTATGTAGGCGCGTGAGAGTAGCATGTTTTTGTTGGTGGGTTCAAGTTGGATAGCTTTGTCGAGGTCCATGATGGCGAGGTCTGAGTGTCCCGCCTCTTTTTCTATCTCTGCGCGTATGGAGTATAATTCGGCTTTGTCGGGATATTGGTCTATGAGCAGCGAGAGTCGTGTGATTGCTTCCTTTGGCTTGCCTGCATTTTGAAAGAGGATGGCGATGCCAAGTAGGGCTGCATAGTTGTCGGGATGAGTTGCGAGAAGCTGTTGGTAGTCTTGCTGGGCATTGTAGTATTCTCGTCGTTGTTGGTAGATGAAGGCGCGGGCAAGTAGAGCCTCTTGATGGTTGGGGGCAAGGTCTATGATGGTGGTGTAGTCACGAAGGGCTTTGCCTTGGTTGCCAAGCTGGAGGTATAAGTCTGCTCGTGCTTTGAGTATGGGAATGTTGTGAGGTGTGATGCCGACTGCTGTGGTGAGGTGGTCAAGGGCTTTCATCTTGTCTCCTTTTTTGAGCTGCAGCAATGCGATATTGTAGTAGATGAGGGCATTGCGCATATCGGATGGATTGAGTTTCAGTGCCTGGCGAAAGAGTGAGTCAGCTTGGTCTATTTCATCGTTTTGGGAGGCGATGAGTGCTTGCTCGATAATCTGTTCGTAGGTAATCTGCCCATTGAGGGGTGTTGCCGTGGAGGCAAATAGAAAGCTGAGGATTGTCAGTTTTGCTGTGATGAAGTGTTTGATGCTGGCTTTCGGTGGAGTTGCCATGTTTTGGTTTGTTTTGTTTTGCGTTGGCATGTTTACCCTTGCCGTTTCAATATCCTTGTCTGTATTTTTCTTCGTTTTCGTCTTCTAACATTGAGAGGTAAGAGTTATAGCGGCTTTCGGCTATGTCGTGCCGCTCTACAGCTTCTCTCACGGCGCAGTGGGGCTCGTGTGTGTGTGTGCAGTTGCTGAAGCGGCAGTCGGCTGAGCATCTGAATATTTCCTTGAAGTAGTGGCTCACTTCTTCGCGTTTCATGTCGAATGTGCCGAAGCCCTTGATGCCTGGAGTGTCGATGATATAGCCTCCACCTCCCACTTCGTACATTTCGGAGAATGTTGTGGTGTGCTTGCCTGTGTCGTATGCATCGCTTATCTCGTTGGTTTTGAGTGAGAGGTGTGGGTAGAGCTTGTTGATGAGTGTGGACTTTCCCACACCGCTGTTGCCTGAGAGTAGTGTGATGTTGCCGTTGAGTTCATGGCGCAATTCTTCGACGCCTTCTCCTGTCTTGGCAGAGATGCGGCGGCATGGGTATCCGATAGTCTCATAGAGATGAATGACAGCGTCGAGATATTCTTTCCATTCATCATCGATGAGGTCGGTCTTGTTGAATACCAGTGTGACAGGTATGCGGTATGCCTCTGCTGAGGCGAGGAAGCGGTCGATGAATTGAAGAGGTGTCTCAGGTTGCCGTATGGTGACTACAAGGAAGCAGCTGTCTATATTGGCAGCTATGATATGTGACTGTTTGGATAGGTTGGTTGATTTGCGGATGATGTAGTTTGTGCGTTCGTCAAGGGCTGTGATGAGTCCTTGTCGTGCTTGTTCGATGTCAGATTCCACGTCTTGCGGTGTGAAGGTCACTTTGTCGCCTATGGCCACAGGATTGGTGGTTCTAATACCGCGGATGCGGAAATTGCCTTTGACTTTGCAGTCAAAGACATTCCCTTCATCCGATTTGACGGTATAGCTGTATCCTGTATTGCGTATTACAAGTCCGTGCATCAGACAGTCATGATTTCTTTGTTTTTGGCTTCGAGCATTTCGTCCACTTTCTTGATGTATTTGTCATGGACCTTCTGCACTTTCTCCTCATAGTCTTTTTCGACGTCTTCTGGTGTGCCGTTCTTAATAGATTTCTTGAGTTTGTCGATAGCGTCTCGGCGAGCGTTGCGGATGCTTACCTTGGCTGTCTCTGTCTCTTTGGAGCACTGCTTGGTGAGGTCTCGGCGGCGTTCCTCGGTAAGGGCTGGTATGCCAAGGCGGATAATCTCACCGTTGTTTTCAGGCATGATGCCTACAGATGAGTCTATGATGGCCTTTTCGATGACTTTTAGCATAGATTTCTCCCATGGCTTGATGGTGATGGAGCGTGCGTCAGGTGTGTTGAGCGATGCTACATTGCTGAGTGGCACCATGCTGCCGTATGAGTCAACTCGGATTTCATCGAGGATGTGTACGTTAGCTCGTCCAGCTCGGATGCGGCTGAGAGCTTCTTCGAGGTGAAGAGCTGCAAATTCCATCTTTTCCTCTGCGTCTTCAAGATATTTCTTTACGTCTTCCATATTCTTGTGGGTGTACGGTGTTTTCTGTTAAAAGTTTAGTATTTTGTTTCGTAGAGCATTGCGCTTCTCTGATGATGTGCCCCCTGCTGTGTTTCTCAGTTGATGAATTGCAGGGTTGTCTGAACAGGTTGGTTGTCCTTGCGTTTATCATACCAGAATCGTCCCCATTGGCGTTTGCCTGTCTTTGTGTCCACCACATACTGGTATGGAGAGCTTTTCCTTAAACTCTCTGTCCTCAGGAATTGGTAGATGTCCCACCATGCCTCATCGTAGGGATGTGGAGTGCCGAAGATGGCAGGCTCCATGTTGCAGATGTTGCGAGTGATGTCTGATACTCTCAATCCTTTTCTGCCTGCTTCGAGAAGTACTTTCTTGAGGTTTGGTTCGAACCATTTCATGTTGGCATGTGTGTTGGTGGTTTAGGATGGTTTGACTCTCGTCTTCCTCAGATGCGACTCGGCAATGTTCAAACGAGTTTGTCATTGCTCTCGCTGCTCCTTCGGTTGACAGTTGTCTTCCTCTGACGCGACTCGGTGGATTAAGTTCGATTCTGGTGTCATAGAGAAGAATGCTGGCTGTTGTGACTTTATGCTTCGAGGATGGAGCATCCCTCGCATGGTTTGAGCTGCTTGAAGAAGTCGTTGCCCTTGTCGTCTACGAGAATGAATGCTGGGAAGTCTTCCACTTCAATCTTCCATATAGCCTCCATGCCGAGTTCGGGATACTCAACGCATTCTATGCTCTTGATGTTGTTTTGTGCAAGGATGGCTGCAGGACCACCGATGGAGCCAAGGTAGAATCCCTTATGGTCTTTGCATGCGTTTGTGACATCGATAGAGCGGTTGCCCTTGGCGAGCATGATGCGTGAGCCTCCATGATCTTGGAACTCGTATACGTATGGATCCATGCGTCCAGCTGTGGTTGGTCCCATGGAGCCGCATGCCATGCCTGCTGGTGTCTTTGCTGGTCCTGCGTAGTAGATTGGGTGGTTTTTGAGGTATTCTGGCATTGGTTCGCCTGCATCGAGTCTTGCCTTGATTTTGGCGTGTGCGATGTCGCGGCCGACAATGATTGTTCCGTTGAGGGAGAGTCGTGTGCTGACAGGATACTGAGAGAGTTGCTGGCACACCTCGTCCATTGGGCGGTTGAGGTCAACTCTCACGACTTCGCCTTCGCCAGCGTTGCGGAGTTCTTCTGGGATAAGTTCGTATGGTTTGTCGTCCATCTTCTCTATCCAGATGCCGTCTTTGTTAATCTTTGCCTTGATGTTGCGGTCGGCAGAGCATGATACGCCGAGACCTATAGGACATGATGCGCCGTGGCGTGGAAGGCGTACGACGCGCACGTCGTGTGCCATGTATTTGCCACCGAACTGTGCTCCAAGTCCAATCTTGTATGCTTCCTGCAGGAGTTGTTTTTCCAGTTCGATATCACGGAAGGCGCGTCCTGTCTCGTCGCCCGATGTAGGCAGGCTGTCATAGTAGTGTGTGGAGGCGAGTTTGACGGTAAGAAGGTTTTTCTCTGCTGATGTGCCGCCGATGACAATGGCGATGTGGTATGGTGGGCATGCGGCAGTGCCGAGGCTCTTCATCTTCTCCACAAGGAACGGGATGAGTGTGCCAGGGTTTTGGATGCGTGCCTTTGTTTCTTGATAAAGGTATGTCTTGTTGGCTGAGCCGCCACCCTTTGTTACCATGAGGAACTTGTACTCCATGCCTTCTGTGGCCTCGATGTCAATCTGTGCAGGGAGATTGCATTTGGTGTTGACCTCGTTGTACATGTCGAGTGGAGCGTTTTGTGAGTAGCGCAGGTTCTCTTCGGTGTATGTTTTGTAGACACCCTTGGAGAGTGCCTCTTCATCACAGAATCCTGTCCATACCTGCTGGCCTTTCTCTCCGTGGATGATGGCTGTGCCTGTGTCTTGGCAGAGTGGAAGTTGTCCCTTGGCTGCAACCTCAGCGTTTCGGAGGAAAGTGAGTGCCACATATTTGTCATTGTCTGATGCTTCCGGGTCGCGCAGTATCTTTGCCACTTGGAGGTTGTGGCTGCGGCGTAGCAGGAAGCTGACATCGCGGAAGGCTGCGTTGGCCATCTTGGTGAGGGCCTCAGGAGTGACCTTGAGGACAGGTGTGCCCTCAAATTCGCTTACGCTTACTCCCTCCTTGGTGAGAAGGTAATATTCTGTATCATCCTTGCCCAACTGGAACATAGGTGCATACTTGAATTCTGGTGCTTGAGCCATAGTTCTTCTGTATTTTAAAGTTACTGATTCTTTTGTTTCCTGTTTTAGGAGTGTATCCAATGCAAAGATACATTAAATAATTATATGTCCGTTGTTTTTTGCGGATAAATTTTGTAGAATGATGCATTATCCATTATTAGCAGCCTTTTTCTTTTGTCGTATGTATCCTATACATTCTTTTAGGATTTGCGCGTGAATGCAATACAGCATCAGCAGATACAAGGTTGCGGCTGTCACTATGCGTGTGGCAAGCAGGATGTATATGTTGCTTATGGAGGCTGTGAGGAAATAAGTCACAAGCATAGTGCCGCCAGCTGTCAGCATGAATGGAGCTATATCTTTTATGGCACAAAGGAAGGGGTATCGTATTTCTTGATAGAGGAAATAGTGCCAGATGCCTGTCCAGCAAATGATTATTGCTGCATACGAGATGACCATCATGTCTATGCTGCTGAAGGAATGGTTCCATCTGAGTATGTTCATTTCTGTCCCGCCACTGAAAAAAAGATGGATGGATAGGGTAGCGGCGAGGATGATGCATCCTTGAGTTATGATGTTCCACATGTATATGTTGGATTTACCTCTGGATATTATCAGGTTGAAGTATAATGTGGCTATAGGGAGGAAGGCTCCTCCGATACAAAGGATGCGCATGAGTTGTGCGGAGGAAATCCATTTTTCTTTGATGAGGACAATGATGAATTCTGGGGCTATGAGTGACAGGCCGAACATGGCGGGAAAGGAAATGAAGCAGGTGAAGCGCAGCATCTTGGAGAAGGTGCGGCGCAGGCGCTCGTCATCGTTGCCTACCTGTACGAAGGTTGGCTGAGCCACTCCTTGCACCATGCCTGTGATGGTGGATGCTCCCATTGTGTTCCACTTGTTGGCTTGGGTGTATGTACCGACTTCTACCTTGGTGTATAGGCGGCCAAGGAGAATGGAGAAGATGTTGTTGTTAATCTGATTGAAAATGTTGGTGATGAGCATCTTGCTTGAAAATCCGAACATTTCCTTAATGGGACGGAGGCTGACCTTTCTTGATGGTTTCCATTGGGACAGAATCCAGCTGAGTGTGGTCACCATGATGTTGAATACCAAAGTCTGTGTGGCGAGTCCCCAATAGGCCATTCCGCAGTATGCCATGGTCACTCCGACACTTCCAGACACAAGCAATGATGTAATCCCCATGATTGCCAGTTCCTTCTGCTTGATGTGACGGAAGAGGATGGCGCGGGGCACTATGCTGAGGGATGCTATGACGAAGCCAAAGAAATAGTATCGTGACAGTGAAGTAAGGATGGGTTCGTCAAAGAATGCAGCAATAAGTGGGGCGCAGGTGTAGAGGATGATGTAGATTGTGATGCTTACAACGATATTGAACCAGAAAACGGAGTTGTAGTCAGAGTGTGTGGCATCACGCTTGTTTGTCAGAGAAATGACGAATCCGCTGTCTTGTAGAGAGTTGGCTATCAGAGTGAAGACGGTGAGCATGCCGATGAGGCCGTAGTCTTCTTGGTTGAGTTGCTGGGCAAGTATGATGCCAAAAACAGCGTTGAGCACCTGCATTGCGCCGTTGTTGAGTCCGCTCCATAAAAAGCCCTTGGCAGCCTTGTCTTTTAGGTTGCCTTTATTCTTTGATTCCTCTCTAATGATGTCTGTCATAGGGTAAGCAGGTATTACAAAGCTAATAATAAAGGGGTGTTCTATAAATCACCAAGCGGAAAGATGCACCTTAATAAAAAACACTAATTTATAGAACACCACTTAACACCTATCTATATCAATTGTATGCGTTGACAATGCTCCCGTCGTATCTGATGCGGTAGCGGTAGAGGCCACGGGGGGAAGTGAGGTTGGAACCTTCGGGCACGTGGTATATGGCACCGTAGTTATTCATGTCGAATGTGACTCCGCATTTGCTGCATTTGGCATAGCCATCTCCTTCGCTGTAGAGAGTGAGCCTCTTGTCTGCGCGGTCGCAGATGGGGCAGGCGAGGTCGAAGCACATGGACTCGCCGTAATTGTTGGTGCCTATGATGAGTCCTCCAAGTCCATAACCGAAGTCTTTGGTCAGGGCGTCTGCTGTATAGTTGTTTGTGCTTGCCTGTGATGTCATCTGTATCTTTGTCACTCCGTCCACCACTTTCTTCCTCACTGTGGCGTATTGGCCGAGATTGCCCATTACGTGGATGAGCTCGGCATATTGTATGGTTTGGAAATAACAGTAGACATACTCACGTTTGGAGTATGTTGATGTGGCTTCATCGTCAGAGCATGAGCTGAAGGTGAGGAAGCATGTGGCCAGGAGGCAGATAGCTGAGAGTGCAGTTTTAATGTTGGTCATCTTGATGGACATTAGTGGCATTTTTTAAGGGGTGTTCTATAAATTAGTGTTTATGTTTTATAGGATATGTCCTTTCGCGCGGTTGATCTTGAGGCACGAGCTGATTTATGGGACACCCCGTTAGAAAAAGAGTGTGGGGTGATTGATGATACTGTCAATGCGTGAGAGTTCATCATTGCTAAAATTGAGGTTGGTGAGTGTCTTGAGGTTGCTGTCCAGCTGTGCTACAGACGAGGTGCCGATGATGCAGCTTGTTACCCTCTTGTCTGCGAGCACCCATGCCAAGGCCATTTGAGCTATCGTCTGTCCTCTCTCAGCGGCGATGACAGCAAGTCGTTTGACAGCCTCCACTCTCATTGGTGTAACCTGGCTTTCCTTGAGAAACCCTGTGGTGCGAGATGCGCGGCTGCCTTCGGGGATGCCGTTGTTGTACTTGCCTGTGAGCAGTCCTTGTGCCAGTGGGGAGAAGCAGATGATGCCGCTTCCGTTGTCGGCAGCTATTTGGAAGTTGGTATTCTTGGCCTTGGGGTCGAACATCGAGCATCTGTATTGGGAGAGGAGACATGGGACGTGAGCTTCGGCCAGTATGTCATAGCAACGTTGCTGGAGTTCGGGGGGATACTTGGATATACCTGCATAGAGAGCCTTGCCCTGCCGCACTATGTCGATGAGGGCCTGCATGGTCTCTTCTATGGGAGTGACACCATCGTAGCGGTGGCTATAGAAGACATCGAAGTAATCCAAGCCTGTTCGCTTGAGACTCTGGTCGCAGCTGGCAATGAGGTTTTTGCGGCTGCTGTTGCCTCCATACACTCCTGGCCACATGTCGTGACCTGCCTTGGAAGACACGAATATCTCGTCACGGTGGTATGCAAGCTGGTTGCGCAGGATGCGTCCGAAGTTTGTCTCTGCCGAACCTGGCTCAGGGCCGTAATTGTTGGCGAGGTCGAAGTGGCAGATGCCTTTGTCAAAGGCTCTGACCACCATCTCTGTGGCTGTGCTGAAATCATCGACAGAGCCGAAATTGTGCCATAGTCCTAATGATAGCACTGGCAGTTGGATGCCTGAATTGCCACTGTACCTGTAAAGCATGGGAATGTCTTCGTTACGTTTGAAACTCATCTATGTATAAGCTAATAATGAAAAAACTGTTTACGAACTTAGGATTGCTTTCCAAGCAGGGTGGCTACAGCTTTCTCCATCTTGTCGAAGTTGAAGCCTTTGACTACCTCGTCCATTAAAGCTTGAATCTTATCGTTGCAGAGGTTGCCGATAGAGCCCTCGTGAGTGTGGTGTATGTTTTTGTTGGGAATGAAGTTGCCTGCTTCGATGTCAAGGCCTACTTTCTTGTATGCATCGCGGAAGGGCATGCCTTCTTTTGCGAGACGGTTGACCTCTTCTACGGAGAACATAGGGTCGTAAATTGGGTTGTCGAGGATGTCTTCTTTTACTTCCATCTTGTTGATGATGTAAGCGGCCATCTGAAGGCAGTCTTTCAGTTCATCGAAGGCGGGAAGAAAAGCCTCCTTGATAATCTGAAGGTCGCGGAAATAGCCGACGGGCAGGTTGTTCATTATCATAGTAATGGTTGTTGGCAATGCCTGCAGCTTGTTGCACTTGGCTCTTGTGAGTTCGAAGACATCAGGGTTCTTCTTGTGTGGCATGATGCTGGAGCCTGTGGTGCAGTCTGCTGGCAACTTGACGAAACTGAAGTTTTGGGAGTTGAACATGCAGGCATCGAAAGCCATCTTGGCCAATGTACCTGCTATGCTTGCCATGGAGAAGGCAACGTTTCGCTCAGTCTTGCCGCGTCCCATCTGTGCATAGACGACATTGTAGTCCATAGAGTCGAACCCGAGAAGTTCAGTTGTCATCTGTCTGTTGAGTGGGAAGCTGCTGCCGTATCCTGCAGCGGAGCCGAGGGGGTTGCGGTTGGTCACTTTCCATGCCGCCTGCAGATATTGCATGTCGTCTACCAGTCCCTCTGCGTATGCGCCAAACCAAAGCCCGAAACTGCTTGGCATGGCTACCTGCAGGTGTGTGTAGCCAGGCATGAGCACATTCTTATACCTCTCTGACTGCGCAATGAGTTCATCGAAGAGGTTTTTTACCAGTCCTGCTATCTCTTTGATTTGGTCACGTATGAAGAGCTTGAGGTCTACGAGTACTTGGTCGTTGCGGCTGCGTCCTGAGTGTATCTTCTTGCCAATGTCTCCGAGTCGTCGTGTGAGTAGCATCTCTACCTGTGAGTGTACGTCCTCCACTCCTTCTTCTATGGTAAACTCACCCTTTTCTGCTTTGGCATATATGCTCTTCAGTTCTGCGAGCAATAATCTGAGTTCATCTTCTGTCAGAAGGTTGATAGACTGTAGCATGGTAATGTGAGCCATAGAGCCAAGCACGTCGTATTTTGCGAGATACAAGTCCATCTCCCGGTCTCTGCCGATGGTGAATTTCTCAATCTCCTTTGTCATGGAGACGTTCTTTGTCCAAAGTTTTTCCATTTATGTCGTTACGGTTATTAAACGACAGGTTCGTAGACTCTTTTGCAAGTCGCCGAACCTGTCTGTTATATCTTGCTTACTGCTCGTATGGTATCATTGCCAGCATGTCAGCAAACTTGTCCACACCCTGCTTGAGCGGTTTGTCGAGTACTTGCTTCATGAAGAAGTTGATGTCTGCATCTATTGTCACCTTGATTTTGCTCGTCGTGTCGCTTGTTGGCAGTATCTGTATCCATAATTTGAAGCTGACAGGTGCATTGGTTGAAGCGAACTTAACGCACTTCTCAGGGTCACGTTCAATGATTTTAACGCTTATGTTGCCAATAGGGCCTACAGGTGTGCTGAGAGTATCTGCGGTGCATTCCATCTGTTCGAGGCTTTTTCTTACTTCTTCAAGTTTATCTGCGGGAATCTGCTCTTGTACTTTCGGGTCATTGATGCGCTCCTTGATGGCTGCCAGGTGAGTCAAGTCTGCCACCTTGGAGTAGACAGCCTTCTGGCTATATGGCACTTGCTTTATTTGACTTTCGTACTTTGCCATGTGTATAAGAGAATTTATTTGATGAGTGGCGTTTGGCTGGATTTATCCCAGCCATTGGCTTGGATTGGCTCTCCATTCATTGAGCATAGGTACCTGGTCTTCTGTGATGTATCCAGTCTTTAGGGCCACTTCGAGCACAGCTTCGTAGTTGGTCAGAGTGATGAGCTTAACCTTTGCGTCTTCAAAGGCCTTCTTTGCAACATCGAAACCATAGGTATAGCTGGCCACCATGCCTGCCACTGTGCATCCGTTGTTGCGGATGGCATCCACAGCCTTGAGGGATGAGCCTCCTGTAGAGATGAGATCTTCGATGACTACAACGTTCATGCCCGGTTTGAGTTCGCCTTCGATGAGATTCTCAAGTCCGTGATCCTTTGGTTTGCTGCGCACATAAACAAATGGTTTGCAGAGAGCGTCAGCCACGAGGGCACCCTGTGGAATGGCTCCTGTGGCCACACCTGCGATAGCGTCTACCTTTGGGAAGTTCTCGAGGATAACGCGGCATATTTCCAACTTGACAAAGTTGCGGAGCTCTGGATAGCTTAATGTCTTGCGGTTGTCGCAATAAAATGGAGACTTCCATCCGCTTGCCCATGTGAAGGGATTTTCTGGTTGGAGTTTGATGGCCTTGATGTTGAGCAGTTTTTCTGCAAAGATTTTCTCTAATGTTTTCATGAGATATATTTTCAGTTGTGAAATGTTGAACGATGTCAACACATCGGGGTTAATGATTCATGTTTCGTTGATGCCGTGTGCAGTACGGCCACTTTTGAATGCAAATATACACAACTTATTCCAAACAGCCTTGATAATTAGCTACATTTTTCATCTTTAACCCACACATGTTATTCACTGTGACTTAAAAACTCGTTTTTATGCCTGTTATCTGACACCGTTTCTTTTCTTGTGTTTTGTGTCATACATCATGCTTCACATTGCAGAGTACACTTCTGTCTGGTCTTTTTTCGTGTCTTGATAAAAAAGTGATGCCTGATATTTGTGCGTGTTAATAATTTTATGTAATTTTGAACACTGAACAACAAACATTAAACAATACATGTAAAAATAGTTATGGCTAAATTCAATCGAATTCTTCTCAAGCTCTCAGGAGAGAGTCTTGCCGGAGAACAGAAACAAGGCATCAATGTGGAGCGTCTCAATGATTATGCTCGACAGATTAAAGAAATAGCTGAGATGGGGGTGCAGATAGGCATAGTCATCGGTGGCGGCAATATCTTCCGCGGTTTGAGTGGGGCAGGCAAAGGTTTTGACCGCGTCAAAGGAGACCAGATGGGTATGTGCGCTACAGTCATCAATTCTCTCGCCCTGTCAAGTGCACTGGGTGCCATCGGACAGAGAAATCGCGTCCTGACAGCCATCAGAATGGAACCCATTGGCGAATTTTACAGCAAATGGAAGGCAATAGAAGCGATGGAGGCTGGTGAAGTGGTCATAATGAGCGCTGGTACAGGTTCACCATATTTCACGACTGATACAGGCTCTTCGCTCCGCGGGATAGAGATTGAGGCCGATGTGATGCTCAAGGGCACTCGCGTAGATGGTGTCTATACGGCCGACCCTGAGAAAGATCCTTCTGCAACCAAATATCATGATATCACTTACTCTGAGGTCATTGCAAAAGGACTAAAGGTCATGGACATCACTGCTACGGCCATGTGCATGCAGAACAATCTTCCCATCTATGTCTTCAACATGGATGTTCTCGGCAATCTCAAGAAGGTCATTGACGGTGAGGATATAGGCACCCTTGTCCATAACTGAACAGGCATTCCTTCCGTTTGATGATTTTACCAGACGGAGGATGCAACAAACAACAAATAGTAATGCTAATTTAATAAATTATTTACATCATGAAAAGATTATCACTAAGCATCCTTACGCTACTCGGGGTATGGACTGGGAGTATGGCTGAGGAGAAGTCGCTGACAAGTCCAGACGGTCAGATGACAGTAAACATTAACGATGATGGTGGAGTGCCTACGTATCGTGTGACATATTCAGGCAGCGAGTTCATCACCAGTTCCCCTCTTGGTCTTATGACAAATATGGGCGACTATTCAAAGAACATGTCGCTCTCTTCCTTTGACACGTCTACAGTGAAGGACAGCTATGACCTGCGCATCATCAAGCAGAGTCATGTTGACTATGAAGCCAATCAGGCTGTGTGTAGCTTCACTCAGGACGGCAAGAAGGTGATGGATGTGATTTTCCGCGTGAGCAACCGCGATGTCGCTTTCCGTTACCGAGTATATCCTAAAGGCGAGACAAAAGTATGTGTTGTCAAAGAGGAGGCCAGCAGCTTCACTCTGCCTGAGGGTACAACAACATTCCTCTGTCCGCAGTCAAAGCCTATGGGTGGATTTGCCCGTACTTCGCCAAGCTACGAGACATCATACACTCTCGATGATGCCGTGGGAAAGAACGGCTGGGGTGAAGGCTACAGTTTCCCATGCCTCTTCCGTATTGGAGAGAAGGGATGGGTGCTCATCAGTGAAACAGGAGTGGACGGCAAGTATGTAGCAAGCCGTCTTCTAAACTCTCAAGGTGGACGCTACCGCATCGGTTTCCCACAAGCTGGCGAATGTAATGGCTGGGGCTCAACATCTGCAGCCGTGTCTCTCCCGTGCGAAACGCCATGGCGTACAATAACCTTGGGTTCTACTCTCGCCAATATAGTAGAGACAACAGTGCCTTTCGACCTTGTTGCGCCAAAATATAAGGCTTCTCAAGAATACACCTATGGCAAAGGTTCATGGAGCTGGATTATCGGAATGGATCCAAGCTGCAACTATGACGAGCAGAAGCGCTACATTGATTTCTCTGCTGCTATGGGGTATCAAACAGTACTTATCGATGCTTTGTGGGACGTGCAGATTGGTTATGACAAAATAGCCGAATTGTCGCAGTATGGAAAGAAGAAGGGCGTAGGGCTCTTCCTTTGGTACAACTCTAATGGTACATGGAATGATGCTCCTCAATCGCCTCTCGGAAAGATGAACGACAGTCGCATCCGTCGTGATGAGATGAGGTGGATGCAAAGTGTGGGTATCAAGGGCATCAAGGTGGACTTTTTTGGTGGAGACAAGCAGAACATGATGCAGCTCTACGAGGATATCCTGGCCGACGCTAACGACTTCGGACTCATGGTCATCTTCCATGGCTGTACACTCCCACGCGGTTGGGAACGTATGTATCCAAGTTATGTGGCGAGCGAAGCCGTCCTTGCTTCTGAGAATCTTCACTTCTCTCAAGGCTCATGTGACAATGAAGCTCTCAATGCCACTATCCATCCTTTTGTTCGCAATACTGTCGGCTCGATGGATTTCGGAGGGTCTACTCTCAACAAGTTCTACAATGCAGACAACAAGCGCGGCACACAGCGTCGCACCTCTGATGTCTTTGCCCTTGCCACAGCCGTATTGTTCCAGAGTCCAGTGCAGCATTTCGCCCTTGCTCCAAACAATCTCACAGATGCCCCCGCATGGGCTATAGATTTCATGAAGGCCGTGCCAACAACATGGGATGAGGTGAAGTTTATTGATGGTTATCCTGGCAAATATGTCATTTTGGCTCGTCGCAGCGGAGACAAATGGTTCATTGTTGGAGTCAATGCCGACAAGTCTGTCCTGACAAAGAAAGTGGAACTTCCTATGCTTACGGCTGGTGCAACAGTTAAGGTCTACAGTGATGATGCACAGCTTGCTGGCAGCGTGAAGGACGTAAAGGTAAGCAAGAAAAAGCAGATGACCATTACTATCCCAACCAACGGCGGTGTGGTCATCGAACAGTAATCGCGTGGATTCTGCTAAGTTGTTATCAGACGAACGTAAAGTCTCTATAATGCTAAAAATGCGATAAACAGTGCGGTACGGAGCTAAATATAGCTTTGTGCCGCATGTTTTTTTATAAAATGCCGCATTGGAATAAAAAAAAGCTGTAACTTTGTACCCGTTTTTGGTGAAGCCGCTGTCTATCAGGAGTAGAATCCCAGAGAATGCTTCACTGTAATTCTTTAATTAATAAATAATTTGAAAAGACCATTATGGCAGTAGATTTAATTAAAGTGGCTCAGGATGCTATGCGCACATCAGAGCCAAAGCAGTTCCCTGCATTCAAGGCAGGTGACACTGTGACAGTAGCTTACAAAATTGTCGAGGGTTCAAAGGAGCGTATTCAGCTCTACCGCGGTGTTGTCATTAAGATTGCAGGCCACCTCGATAAGAAGCGCTTCACAGTACGTAAGATGTCCGGCACAGTAGGTGTTGAGCGTATTTTCCCAATGGATTCACCAAATATCGATTCTATCGAGGTGAACAAGGTTGGTAAAGTTCGTCGCGCTAAACTCTACTACCTCCGCAAGCTTACAGGTAAGAAGGCACGTATCAAGGAGAAGATTACAGTCAAGAAGGCTCAAGATTGATCTTTGGTGCTCGACAAAAGAAAAAGAGAGAATTGTACTAATACGATTCTCTCTTTCTTTTTATGGTTTCCCATAAGTGTTTTATGGTTTCCTATAAGCAGGTACTGGTGCTGTTTATTATCGCTTCTATATAACAAGAAGTTTACTTGCGGACGATCTGTTGTATAGGGGCATTATTTATGGCAACAGTTCGATGGGGGCTGAGGTGTAGTTGTCAATGTCGAGATGATACTTCATCAACTCTTCCAGTGAATGCATGGGCTTGGGACTGTCTGGTGGAAGCGGACGGTTGGAGAAGGTCTGGAAGTATAGCACGCAGGCATCGCGCCACCATTGCGCATCCTTTGCTTGGCGTTCGAAACGTGTGAGCTGGCGCTTGTATCTTTCCTCATCGATATATGGTTTGATGGATTTCCATGTGGCCACGAAGTCTTGCGCTTGGCTCACCCCTCTATCATAGCAGTAGCAGAGATTATCCCAAAGGCTCAGGCCGTTGCTCATCGTGTGGTTCCATCCTGCATGGTGAAACCACAGGAGAAGGTTCTCGGGACATGTTGCTATATTATTATATAATGTACGCAAGGGGTCAGGATACAGACCTACATTGTTCGAACCTTCATATCCAGCAAGGCAAGGCTCTTCATGATCTGTGCGGTTGAATCCTATGCCGATGGAGTCGGCGCGGTGGTAGAATCGAGGCAGCCAGTCTTCGCGCCATCCTTTGGGATTGCACCATGGTTCGGGTCCATAGTGGTGACCTCCTGCAAAGATATGGTGCAGGCCGAGAGGCATCATATAGTCAACCACAGCCTCTCTGCTCTTGACCAGCAGTTGAGCGATGGGGATGACGAAACGTGGGTCGCTGCTGTAGTTCTCTCGCAGGAAGTCCTCAGCTATGTCCTTTGACGAAGCCTCGCTGTCGTTGGCCATCCGGCCGAAGGCATACCAATTGGCCATGGCCAGGTCGTTGGCTGTCCAGTTGTCAGCATCTCCGATATTGGCCACACCTGCCACTCCCACCAAAGGCTGGCGGTCTTCAATCATGTTGAGGGTGTCAAAGAACTCTCTCCACATGGGAGCGAGGAAACATGTCTGAATGCTTCCACCAGTGTATTCCTGAGTAATCTGGAACTCAACCATCATCTTTGTCTTCTTCAGCGCAAAGAAGAGGGGGGAGACTGGTTCGCGTGGTTGGAAATCGATAGGACCGTTCTTTATCTGTATGATGACATTGTCGCTGAACATGCCGTCAAAGCCGATGAACTCTTCATACGCTTGGTTGGCGCGGTCGCCTCCTTTGGCTGAATAGACAAAGGCGCGCCACATGACAATGCCTCCGTGAGGCTGCAGGGCTGCAGCCAGCATGTTGGCACCATCCACATGAGTGCGTCCATAGTCCATAGGCCCAGGTTCTCCTTCGCTGTTTGCCTTGACGAGGAATCCTCCGAAGTCTGGTATGAGCTTGTATATCTCGTCAGCCTTTTTCTTCCACCAAGTTTGCACCTTGGCATCGAGAGGGTCTGCAGTGGTGAGGTCTCCGAGAGCCTTTGGCGATGCGAAGTTGATGGATAGGTAGACTTTGATGCCGTATGGGCGCAGGATATCAGCTATCTTGGCTGTCTTTTGCAGCATGGCCCGTGAGAGCATCATGGGTTTTGCGTTGACATTGTTGAGCACAGTGCCGTTGATGCCGTAGGCCTGGTTGATGCGTGCATACTCTTCATATCGTTTCTTCAGGTCTGCAGGCATGGGCTTCTTACCTGTTGGTATTTCTTCCCATTTCCATATACTACGCCCGGCATAGCCTCGTTCGATGGTGCCATCGGGGTTATCCCAGTGATTGAGCAGACGCAGTTCGAACTTCTTGGCATGGATGAACTGGCAGGTCAGCAGGAGAAGCAACAGGTAAATAATCTTTTTCATTGGAAAGTATGATTGGTGAATTAGTATTTCTCTGAGAGGTGACTAAAGTGGTTAGTCTCTTCTGAAGATGTCTCTGGTGTATACCTTGTCCTTCACATCGTCAAGGCAGGCATCGTATCTGTTGGCTATGATGGCTTGAGAGATACGCTTGAACTCCTCAATGTCATTGATGACTTTAGAACCGAAGAATGTTGTGCCGTTGGGGAGTGTGGGCTCGTAGATGACCACTGTCGCCCCCTTCGCCTTTATGCGCTTCATGATGCCTTGTATGGATGATTGGCGGAAATTGTCCGAGTTGCTCTTCATCGTCAGGCGGAATACTCCTATGACGACATCTTTTTCAGCAGATTCATTCCATCTGACGCTGTTGGTGTAGCTGTAATAGCCAGCCATCTGCAAGACGCGGTCGGCGATGAAGTCTTTGCGTGTGCGGTTGCTCTCCACGATGGCTGTCATCATCTGTTGTGGCACATCTTGATAGTTGGCGAGGAGCTGCTTTGTGTCTTTAGGCAGACAGTACCCACCATAGCCGAAAGATGGGTTGTTGTAGTGTGTGCCAATGCGGGGGTCGAGTCCCACACCCTGTATGATGGCCTGCGAGTCCAGCCCTTTTACCTCTGCGTATGTGTCGAGTTCATTGAAGTAGGAGACGCGCAGGGCAAGATAGGTGTTGGCAAATAGTTTGACGGCTTCTGCCTCAGTAAGTCCCATGAAGAGCACATCGATATCCTCCTTTATTGCACCCTCTTGGAGGAGGTCTGCAAACATCTTGGCAGCGTCGTTGAGCTGGGTGATATTGTCCACGTCAATGCGTTTAGGCACACCGACGATGATGCGCGAAGGGTAGAGATTGTCATACAGGGCCTTGCTCTCTCTCAAAAACTCTGGAGAGAAGAGCAGCTTGAGGCTCTTCCCGTATTTCTTGTAGAGGCTTTCAGTGTACCCTACAGGGATGGTTGACTTGATAACCATGACAGCGTCAGGGTTGACCTCTGTGACGAGGTCTATGACTTCCTCGACATGAGACGTGTCGAAGTAGTTCTTGGCTGGGTCATAGTTTGTGGGGGCGGCGATGACGACAAAGTCTGCATCGCTGTATGCTGAACGTCCGTCAAGGGTGGCTGTGAGGTTGAGGTCTTTCTCTTCAAGATAACGTTCTATATATTCGTCCTGGATGGGGGATAGGCGGTGGTTGATGAGGTCGACTTTTTCTGCGATGACATCTACGGCTGTCACATGATGGTGCTGTGCAAGGAGAGTGGCGATGCTGAGTCCCACATATCCTGTGCCTGCTACCGCTATCTTGATATCTTGTATTTCTTTCATGGATTTAACAGGGATTATAAGTGGCGTTGCTATAAATCAGTTGTCTTTTGTTCTTGGATTTCATCCTTTGCAGGCTGCTTAACGGTCTCTCCTTCCTTGTCGGCTGCATCCTCGGCATTGTTGCCATTGACAGCAAAGGCTCTTTCGTAGCGCAGGCGGCGCACATATTCAGAAGGTGAGATGCCATACTCGCTCTTGAAGTTTTCTGTCAGTCGCTTAGCGCTTGTGAGTCCGAGCTTTGCCGCAATCTCTGTCATCTGCATTTGGCTCTGCTCGAGGTACTGCTTGGCGCGTTTCATCCTTATCGTGCGGATGAACTCAGCAGGTCCCTTGCCTGTTATGCTGATGAGTTTCTTGTAGAGGTAGGTGCGGCTGAGTGAGAGTTCTTGTCCGAGCATCTCTACGGAGAATTCCGCATCGGATATATGGTTCTCGCATATCTTGATGGCGCATTGGATGAACTGCTCGTCAATTGGAGTGATGGTGATTTCGCTTGGCATCACATCCACCTTCTCTCTGAACTGCTTTTGCCTTACCTCTTTCTTTTCGATGAATTTTTTTACTCTCAGTCGCAGCATCTCCACATTGAAAGGCTTGGTTATGTAGTCATCTGCGCCCATCTTGATTCCCTCCATCTCACCATCGTTGCTGGCTATGCCCGTGAGGAGTATGACGGGTATGTGTGACCATCTGAGGTCGCTCTTGATGCGTCGGCATAGTTCGAAACCGTTCATCTTAGGCATAGTGATATCGCTTACCACGAGGTCTATGCCATCATCGTCCTTGAGTCGCTCCAAAGCGTCCTCGCCATTTCGGGCTGTAATCACGTTGTATTCGCCACGGAAATAATCGCGCACGAAGCGGCACATGTCTTGGCTGTCGTCGACCATCAGCATGGTGAAGCGATGGTTGGCGGCATCCTGCATCTCCTTGTCGTGAATCTCGCTCATCTGGATGATGGCGGCGGCATTGCTGTCATCCACGCTGGAGAGCGTGGGTGAAGGTTTCTCCGGTGCTGCTATGACCTTGTCCGACACGTGAGTCACCATGATGCCGTAGGTGGTGCCCTCGTTTTCCTCCTCATCGGCCGTGGCATTGGTTATTGTGTCTGTTTGTGATGCGGTATTGGTTGCCGGGGCGATGCTGGAAGATGGTGTGTCCGTTGCAGCTTGAACATTGTTGGTCACGTCTGCGGGCATTCCCATGTTGGGCATCCCGTGTATGGCTGCGGGCCTTATGCCCGCAGGCAGCATGTTGATTTGGTGGAGCATCATCTGAGCACTTCTCAATATCATCTGCAACTTTATCCTTGTTTCTTCAGTTAGAGGTTCGCTTGCCATCTGCTGAAGTGGACTGATAATCATGGTCATCGGGGTGAGAAGCTCTTGGCTGACGCTTGTCATCATTGTGCGCTTAGCCTCCTCCATCTCTTTTTCGTGCTGCTTTTCCAGACTTGCCTTCTGTTCGTCCATCTTCTTGTGGATGCGTTTTGTGATAGACGACAAGGCAATATAGAAGGCTGCCGCCACAATCAAGGTTATGAGGATGGTCTGTGTTATGTTAATCTCCCACGCTATCTCGCATGGGATGATGGTTGCTATGGATGTTATAGACAATGTTGTATTCATTGGTTGGGAGGGCTGTTTATCGCAAGAGCCAGCGGTTGCTGATTCTTGCTTGATAGTTTTTCTGTGTGCAAATATACAAAAAAAAGCCCATACTATGCGTTTTTGCCATTCTTTTTTGTATTCATCATGTTGTTTGGGCCGTTTTCTCTTTGAAATAATATTGTTGTCTGGTGAAATATTCCTCAGCCCAACACATCCAATGGGTTTACTCACACCTTCTGACGGGCAAGCTCACAGCCCCTCGGGAGCAGGCTCCCGAGGGGCTGTGAGCTTGCTCGCGAGGGGTTGGGAGCAAGCTCCCGAAGGGTTGTGAGCAGGCGGGCTCTGGAGGGGTGCCAACCTTTACTTCCCGCTTACATCAACGGCAAAACCTATCATGAGGTTTGTGCCGTCTGTCATGGGGCTGTTGAAATAGTAATACTTGGGTTTATAGTTGAACATGTTGTCAACGGATATGGTCAGGCGTCCTATATTAGGCCACAGGTATGCAGCCGACATTTTCCACAGTGTGTATGCAGGATACTCCACTTTCTTTGTGCCTTGGCTCATGTCGTAGTAGTCTACATATTCAATGTTCTCAACGGAAGAGGCAAAGCGTCCGTTGAGGGAAAGGCGCATGATATGATTAGACGCTATGTTGCGTTCCCAGTCTATGCGAGCTGACAGGGAATGCTTTCGTGCAGGTATGTACTGGCTGTTCACGCTAAGTCCTTCCTTATTGTGAACCAGACGTTCATTGCAGTAGGCATAGCCGAGGCGAGCTTTGATGCCGTTGTTCCATTGCCCTTGCAGCGACAGTTCGCCACCATATACAGAGTAACTGTCAAGATTGATGTAGTCAAGATAGAGCTGACTGATATCCCCTTGGAGATAATGTGGCACACCAGTGGCGAGCTTGTTGTCTATCTTGTTGTAAAACGAACTGATTGTAATGTTGTAGCCGGCATGCGCGTATTCTGCTGAGACATTGAAGTTGTGGCTGCGCTCAGGTTTGAGGTTGGGGTTGCCGAGCACTATCCAGATGCCTGCCATGTCGAAGTTGTAGTATTTCTCCTTGAGGGAAGGGGAGCGGAATCCCATGCCGTATCCAGCGCGCAGGCTTATGTCGTCTGTCGCCTTGTAGCGAGCGTTAATCTTAGGTGTGAGGCTGCTCTCTCTGCTGTCTGAGAAGTAGTCATAGCGCAGTGCGCCCACTATCTCCCATCGTGGAGAGATGTTGCAGTCATACTGCAGGAATGCGTCTGCTGACTCCTGCGAGCGTTCGGTGTTGTTGAGGTTTGCATTGAGGAGGTAGTCGTAGGTGAAGTCAGCCCCGGCGGTGAATATGTCATTGTTTAAATAGTGGTGGTAGAGCAGGCGTGTGGTGTGCTGCACGTTGCGGTAGTCGCGTATGTCAAGGTTGGGTATGCGATAGTAGTCAGACTTGTCATATTGGTCAAACGAGTATGAGAGTTCGATGTTGTCGCTGCTGCTGCATCTCCACAGTCCTCTCATGCCAGCGGAAAAGTCCCTGTAGTGTTCGGGCGAGTCTGCCGACCGTGTTATCTCGCGGAAATAGTATCCTGCGCGTGCTGTCAACTGGAGTGCCGATGTGGGCGACCAGGTCAGTTTGTCCTTGAAGTTCCATGTGCGATCAGCGAATAAAGATGTCACCACCTGTGCCGACGGCATATCTGCATTGTGAAGGTCATAGCCATTGATGTTGGTGTGGTTGACAGTCAGTGTGTTGGCCATGTGTTGTCCCCTGACCGAGAAGCTGCCTCCGCTTCTGAGTGCATTATGGCGCGCAAAGCGTGAGTGCAGATTGATATGCCATGGTTTCTGGCTTTCCTTAGTGATGATGTTGATGACGCCTCCAGAGGCATTGCTGCCATACAGGGCACTTGCAGCCCCCTTGACTATTTCGATGCGTGCCACATTGCTCATGTCCAGTCGTGAGAAGTCCACATCGTCCATTGTCTCGCCCGCCATCCTCTCGCCGTCTATGAGGAAGAGTACGCTCTGGCCGCCAAATCCGCTCATGTTGATATGTCGCTTTTGGTTCATCGCGTAAGAGAATTCTACTCCTGGCATCTCTTCCTGCATAAGGTCTTCTATATTGGTGGCGTCAGCCTTCTCTATGTCGGCAGAGGTGATGAGGCGAGTCATGACAGGTGTGTCTTTCAGGAGTTTCGGAGTGCGTGTCCCTGTCACCACCACGTCATTGAGAATGAGTGCGGAGTCCGTTTCCTGTGTCTCTTCCTGTGTGGTCAGAGCGGATGCCTGTACTTGGTCATCCATGGATGTGCTGGCCTTTTTGGCGTTAGCGTGCAGGAGAGGTGTGGCCGTCAAGGCGAAGGCAAGGCTGAGTCGTATGATATTGATGTGTGATGGCATCATCAGTAGGGGTATTTATAGTTTATTGTGAGGCAGCATTTCACTCCCTTGGTGCTCTGGTAGTTGACGAGTTGGAGGGCTGCGTGTGTACCGTCCTCAAAGCGTAGGATGAAGACATGGTTGTTGAGGGTGAAGGCTGGAGGAATCGGGGGCAGTTTGACGCTGAGCCAGGAGGAGAGGGTCGGATTGATGCGGATGCCCTGGTTGCCGATGAGTCCCTGGAGCATCTTGTCCTGTATAGTCCACACGTCCGTCTCGTTCCACTGGTCGGCATGGAAGTCTGCATCAGCAAAGCTCGCGCTGCTTTCAGGCAGGTCATCCATGGAGGTGAACGCTGTCTCGTGCACGGCTGCTCCGTTGGTGCGCACGTTGTTGCGGTGTATGGCTATGTCCCATGCCGAAGGCTCAGGTTGGCTGTCTGTGGCCACGAAGGAGCGATACTCTTTCTTGCTTATGCCAGCTCCGAATACGTCATACCAGTAGGTGTATATGCCTGGTTGTTCTTCAGCGGGGGAGGATGGCTCGTCTTTCCCTGTTGGGATGGGGAAGGAAGATACTGAGAGGGTGTGGAGGTCTATGTAGTGCCATAGGCTCCAATCTGATGCGTCTATATATAACTGCTCTTCTCCTGTCTCTCCGTCTGTGGCAGGTGTGTCATAGATGTCGTCCATGATACCGTGGCATGACGTGAGAAGCAGGAGAAGCGACAGTGTCGTGAGCGTGTTTCTCATTCTTGTTTGTTATGTGGGAATATATTCTTGTTTGCTATTCCTTTGGTTGTTGCAAGGCTGCCTTTAGTTTGTTGGGAGGCTGCTTTCAAACGTGCTCACGATGGGGAATGGCATCTTGCCCAGCTGGAAGGAATTATCCACCTGCAGGCCATAGAGCGTTCTTCTCACGGTGATAC
>JAXJBE010000150.1:0-2788 GCA_036303125.1 Bacteroidaceae bacterium
CAAGAATAAGGATCACAGCTTGAGCGGCTTGGTTCGTTTCGAGATGGCAACAGGTAGCAGCAGCAGCCAGAATCTGGGTCTGTGGAATGCTCCCGACGGTATCACCGATCCTACAGTGGTAGCTCTTCTTCAGAGTGCCGGTTCTGGCAACAGCGAGTGGAGAAGCCACAGCTTCTACGAGCAGGTTCACTACGCTTACAAGGGTAAGTATAATCTGGATGCCACTCTGCGTACCGATGGTAGCACCAGCTTCGGTGCCGGTCACAAGTATGGCACATTCCCCTCAGTAGGTGCTCGTTGGAACATCAGCGATGAGGGTTTCATGCAGTGGAGTAAGAAATGGCTGAGCATGCTGGCCTTCCGTCCCACATGGGGTATCACTGGTAACACCGGTGGTAGCGGTTCTGACCAGTACAACAAGTACTCAACCAGCGGTTACTATGCAGGTCACCAGGTGATCAAGCCCGAGAACCTGTCTCTGACACAGCTGAAGTGGGAGAAGACCAAGCAGTGGAACTTAGGTTTCAACCTGGGTCTGCTCAACGACCTGTTGAACTTCGAGCTCGAGGTTTACAACAAGAAGACTACCGACTTGCTGATGAACAATCTGCGTATTGCCAGTGCCAATGGTTTCACCAGCCTGTCAAAAGCTAACGTAGGTGTTCTCCGCAACAAGGGTTGGGAGTTGAATGCTTACACATCTAAGTTCGCTAGGGTTGGCAAGTTCTCAATGAAGCTGCGTGGTAACATTGCTCAGAACTTCAATGAGGTAGAGGAAATGGATCCCCTGATTCTGGAGGCTCTGAATGGCGCCGAGACTTATCAGCCTGGCAACCTCTCCTATAACAACCGTGTACAGATCGGCAATGCTCTGGGTTCTATCTACGGCTTGCGCTACAAGGGTGTTTATCGTTATGACTACGACCACAACGGCTACACCACAGCTTCTATCAGCTCTTATGGTTATGCCGAGGTGAACAACACTGGTTATGATGCACAGGGCAACCCCATCAACACTGCAGCTGCAGCTCAGCGCCGTCATGAGAACTTCACTTGTCCTATCGCTTATGATGCTGATGGCAACATGCTGACCGATGCAAAGGGTATTCCCTTGCCAATGTATTACTGCTACAATGAGAGCTACCGCAAGCAGTTCCAGGGTGGTGACGCTATCTACGAGGATGTGAACCACGACGGACAGATTGACCGCTATGATATGGTTTACCTGGGTAACTCTAACCCCAAGTGCAATGGTGGTTTCGGCTTCACATTGTTCTACGGAAGATTCTCTCTGAACACTGGTTTCAACTTCCGTATGGGTAACAAGATCATCAACCTGGCACGTGCCAACTACGAGAGCATGCGCTCTAACACCAACCAGAGCTACGCTACTACATGGCGCTGGCGCAAGAATGGTGATGAGACAGTCATTCCTCGTGCTCTGACCAACGTCAACGGTTATGAAAGCTACAACTCTCTGCCCAGCGACCGCTACGTGGAGAATGGTAACTACCTGCGTCTGCAGTATGTGCAGCTGCGTTATGAGTTCAATCCTCAGAAGCTTAAGAAATACGGTATCCGCCAGTTGACTCTGTCAGCTTCTGCCAACAACGTGTGGTGCTGGTCTAAATATACAGGTGTGGATCCTGACGTATCTCCTCAGGGCTTCTCTGTATCTACTGATAACAGCAGAACACCGCGTACTAAGTCATTTACATGCAGTGCAAACCTCAGTTTCTAAAATTAAGTTGACATGAAAAGAAAGATTTATATATCACTGTCTTCCTGCCTGCTTGGGGTGTTGGCCTTCACTGCCACATCCTGTGAGGATTGGCTGACTGTTTATCCTCAGAACAAGGTTGTGGAAGAGGAATTCTGGGAGGACAAGAACGACCTTGAGGGTGTTCGCTATGGCGCTTACCATCAGATGGCAAGCACAGTACAGAGGCTGGCAGTGTGGGGAGACCTTCGTTCGGACAGCTACAACCTGAACCGTACCCGCACCTCCGATATGAAAAGTTATGATACCTATAATGAGATCATGAAGGGTATGCCCGACTCCAGTATGACCATATTCGACTGGGGACCAGTATATAACACCATCAACCTCTGTAACAAGGTTCTTGCTCATGGTGAGGAAGTGCTTGAGAAGGACGCTCAGTTCACTACCACCGAGTGGTATCAGATGCGTGCAGAGATGAAGTCTCTCAGAGCATTGAACTACTTCTATCTGCTGCGTGCTTTCAAGGATGTACCTTATACTACTAAGGTTATCAACAAGGATGCCGAGGTGGAGTCTTTTCCACAGACCAACCAGTTGGCTGTTCTTGACTCTATTATCCTCGATTGTGAGAGTGTGAAGGGTCAGGCTCGCAACCGCTTCGTCAGCAACTCTGACTCAAAGGGCTTGATTACCAACTGTGCTATCTTCGCCATGTTGTCTGACATGTACCTCTGGAGAGCTTCATTGCACCAGGGACGTGGCATGCTGGAGGATACTGTGAAGGTTGACACAGGTTATGTGGCTCACACCGTGAATGGTGACTACCAGAAGGCTGCTGACTATGCTGACCTTGCTCTGGCTTCTCTTGCAAAGCAGAATCAGGACCGTTTCTCCAGTTCGTTCAATCCCACTCTTGTTGACACTGAGAACTATGGTTTGACCAACTGCGATATGATTGAGAATGATTTCGACGGTGCTTACCAGACAACAGCACCTGCACTCGAGGCTCAGACCCTGATTTTCAGAACTGGCAACAGCATCGAGAGCATGCTCGAGCTGCAGTAC
>JAXJBE010000151.1:0-1958 GCA_036303125.1 Bacteroidaceae bacterium
GTACGGATGTTGCTGACCACACTGACGTCTTTATAGCCGTTGCCGTAGTTGTCTTGTGTAAAGGTGAATGGGTTGTAGCTTGCCTCATACGGATGGCTGCCATAACCGAAGGATGCCAGCGTGCCGTCGCTGTTGTAGGAATATGTAAGGTTGCCGGCACCTGTCACTCTCACTTTCTTACCTGAAGTGGTCTCTAGAACGCCTGACTCGGTATTGGGTGTAGCCGATCCGCCTTCATCATCGTCATCACCGCACGATGCGAAACCTGCTGTAAGTGCAAGTGCTGCTACTACTGCCATTCCCATCCTGCTGAATGACTTGCCATACTCGAAAAATTTCTTGTTCATGTTCTTGTTCTCCTTGTTTTAGTCAAATCCACAAATGTTTTTAGGGGATTGATGTTAACATAATATTGATTATCTCTGCTGTGCAATCGTATATGAATTGCACTACAAAAATAGAGAATAACCGCCACTCATGAAAACGTCATTTCCCCCGATTTGGAACAAACGGCAACACGATGGGAACAAACGGCATAAATATCTGGGGTAAGCGTACAAAAAAATCCGCCCCGAGATGGGACGGATTAATTCCTATGAGATATATTCGGAGAATTATTCTGCCTTAGCTTCCTCAGCCTTTGCCTCCTCTGCTGCAGGTGCCTCTACAGGAGCCTCTGCCTTTGGAGCAGCCTTGTGGCTACGACGAGTCTTCTTGGCAGCTGCCTTTGGAGTCTTGGCCATGTTCTCATCATAGTCTACCAGCTCGATGAATGCCATCTCTGCTGCGTCACCCTTACGGATGCCCAACTTGATGATACGTGTGTATCCTCCTGGACGATCAGCCACTTTTGTAGAAATCTCTTTGAACAACTCAGTAACAGCGTACTTGTCCTGAAGATAACGGAAAACTACACGGCGTGAAGTTGTTGTGTCGTTCTTTGAACGTGTGATAAGAGGTTCTACGAACTTCTTCAAGGCCTTAGCCTTTGCGAGGGTCGTAGTGATTCTTTTGTGCTTGATCAGGGAGATAGCCATGTTTGTCAACATTGCCTTGCGATGGTCAGCAGTACGACCCAGATGGTTGAATTTTTTATTATGTCTCATTTTTTGTTTCTTGTTTTAAGGAGTTTCGCAACGGCAGGAGGAGCCGGATGGCTCCTTCGCCTGTATGCGGATATTATTCCTTATCTAATTTGTACTTAGAAATATCGGTTCCAAACGACAGATTCAGACTATCGAGCAAATCATCAAGCTCTGAAAGCGATTTCTTACCGAAGTTGCGGAACTTCAAGAGGTCTGTCTTGTTGTACTGTACGAGATCGCCGAGTGTCTCTACGTCGGCTGCCTTCAGACAGTTGAGGGCACGAACGCTGAGGTTCATGTTTACAAGGCGTGTCTTGAGGAGCTGGCGCATGTGGAGAACTTCCTCGTCGAACTCCTGGTTTGTCTCAACGTCAGTGTTCTCGAGAGTGATCTTCTCGTCAGAGAACAGCATGAAGTGATAAATCAGGATCTTGGCAGCCTCTTTAAGTGCGTCTTTCGGGTGAATGGAACCATCCGTAGTGACTTCAAGGAGGAGCTTGTCGTAGTCGGTCTTCTGCTCAACACGATATGGCTCAACGGCATATTTCACGTTACGGATTGGGGTGTAAATTGAATCGATTGGAATTACGTTGACATCGGTGCAGAACTCACGGTTCTCATCAGCCGGAACATAGCCACGGCCTTTGTTGATAGTGAGGTCTATCTGCATTGATGCTTTTGAGTCTAAATGACAAATCACCAAATCAGGGTTTAACACTTCAAATCCAGTCAGATACTTACCGATATCACCAGCCTTGAATTCTGTGGAATTCTCAACGGTGACACTAACTTTCTCGTTCTCGAATTCTTCTACTACTTGCTTGAATCTTACTTGCTTCAAATTCAAGATAATGTTAGTTACATCCTCCTTTA
>JAXJBE010000152.1:0-9293 GCA_036303125.1 Bacteroidaceae bacterium
CAACACTCCCAAGGGGCCTGCTCACAACCCCTCGTGAGCAGGCCCGTTGGGGGTTGTGAGCAGACTCATTTAGGGTTGTGAGCAGGCCCGTTGGGAGTGTTGAGTCTGCTCGTTGGGAACATTGTGTAGGCAGGGGAGGGGGTGTGTGCCAATATTCTATTTGGCACAGCATTACAGTGCCACTTACCTTACTATTACCTTGCGCTTCTTTCCGTCAGGCATGGTTATGATGTTGATGCCAGAGTGGAGTGAATGCTGCATGATGCCTGCGGTATTGAAAATGGAGAATGGCTTATTCTGCTCTGCATCTGTGCAGATGCCGTCTATGCCGTCAGCTGTCTCATCGGTGTTCACGCGGCATTCGAGAATGAGAAATTCGTGGAATCCTCCCTCTGAAGACATGTCAGTGAAACGTATGACATACTTTCCTTGAGTGGTGATGGCAAACTTCAGTTCGACCTTCTTGGCGGTTGTGACATTGGCAGCAGTGTTGCCGTTGGCATTGGGTGTGGCAGTGATTGCTGCTGTCTCAGCTACGGTATTGCCCTCTGAATCAAGTACAGACACCTTGTATTGTGGCGCTCCCTTCCATGCGGCAGAGGCGAAGGTGAGGATATAGTTGCCTTCTGTGAGTTCGAGAGGATATGCGCTCTGCTGACCATATTCAGCGTAACCGTTGCGCCAGTAGAGTGCTTTGCCTTGATAGCCGCTAAAGCCGGCAAAGGTTCTGGCTCCAGATGAATAACTGTTGGGGTAAGCGTGCTCTTCGTTGTTCTCCTGCACAGCTCTCCATCCTTTTGGCATGGTGCCGCTGAGAGTGGATGAGAAGTCCATGGTGTAGACGGCTGTCTGGTCAGCGAATGTAGGAAGAAGGGTTACATTCTCGTCTGGCATGACGAAAGTGATGGTCTTCGCCCCTTTCTCGAAATCGATGAATTTGTTCATGGTGAAATATACAGAACTTGTCATTTTGAGGGAACTTAGCGCATAACCTGCATCGGGGATTACGGTTAATGTGACGGTCTCGCCTTCTGCGGCCTGTTCCTTGTCTGCTATGACAGCACCATGTTCAGCCTCTCGGATTGTTACTCCAAGCTTTTCTGGTTCACATTCAGCAGGAGAGTATGTCACATTGTCAATGTACAGCCCTGTGCCGCCTGTGTTGGTCAGAGTGAAGACGTTTCTCCCTTCTTTCATCGTAGTTGTGAAAGAGGCGGTCTTCCATTCGTTGTTGTCTGTTTTTTCAAGCTTGATAGTTTTCTGTCCGTTGAGGTTTGCTCGCATGCTGGCAGCTTTGGTGGGTGATGTGTAACGTATGTAGATATTGTAATCACCAGCCTTTGGCATGTTTATCTCGTGTCGGAGTGCTCCGGCTGTATTAGTGCCCATGTCCATGAATCCATTGCCTGCATGGCCTCTGACATTAGGATACCAGCCGTATGGGTCTGTCACGCAACTCTTGATGCTCTTGTAGTCCATGTCCTCGGCTTCGATGGTGACAGGGCCATTGTATGGTTCTGGCTGTTTGGGAAGGTCTGCTGTGAGGGGCTGGTTGCCAATGACATCAGTGTTGCGGTCAGTGGCAGCTCCTGTGCAGTTGATGGTGATGTCTACAGGTCCCATGTGCTTGACATCGAGGGTGTAAGTGCCAGCAGTGGCATCCCATGTAGGGGTCGCTGTGGCAATAGCTTTGGCACGCTTGGTCATGGTATATGTAGGCTCCGCTGTTGCACCAGCTATGACAATCTTGTCGAGGACAACGGTTGTTGTATCTGTGCGATAGTTGTTTAGGTAGAAGTCTATGCGATCTGAATATTCTCTTACTATGCCAGAACTGAGCTTGCCGTAAGTGAGGGTGAGCGTCTCGCAAGTATTGTACTGGAGTGGTATCTCTCCTGTTGCTGTAGTCTTCTTGTTGCAGTAGGTGTAAGGAGTGTAGGTCACGAGCTGGTTCTTGAAGCGGTTGACATACAGGTCGCCCTTGCTCACCTCGGGATAGTATTTATTGAATTCGACAGTTTTCTTTGCGTCAGTGCTCCAGCGAGTTGACCATGACGATTTGTTGACTTTGACGGGGATGGCTTTGGCAAGTTCATCGTATGTGCCATTGGCTACAGGAATGGTTCCGTAGCGTCCGGTCTTTTTGAAGTAGCATAAGTTGTCCATCCACTGTCCATTGTTCTTGTTGAACGGGTCATTTTGTTTGTAGAGGCCATCATAGAGGCTTCCCCATGCCGCATACTTATCTTCGTCTGACCCTGAGGTCATATTGTTGATGATGATGATTTTTGTTTTCTCCACAACCTCCTCTCTTGTGGGTATATACATGGTGCCGTCAATAATCTTGCGGAACATGTCTATCCAAGCGTTGTCAAACCCCGGGAATGTGCCCCAGTTGCGGCGAGTGTAGCCATTGACGGTCGAGTTGTTGAGATTTTGGAAGTCTTCTGTCCAGATGAGCTCAGGGCCATCCCATACAGCGCCGCCATTGACGCATGTCTGTTCCATAGCCGTGCCGATGCCTGCTGCCACAGGATATTTCTTGCCGTGGTTATTGCCGAAGAGATTATCCAGTGCACCGTTCCATCCACAGTTGTCATATCGTATGCCATAGTTTTTGGCCAAACCTGCCACAAACGGGGAGAATGTGACACTTTCATTGTTGTAGAAGCAAGAACTTGTCGTATACTTGTAAAGCCAGAGGATAGCCTCTGGATATGCTTGGCAGGCATTGAGCAAATCCTTGTTGCGTTTCATCATGCCAACGGGATTGAGCAGGTGTGACCAGATGTTGCCGCAGAAGCTGATGGTAAGGAATCCTCCATACTTGTGAGCCATGGGCACCAGCTTCGCAAACAGGGCTATGCGTGATGTCTGAGTGCTTGAGCTCTTGTCGTTGGCCTCGTCAAAGCCCCAGAACTGCTCCGCATAGTTCCATCCGAGGAAGTTGGGATATGCCTTGTAGAAATATTCGAATGTCTCCAGGTCATCGTCCTGTATGTGAGTGTGTCCACCGCTGGCAGGCTGGCAGGTGAACCACATCCCATTGGCCTGACATACTGTAGCCCAAGACTTGTATGTCTTCACGGCATTCTGCGGCATCTTGTACACGTTCTTCTCTGTGTCGTACTGGCAAGAGAGTGAGAGGTTGAGGCACACCCAGGGCTTGATGTCATCGGGGATGAGATTGATGATTTTTTGAGGGTCAGCCTTGTTCCATACGTCTATATGGATGAGCCATAGCGGGTGTTGTGAGTCGATGGGACGACGTTCTTGAGCTGTCGCGGAAAGTGTGGCCATGAAGGCAGCGACTGCAATCATTAGGTTGAAAAGTACTTTTCTCATAGTTGTGATTGGTATTTATAATTGTTTCCTGTTGAAAGCTAAGATGTGAGTCTGAATAAACATGCAGTAGCGTTAGGTCGTGAGCTTAAAAGCATGTGGCGCAATGTGCCTGCACATATCGTTTGTTGTATATTCGCCGCAAAGATACGCACTTTCTTCTTTACGTGAAGAATATAGTTGTAACAAATGTTTGCCGCCATGTAACAAATCCCCCTCATTTATAATGTATAGCACAAAATTCGTCATGTTTTCTTATGCGCCACTTGGGCAAATCGATAAAAAATGCTAACTTTGCAACATCTTGGCTCAATTAGCGTTACCAAGACAAACAAGCCTTGGGCGGCAGCCAAGATTTTGTCTCCTTGCAATCTCCAGACATAACTTTAAGAAAACAAACTAACATATTATAAACATGGCTTTAATTGAAAGTATTATTGCGCGCGCAAAGTCAAACAAGCAGCGCATCATCCTTCCAGAATCCTTGGAGGAACGTACACTTACTGCCGCCGACAAGTCGCTTGCTGACGACATAGCCGATATTATCCTTATCGGCAATCCAAAAGAGATTTATGCTTTAGCTGATAAACTCGGACTGAAGAATATCGGCAAGGCCACCATCATTGACCCCTCCACTTCAGAGAAGACTGAAGAGTATGCGCAACTTCTCTTCCAACTCAGGCAGAAGAAGGGCATGACGATAGAAAAGGCGCGCCAGCAGGTGTTAGACCCTCTCTATTTCGGCTGCCTCGTTATAAAGAGTGGCGATGCGGACGGACAGATTTCTGGTGCCCTCTCCACAACAGGTGACACTCTTCGCCCCGCTCTTCAGATTATCAAGTGCGCACCTGGCATCTCATGTGTCAGCGGCGCCATGCTTCTCATCACCGAGGCTTCCCAATATGGCGAGGAAGGAGTGCTCGTTATAGGCGATGTGGCTGTCACTCCAATGCCAGACGCTTCTCAATTAGCGCAGATAGCGGTGTGTACAGCACAGACAGCTAAGAGCGTGGCAGGTTTTGCCGATCCACGTGTGGCAATGTTGTCTTTCTCCACAAAGGGCAGCGCAAAACATGAGGTGGTAGACAAGGTGGTCGAGGCAACACGCTTGGCTAAGGAACTCAATCCTGACCTTAAAATTGACGGTGAACTCCAGGCTGACGCAGCCCTTGTCCCATCAGTAGGCGCAAAGAAAGCTCCAGGCAGCGACATAGCAGGCAAGGCTAACGTGCTTGTGGTGCCATGTCTCGAAGTGGGCAACATCAGCTATAAGCTTGTGCAGCGACTTGGCAACGCTGATGCCATCGGCCCTATCCTCCAAGGCATAGCGCGCCCCGTCAACGATTTGAGCCGCGGATGCTCCGTTGATGACATTTATAAGATGGTGGCTATCACAGCATGTCAGGCTATGGACGCCAAGAATTGATTATCATGAAGTGTGCAATAGAATATTGACAATTATATATAATGAAGAAGATATTAGTACTTAACTGCGGAAGCAGTTCAATCAAATACGCGCTCTACAATATGGACGACCAGAGCGTGCTTACCAGCGGCGGCATCGAAAAGATTGGTTTGCCTGATTCGTTCCTCAAACTCAAGCACAACGGGAAGAAGGTGCAGATAGACCGTCCTATCAAAGAACATACCGCCGGCGTGCAGTTTATATTTGAAGTGCTTACAACAGGCGATTATGCTGTGCTCAAGAGTCTTGACGAACTTGATGCTGTAGGCCACCGCATGGTGCATGGAGGAGAAAAGTTCAACAAGTCAGTATTGCTAACCCCTGAGGTGATGGAAGCCTTCGCGGCATGCAACGACCTTGCTCCGCTGCACAATCCTGCCAACATCAAAGGTGTCAACGCTGTTAGCGCAATCCTGCCCAACATTCCACAGGTGGGAGTCTTTGACACTGCCTTCCACCAGACAATGCCAGACTATGCTTATATGTATGCCCTCCCTTACGAGTTGTACAAGAAGTATGGAGTGCGCCGCTACGGCTTCCATGGCACAAGCCACCGCTATGTGTCACAGCGTGTCTGCGAATTTCTTGGCATCAACCCAGAGGGCAAGAAAATAATAACTTGCCACATTGGTAATGGAGCTTCTATAGCAGCCGTCAAGGATGGCAAGTGTGTGGACACTTCTATGGGGTTAACTCCGCTTGAGGGTCTTGTCATGGGCACACGTTCCGGCGACATCGACGCTGGAGCAGTCACCTTCATCATGGACAAGGAAGGCCTCGACACCCACGGCATCAGCAACCTCCTCAACAAGAAGTCTGGCCTCGCCGGTGTCAGCGAAGGCTCATCAGACTTCCGCGATATCCTCGCAGGTATAGCGGCTGGCAACGACAAGGCTCGTCTGGCCAAGGAGATGTACTGCTACCGCATTAAGAAGTATATTGGCGAGTATGCCGCCGCAATGGGTGGAGTCGACATTATCCTCTTCACTGGAGGCGCTGGCGAAAACCAGTGGGAAGTGCGTGAAGGTGCCACAAAGGGTCTCGAGTTTATGGGCGTCAAACTTGACGACGCCAAGAACAGAGCCTGCCGCGCCACAGAAGCAGTGCTTTCTGCAGACGACAGCAAGGTCACCATCTGCTGCATTCCTACAGACGAGGAGCTCATGATAGCTCTTGACACTCTCGAATTGACAAAGTAAAACCTTCTATTATAAGGGCTATAGGAACAATAGTCTCCTATAGCCCTGTATGTATAATCGTCTCCAGGGGATAACTCCAGCGAGCGCTGCATCACCCTGCCACCTATGCCCTATCAACCATATCACCAATAACACAATGAGCGAAGACTTCAACGACAACAACGACATCACGCCTGAGGACATCACTAACAAAGCTGATACCACTGACACCTCCACATCATACGGTATGCCGCCTAAGAGCGACTACAATCCGGAAACCATGAAGGATAATATCACTCACCATCTGAGCGGTATGTATCAGCGGTGGTTTCTCGACTATGCCTCATACGTCATACTCGAACGTGCAGTCCCCCATATCATGGATGGACTCAAGCCCGTGCAGAGACGCATACTCCATTCGATGAAACGTATGGACGACGGACGTTTCAATAAGGTGGCCAATATTGTGGGGCATACCATGCAGTTCCATCCTCATGGAGATGCCTCCATCAAGGATGCCCTCGTGCAGCTCGGACAGAAAGACCTTCTTATCGACTGCCAGGGCAACTGGGGCAATATCCTTACGGGCGATGATGCCGCCGCCGCTCGTTATATTGAGGCGCGTCTCTCCAAGTTCGCTCTTGATGTACTCTTCAACGCCAAGACAACAGAATGGAAACTGTCATACGACGGACGTAACAAGGAACCCATTTCGCTGCCTGTCAAATTTCCGCTTCTCCTCGCTCAAGGAGTGGAAGGTATCGCTGTCGGATTGAGTTCAAAGATACTTCCTCACAATTTCAATGAGATATGCGACGCTTCCATCCACTATCTTTACAATGAACCATTCCAGCTCTATCCGGACTTCCAGACAGGAGGCTCGATAGATGTGTCCAAATACAACGATGGCCAGCGCGGCGGTGTTGTCCGTGTGCGTGCCAAGATAGAAAAGCGGGACAACAAGACTCTTGCCATTACGGAGATACCTTATGGCAAGACGACTGGCTCGCCGTCCAAACCGAGCCAGTTCATTGACTCAATCCTCAAGGCTATCGAGAAAGGCAAGATAAAGGCGCGCAAAGTGGAGGACCTTACTGCGGCGGGAGTGGAGATAGTCATCCATCTTCTCCCAGGCGTCTCAAGTGACAAGACCATAGATGCACTCTATGCCTTCACTGACTGCGAGATAAGCATCTCGCCCAACTGCTGCGTCATTGACGACCGTATGCCCAAGTTCCTAACCGTCAGCGACGTGCTCCGCAAGAGCGTGGACTATACCAAACACCTCATCAAGCGTGAGCTGGAGATTCGCCGCGATGAACTTCTTGAGCAGCTCCATTTCTCTTCGCTCGAGAAGATATTCATCGAGGAGCGCATATACAAAGCAAAGGAATTTGAGAACGCCAAGACCATGGATGCAGCCTGTGAGTATATAGACCAGAGGCTTCAGCCGTTCTATCCCCAGTTCGTGCGCGAAGTGACGAAAGACGATATCCTCCATCTTATGGAAATAAAGATGGCGCGCATACTGAAATTCAACAAGGACAAGGCAGATGAACTCATAGCCCGCCTAAAGGCCGAGCTTGAGCAGATCAAGCGCGATTTGGCCAACCTCGTGGAGGTCACGGCAGAGTGGTTCCGCTTCCTCAAGACCAAGTATGGCGCAGAGCATCCACGCCAGACAGAGATACGCAACTTCGACACCATTCAGGCAGCAACCGTGGCCGAGGCCAATCAGAAACTATATATCAACCGTGCTGAAGGATTCGTGGGCACATCTCTCAAGAAGGATGAGTTTGTGTGCAACTGCTCTGATATAGATGACATCATCATTTTCTACAAAGACGGCACATACAAGGTCATCAAGGTGGCGGAGAAAGTCTTCATTGGAGAGACCGAGCGCTCCAAGGCTGAGAAACGCAAGGTTGAGATTATCCATGTGGCAGTCTTCAAGAAAAACGACACGCGCACCATCTACAATGCCACATACAAGGACGGCAAGACAGGGGTGACATACATCAAACGCTTCAATGTGCCAAGTGTCACCCGAGACCGAGAGTATGACCTCACCATGGGCACGCCAAAGTCCAAAGTCACCTGGTTCTCCGCTAACACCAACGGAGAGGCCGAGATAATAAAGATAACGCTCAAACCTATGGAGAAACTCAAAAAGCTCGTCTTCGAGAAAGACTTCAGCGAGGTGGACATCAAGGGGCGCGCGGCGCGCGGCAACCAACTGACCAAGCACGAGATATTCCGCATACAGCTCAAGGCATACGGAGGCAGCACCCTCGGCGGGCTTAAGGTATGGTGGGATCCAGATGTGCAGCGCATCAACTATGATGAGCATGGCGACTTCCTTGGCGAGTTCCATAACAATGACCAGATATTGGTGATTCTTGATGATGGCAATTACTACCTCACCAATTTTGATGCCAACAACCATTACGAACAGAACATCTTACGCATAGAAAAATATAAGGCTAAAAAAGTGTGGACAGCAGTCCTCTGGGATGCCGACAACCAGAACCAGCCTTACATTAAGCGTTTCCTATTTGAAGAGACAAAAAAGAAACAGAGCTATCTCGGCGAGAACCCCGACAGCCATCTCATATTGCTGACAGATACAGACTACCCTCGACTTGAACTCACATTCAACGAGCCAGATACCTTCCGCGGACCCCTTGAAGTGGATGCGGAAGAATACATATCTGTCAAAGGCATCAAGGCTAAGGGCAAAAGGCTTACCACCTACAGCCTTGCAGGAGTTAAGGAACTTGAACCCACACGATTCCCGGTAGAGGATGATGACGAAGACAATGAACCAGACGACACAGAGCCAGCCGTTGTGGTTGACCCAGATGAGGGTAAGAGCGACAGCGAGGTGCGCGATGAGATAACAGGGCAGCTTAGGCTCTTCTGACACCATTTTTTATTGTCTCCTCAGATTTCCCAATGAAGCATTCCTATAATATAATAATGAGAAGAGGCTTGGCAACAGCAATCGTCCTGTTGTCAAGCCTCTCCATGTCCTTCGCGCAAAGCAGACAAGAAAGCTGCACCACCACATGTCTGCCATCATCGTCCATTCACAAAGAAGTCATCCATTCAACAATGGTTGGCATCGGCACATCCAATGTGCTCGACACATACCTCTCTCCCTACAATTATACAGGCATAGATATACGCCTTCAGAGAGAGACCATGCGCATGCTCCGCCGCTGGAACGGGCGAGTGGCCGTCCAGACACTAATAGACATAGACTGCGCCATCAACGAGAACCGCCCAGGCAACATGGACGAATATGC
>JAXJBE010000153.1:0-1781 GCA_036303125.1 Bacteroidaceae bacterium
AAAACACAAAAATGAGGATGGAATAGAGGAATGGATTCAAAAAAAGAAGTACAGCATGTGTATCTGGTTGGGATCACGGTGATAATAGGCACAAAAAGACAGAAGCTGAAATCCGTTGGAGTTGTGTTGATTCCAAGTTAGGCATAGGGATGCAGCCGAGAAGAAGCTGGAAGAAACTCAGAATGCGATTCAGACGAAGCTCGGTTTAAAGTAATCGGGTGGGGCTGAAATATGCATCACGAGATAAGCATCATAAAAAATTGCGAAAAATGAAGCACTAAAAAAGTACGAGGAACTATGTCATGAACATTATTTTACTGTCCGGTGGCAGCGGTAAGCGGCTGTGGCCACTTTCCAATGAGGAGCGATCCAAGCAATTCGTTAAGCTGTTCAAAGATGAGAGCGGCGAATATGAGTCTATGGTGCAGCGTGTGTATCGCCAGATTACCACGGTTGACCCGAATGCCAACGTGACGATTGCTACCAGTAAATCGCAGGCGAGTGCCATTAAGAATCAACTGGAAGGTAAGGTATCTATATGTGTTGAGCCTTGCCGTCGTGATACTTTCCCTGCAATCGCACTGGCGGCTACATATCTGCATGATGAGCTTGGCGTAGATGAAAACGAGGCTGTCGTTGTTTGCCCCGTTGATCCGTATGTGGATAATACCTACTATGAGGCAGCCGGTAAGCTGCAAGAGCTGGCCGAAGAGGGTAATGCAAACCTCACACTGATGGGTATTGAACCTACCTATCCGAGTGAGAAGTACGGCTACATCATCCCGGAGAGCGGCGAGAACGTCAGCAAGGTTTCTGAATTCAAAGAGAAGCCGGACACTGAGACAGCCAAGAAGTATCTCGCCCAGCATGCACTTTGGAATGCTGGTATCTTTGCTTTCAAGCTTTCCTATCTGCTGAAGAAAGCCCACAGCATGATCGAATTCGATGATTATCGTGATCTGTTCAGCAAGTACGACATGATGACAAAGATCAGCTTTGACTACGCAGTTGTTGAGAAAGAACAGAGCATCCAGGTGCTGCGCTACAGTGGTGACTGGAAGGATGTCGGCACTTGGAGCATGATGGCCGAGGTTATGGCCGATGCCACAAAAGGCCGTGTCGTCTTGGATGATACCTGTGAGAATATCAACGTGGTGAACGAGCTGAACATCCCTATTCTCTGCATGGGGTGCAAGGATATGGTCGTTGCTGCCAGCGGCGATGGCATTCTAATTTCAGATAAAGAGCGCAGTGGTTACATGAAGCCTTATGTTGAGAAGATTGAGACTGAGGCTCGTTATGCTGAGAAGTCATGGGGTACATACACTGTCATGGATGTGCAGCCGGTTTCCATGACTATCAAGCTCTCCATGAGGGCGGGCGAGCATCTAACCTACCATATGCACAACTACCGCGAGGAAGTCTGGACTGTGATAAGCGGAAAAGGCAAGGCTGTAGTAGATGGAATGGAGCAGCTCCTTCGTACTGGAGATGTGATTACCATTGCAGCTGGCTGCAAGCACGCCGTAGAGGCACTGACGGATCTGGATATCATTGAAGTCCAGCTAGGTGACGAGATTAATGCTAGCGATAAAATCAAGTTTTCTGATTTACAGTTCCCTCTTAAATGATAGACACAGGGGGAACAGCAGTGGAAATCATGAAGTTACAGCCCGTTGGTAAGGATTACCTTTGGGGCGGAACGAGACTGCGAGAGGAATACGGGAAGAAGATTGACATTACTCCTCTGGCGGAGACGTGGGAGTGCTCTGTACACCCTG
>JAXJBE010000154.1:0-39493 GCA_036303125.1 Bacteroidaceae bacterium
GGAGTATATAGCTTAATAGCTTTACTAATGGATTCTCTGACATTGCTGTATGATTTTGGAAAGACAAAGGTACTACAAAGATTTTTTATAGCAAAAGGTTGCAAACGAAAACACAGGTTTTTGCAGGTGCGCCGATTTTTATGTAAATTTGTGGCTTTAAAACAAGTTGAATGTAAACTTTCTACGTATTAAAGCATAGGGATATGGAATACAGAACTTTGGGAAAATCAGGATTGAGGGTGGCAACTCTTACCCATGGAATAAAGACTTTAGGAGGGAAAGGCATGTTTGACGAAATGGTGACATGCGGTATAAAAGAACTAAGAGAAGGCTTTTTGTCATGCGTTCGACGTGCGCATCAATCATGTCTTATACGCAGTAGGATGTGTTCAGCGGACGAGGTGCAACTGAATGGAAAGAGAGTGAAAAAACAAGATGGAGGGCAAATGTTTACTACCAGTCTGCTCATAGGATTGGTTCTGGCAATTTCTTATACCTCCAGTCTGACAGCGCAAGAGCTTCACTTTGAATCGAATAAACCTTTCGGAGAGGCAAAAGGTATTTGTCCAGGAAGGGTCACATGGGTTAGGGATTCTTTAGTGGCACGCTGGAATGGCAAGGATGGACATTGGTGGGATGACGGTAACATAGACCTAAACAGACTTGAGACAATGTTTGACAAGTCATTGTGTGCTTTGTCGGAGGCCTCTTCGGCGAAAAAAGCTTGGAAAAACATCTTCAGATATTACAATGAACATAACGGGCGAGGAAGCCGTGGATATAAAAAAGGAGAAAAGATTGCCATTAAGATAAATCTCAACAACACTTATGACACAGATGACCATGACAATGACATTGACCAGTCGCCACAAGCAACAATCGCTCTATTGCGACAACTGACAGTAAATGCTGGTGTGCCGCAGGAATGTATCACAATTTATGATGCTACAATAGGTTGGAAGAAGCGGGCTATGCCTAATAGGCTTTACAAGCCGGTGCACCGTCTTTTCCCGCATGTGAAATGGATGAGCGCGGTGGGTTCGCCTGGAGTAGATTCTGCACATTGGGTGAATGATGCCATCACGTACACTGATCCCAGTGTGACGCTTGGCACTGTATTGCCCCAAGCGGTGAAGGATGCCTCTTACCTTATAAATATGGCCCTGTTGAAGGGTCATGAAATATCGGGTGTAACCTTGTGCGCTAAGAACCATTTTGGTTCTGTACCTTTCCCCTCACGTATGCATGGCACGCATACGGTCAGCCAGATGATGGGTGCGGAGGGTGACTATAGTGCCTATGTAGACCTCATGGGATGTCCCAACCTTGGTAAGAAAACGCTTTTGTATATTGTTGATGGCTTATATGGTATGCAGACAAATGTTGGTGCACCGCACACTGACCGTGACCGTTGGAAGATGTTTGGCAACCAATGGAGTGCAAGTTACTTTATGTCCCTCGACCCCGTGGCTATAGAATGCGTGTGCATGGATTTTCTGTTTGCGGAATTTGGTGGAGAGTTGGGGTTCAGTGGTGCTCCACAGTTTAAAAAGGGCTCCAGCAGGAATTGCGATAATTATCTTAAGGAAGCTGCTAAGGGACGGAACGCTAAGTTTGGGGATTACCGGCCTAACGGTGTAAAAACGGGTAGCCTCGGTGTGTTTGAGCATTGGAACAATGCCAGCGACAAACAGTACAGTCGTAATTTGGGCAAGAAAACGGGAATAGAATTGTATGAAGTGAAATAAACAATTTATAGAACGATAAATTCAATATAACAGAAAAGGAAGCTGATTATCTCAACTTCCTTTTCGAGTGGTACCACCAGGATTCGAACCGGGGACACACGGATTTTCAGTCCGATGCTCTACCAACTGAGCTATGGCACCGTCTCTTTTTCGTTTGCGAGTGCAAAGGTATGACTATTTTTTCATTCCGCAAAACTTTTAGGCTTTTTTTTTGCGAATAAGCACTTTCTGCACTTTTTTATTAGCGTTTTTATCCTTATTTCCCTATCAAAGCGAGAAAATCGGAAGGTTTATCATTGATGATAAGTTCACAAGGAAAATTTGTCTCTGCTAAGAGAGGAAAGGCATAGCGGTAATCGCATATAGCAGACGTGTGGTGAGCATCGCTGCCAAGAATGATGGGCACACCATGTTTGCGGCAAAGCTCCAGCATGCTGACAAACATCTGGTGAGCGAGATGCTTACCGCGCAAAGGATTGAGCGAACTGCTGTTGAGTTCAAGAAGAGTGGATGTGCGCTTAGCTGACATGACTACGGCTTCAAGGTCAAGTTCTTCAGCTGTGCCGTCACATGGATGGGATATGATGTTGACAACGGGATTCTCTATTGCGCCCAAAAGAGCAGAAGTGTTTTGAGCAAGCGTGCCGTTTGTATAGCACAACTTATGCAGACCTGCCACAACATGATCCATGGAGGAGAGCGTCTCTGCATCTGTGATGTCAAGAGAGCCTTCGTAGTCGATGATATTGAGTTCTGCCCCCATCAAGAGTGTCATGTCTCCATATTGACGAGGCACTACATGCTGGTTGCGGAAATAGATGGGAGGACAGGTGCCAGGGATTGCAGGCCCATGTTCAGTCACGCCAAAAAGTGTCAAGTGATGGCGCATGGCTTCTGCAATCATCTCGTTGAGAGTGCAGAAGGCATGGCCAGAGACTATAGTATGGGTATGTACGTCAAGCTTGATGTCTATCATGTAACAATTATTACGGGAAATCTAAAACACTATAGAGTCATTATAGGGGTAAAAGTCACTACCTGCTCACATAAGACCCTCATAAGGGAAATCGCAGTTGACCCTGTAGGCTAAGCCTGTCATGGCAGCAAGCAATTCATTATCTTGGTTGTATATTTTAATGTCGCAATAAGGCAACTTGCGATGGTCAAGCACCTCAGTACATTCGGCCGTGATGGTATCGCCAAGCTGAGCAGACTTGAGGAAAGTGATAGTGTTGGATATGCCGAGAGTAAGGATTCCACGGCTGTTGACCACAGCAGCGAAGGCAAGGTCGGCAAGCGTATACATCACACCCCCCTGACATACTCCTCCACCATTTAGATGGCGTTTCTCCACTATGACCTCGGCCTTGGCCAACCCTTCCTCCACGTGCGTGAGACGCGCTCCGATGCTGGCAGCGAACCTGTCTTCGAAGTTTAATTTTTCTAAGAGTGTCATTGTCATTTCAAATATTTAAGCACAAAGTTAGGCATTTTTATCTTTTTTCCATGTGTCAGGCAATGTAATTATCATTATTTACATTAACTTTGCATTCAAATATCTATTATGACTAACTTCAACTAACAACCTGTTACAATCATGATTAAAAAACTTATCATCTTAACTTTAACAACAGCAACAGCCGTATTGACGGCTTCTGCTCAAACCAATAAGGCTTACCAAGGCCATACAATAGCAAAGGAGGGGGCATGGTGCTGGTTTGCCGATCCACGTGCCCTTCACTATGAAAACAAAAAAAACAAAATCAATTCTACCTACTTTGGTTATATTGACTGTCACGGCAACATCAAGGCCACGCAAATAGACCATCGGAAAAAGACACGCCAAGAGGTGCTGGTGCGTTCATGGTTTCAGCCAGACGACCATGACAACCCCGCCTTCCTCGTCCTGCCCGATGAACGCATCATGATTATCTACTCGCGCCACACAGACGAAGCCTGCTTCTACTACCGCATCAGCCGCAATCCTGGCGACATCACAGACCTCGGAGAAGAGAAGCGACTCGCCACAGCCAACAACACCACTTACCCCAACCCCTTCATCCTCAGTGATGATCCAAACCATATATACATGTGCTGGAGAGGCATCGGTTGGCATCCTACAGTAGCACAGATGAGCATGCCTGATGCAAATGACAACATTAGCTTCACATGGGGACCTTATCAGATGGTCAAGTCGACAGGAGCGCGCCCTTACGCCAAATACGTGAGCAACGGTAAGGACAAGATATACCTCGCATACACTACTGGACACCCCGACAACGAATACCCCAATTGGCTTTACTGCAACGTTTTTGACATCAACGACCATTGCCTATATGACATCAAAGGCAAAAAGCTCAGCGAAGTGGAGAGAGGCGCATTCGGAGTGCAGAAGACCGACGGATACGCTCAGGCACATCCATATACCATCGTCGACAAGACAAGCGACCGCCGCGACTGGCTATGGAACATGGCACTCGACAAGCAGGGTCATCCCATTATCAGCATGACCAAAATCAACAAGGAAAAGACCAACCACGACTACTTCTATACAAAATGGAATGGAGCAGAATGGCTGTCAACCTTCATCGCATGTGGCGGAGGACATTTTCACCAGACTCCCAAGGTGGAGATGTGCTATTCAGGCGGTATGGCAGTGGATAGAGACAACATAAACGATGTCTACTGCTCTGTACCTATCAATGGTGTGTATGAAATAGTGAAATACACAATGGCAAACGATGGCAATGCCGTGAAATCATCCAAGCAGATTACCTTCAATTCAAAGAAGAACAACGCTCGTCCCTTCGTTATCGAAGGAACGAAAAAAAGCCCCCTTCGCCTGACATGGATGAACGGTGACTACTATTACTGGATTGTCAACACACGCTACCCCAATGCCTACCCCACAAGCATCATGGCCGACAGCAAACTGATACCCATGACAGACATCACACAAAATGCCATCCTTGACACCTTGCTATCACTTTCCCCCGACAATTATGAGGGTAATGTCATCACCCCCGGTCACGACATCGTATATGGCATTAACAGCAAGCAGTATCCGTACATCAAAATAGGGAAGGAGACCTATACTGGACAAAACGTGCTGGGCACAGCTGACAGTTGGGCGACAGAGAACAAAGCTACAACCGACGGCAAATGGTATAGCAAAACAAAACTCCATTCCTTCCGCCTGACAATAACGATGGATGGCAAACATCTTACGGTCTACCGTGACGGCATGGTAGACATCAAAATTCCATACAACAGGACAAGTACTGAAACGACCAACCCTTACAATCACGGTGGCAAGACAAAATAAGAAGCCGTAGCGAAAAAGAGCTACACACTCCAAAGACAGAGAAAAACAATCATTCTGAAATAAAAGCACCCTTAAATCCGTCAACATTATAGTTTTTCACACAAAGATAGCTGGAATATCAATTATTTCAGCTATCTTTGCATTTAGATTTTTTTACGTAACACCTAAGACTATATGAAAATCATCAACACTTTGCAAGCCATTGCGCTTGCTGCATCGCTGGGCATCCCCACCAGTGCCCTCGCCCAGAAGGTCAAAGCACCTGCTGGAGGAAAACAAATCAGCAACGAACTTATCGGAATCTTCTTTGAAGACATCAGCTACTCTGCCGACGGTGGTCTGTACTCCGAACTCATCCAGAATGGCTCGTTTGAGTACAACCCGACAGAACGTGACGGATGGGGTCCTGGCACAGAATGGCGATTCTTACGCCCAGGCCACTCCCTCGGACAGATGATGCCACAGATGACAGATCCTATCCATCCCAACAACCCTACCTACATGAGGCTCACCGTCGAACGGGTAGGACACTACTACGACTATGACGGATGGACAGGTGTGGGCATGCGCAACGATGGCTTTGACGGCATAGCCGTAAAGGGAGGCGCAAAATACGACTTCTCTGTCTTCCTTCGCAACGGTGATGACAAGAAGAAGGATGTGCGCATCGTCCTTGTGGGCGAAGGCAACATTGTTCTCGGCGAGGCAACCATTACCGCTGAGGGCAAAGCATGGAAGAAGTACACAGCTGAGATAACAGCCAGCGCCGACTATGACAGAGCCAACCTCCAATTGTTATGTCTGGAGACAGGTGTGCTTGACGTGGACATGGTATCTCTCATGCCACAAGACACATACAAGGGACATGGCATACGCCGTGACATGGCAGAAGCTCTCGAAGCCCTCAATCCAAAGTTTATGCGTTTCCCTGGCGGATGCGTCATCCACGGAGGTGGCGACGGTTTTTGGAACACTTATCGCTGGAAGACCACCATCGGTCCTAAGGAACAGCGTCGTGGCTTGAAGAACACCTGGGGATACCACCAGTCAATGGGCTTGGGATACTATGAATACTTCCAGCTTTGCGAAGACATGGGCATGCAGCCCCTTCCAATCCTCCCATGCGGCGTGAGCTGCCAGGGCACTAACGGCGGCTGGGGAATGAAGACTCAAGCGCAGGATGTTGTGCCAATGAGCGAGATGGACGAATGGCTCCAAGACGCTCTTGACCTTATCGAGTGGGCCAATGGAGACGTAAACACCACATGGGGCAAGAAGCGCGCCGAGCAAGGGCATCCCGCCCCTTTCAATCTCAAGTATCTCGGTATCGGCAACGAAGAGAAAATCACAAAGGAGTTTGAGGAAAGATTCAAGTACATGTATAAAGTTATACGCGAGAAGCACCCTGAGATTGTCATAGTCGGCACTGCAGGTCCTGGTTCACACAAGGGCAACCCAGACTTCGACAACGGATGGAGAATAGCCGAAGAGATAGACCTCGCCATCCTCGACGAGCACTATTACGAGCAGAAGGAATACTTCCTCAACAACCAGCACAACTACGACAACTACCCTCGCGACCGAAAGACTAAAGTCTACCTCGGCGAATACGCATCCAAGGATCGCAAACTTCAAGATGCTCTCGCTGAGGCTCTCTACCTCCTTGGCATCGAACGCAACGGAGATGTCGTCACAATGACAAGCTATGCTCCACTCTTCGCCAAGAAGAACCACGAGAGCTGGAATCCAGACCTCATCTATTTTGACAACACAAAGGTATATCCGACTTGCAGCTACTACGTGCAGCAGATGTTCGGCACGACTGACGGCCACTATTATTACGGCGATGTAGCTACCATAGAGAACGGCGACAAACATCAAGGCGCATCATGCGTCCTCAACACAGAGAAGGGCGAGCTATACATCAAGTACGTCAATGCCGCAGGCGAAGCAAAGAATGTCAATATTGACATGAGCCGCTTCAAGAGCGTGCAGCCCCAGGCCACCATCACATCTATCAGCGGACAACCATGGCAGCAGAACTACTTCGATGGCGAACCTATCAAGCCTGTCACTAAGGATATAAAGGTAAGCAAGAAAATGACAGTTACCGCAGAACCTTACTCTTGTTCTGTCATCAGAATCAAGGTGAAGTAAGAAAAAAGGACAACAGATTTTATCTAAGCAGGTAGCATAAAACTAATTATGAGTACCTACTTACCATCTCGCAAGAGAATAATAAGAAGACCTAATGTGCGCAATCCGCATGGTAAGCCCTCACAGGACTTCACCATGTGGATTGTATGCTTAGGGCATAAGAACATAACATTCATACCAACCAGCAATGAAACCATCATTTATACACACCATTCTCACCTCATGTACAATGACTATCTCCATCATTATGGCTCAAGCTCAGACATACACCCCTTGGACCAAAGGAGCCTTCGAGACAAACCAATACCGCAACATCTTCGTAGAAATGGGCTATGACGCCAAGATAGTGGACAAAAAAGTAGAAGAAGTATTCAACGATGTCTTCCATGGCCCCAACAAGGTGTACTTCGAGGTTGGTGACTCCATGGGCTATGTGTCCGACATAAAGAACCACGATGCGCGCACAGAAGGCATGTCTTACGGCATGATGATAGCCGTTCAGTTTGACAAGAAAGACATCTTCGACCGTCTGTGGAGATGGAGCAAGAGATATATGCAGCATCAAGGTGGAGAACGCGATGGCTACTTCGCATGGAGCTGCAAGACAGACGGCACGAAAAATGCACAAGGGTCGGCCTCTGACGGAGAACTCTATTTCATCACAGCCCTTATCTTCGCTTCCAACAGATGGGGAGACGACACCGGCATCAACTATAAGGCTGAGGCTCAACGTATACTCAACAGCTGCATGGGGCTGAACGGAGGAGAAAAGAAAGCTTATCTCATAGACCCCAAGACACAACTCATCACCTTCACCCCCGACGGCTATGGCGCTCAGTTCACCGACCCCTCCTATCACATCCCTGCTTTCTACGAAGTATGGAGCAAATGGGCCGACGACGGAAGGAGCGAATACTGGAAGACGTGTGCGGAGAAGTCAAGAGAATATCTCCACAAAGCCATACACGAGAAGACGGGGCTCAACGGAGACTACAGCCAGTATGATGGCAGCGCAATGCCACCATTCAGAGGCAGAACCAATGGAGCCAACAACTTCCGCTACGACTCATGGCGAGTGCCCATGAACATAGCCCTCGACTATGAATGGAGCTGCGCTGACTGCGAATGGCAGCAACAGTATGGAGAGAAGATACAAAACTTCTTCTTCGCTCAGGGCATTGACACCTTCGTTGACCAATATAGAGTAGACGGCACTCTGCCTGCAGAAGAAGAGATACTCGGAGCTGGAGGATTCAAGAAACTGCGCCATTCCATCGGACTTGTAGCCACGACAGCCTCTGCGTCCGTGATGTGCAGCCATGCCAAGAGCAAGGATTTTGTAGATGCGCTGTGGGAAGCAAAGCATGAGCCATTCGAGGATGGCTATTTCGACGCATATTACGACGGGCTGCTCCGCCTCTTCGCCTTCATGCACTTAAGCGGCAGATACAGGATTATCGGTCGCTGACAGAAAGGCTGGCAGAGAGCAACCTCCCCACATGTTCCTTTAGCCTCTGATACACGGGGCAATCCTTATACATGATGTTGCGGCGCAAAATCTGAGCGGGCACAAGCTGGCTGTGGGAATAGCAGGCCAACTCATTGTCCATCTGCGTCGCATTGCCATGAGACAGACGTTTGATTTCCTTTTCCCTCTCGCGCCTAAGCACGGTGCAGACTGGAGTGAGTGCAGCATCTACCACATTATCCATCAGATGATGACCCTGGATGAAGAGGTAGGTGCTGTCTCTCTCTACACCAAGAAGAGCCAACTCTTCCTTGAGGAAGCCGAGCTTGCCTTTTGCCTCGGGCACATGATGCTGAAGCCATGAAAGTTTACGGTTAACATTTTTACGTAACTTATCGAGAGCATCAACAGGCTTTTGAATGTTCAACTGCTCTACAGAAGTGATATTATTAAATGAAGAAAGCGGCATGTCATTAAAACGCCCCCTGCGATGCAGCCACACGAGCCACACAAAGAGGTCGTAGACTATCTCCGAGTACTGTTTCAGATATTCCTCGAAATTAAATATATTGCGGTCATTGAGAGTCGCCATAACGCATACATTATGAAGGCTCTTAGCATAACAGAAGTAGTTTTCTATGGAATACACGTATGTATGGACAACGTATGGGTTGGAAAGCATACGTTCAGAGCTGGGAGTATGCCTTTGCAGCAGGTAGTCGAGGTCAGCATCTACACATGCTATCATATAATTGCCAAGGGCATCGCCCAACTGATTCATCATGGCGGTCTTCTTGCCGCGATTGAGGTTGGTCTTGCTTGGCAAGATTACTTCAAACTCTGTATTGTCATCCTCAAAATCGCTAAGCACACTCCTCCAGAAGAAGATGTCATCATAAGACTCCACATAGGCTACGACCTTACGCTTCTTGTTTTTAGGCCGAAGCCTGTTGGCCGCCTCTATATAGGCAGAATTGATATTAGACAACAGGTTGTGCGCCATAGCTTACTTATATATTTTTATTCAGATATTCAGGGGTTTCAATCAATTAGCGTTTTTTATCAGGGTGCGTCCTTGGACTTGAGAGATGTTCTATAAATAATTCTAATCCTGCTTCAACAGAGGAATCATTCAACTCAGGGAAAACAACGGACTCAGTTGGAAATCTCGTTCACCTCTGTCACATTGCTCATCCAGCCGTCCATTATAAGAGCCGGAGAGTGGGTGGAGAGTATAATCTGCACATTAGGGTTTAGCTGGCGAATCAAGTCTATGAGCTGCTGCTGCCAGTCGATATGAAGAGAAATCTCAGGCTCGTCCATGAGAAGAGCGTATTTTTCCCTGTTTTCCACAAGAACCGTCAAAAGGATGGCCAGCATCTGCTTCTCTCCGCTGGAAAGCTGGTAAGGAGTGATTATTTCAGTCATGTCACCCATATCCTGTATGAATTGTATCTCATTGCTCTTACGGTCAATCTTCTTGTGAGTGTCAGCAAAGAGACGGTCAATCATATCCTGAAACTGTGTTTTAGGCTTGCTAACCTCCGCCGCCTTTTGCTGACCCTCCAGACTGCAGGATGTGAGCAGCTCGATGATGCGGTTACCCATATTGACTTGATAGTCAAGGTAACGTTTCTGCAAGCGGTAAATCTGCCAATCAAGCTCTGTCTTGACACGTGAATCGGAGAGTTTCTCCAACAAGTCGCTATGCAATAGCGGCCTGTCAAATGAACGTATCACGTCAAACTTAATATAGGTAGCATCTTCTGGCATCAGGCGTATCTTCACACCGTGAGGAGCACTATCAGGCACAATCTCTCCACGGTCGATGGCGCTGAGCATCATCGCCGAATGATTGATGATAGTGCTTTTGCCCACACCATTGATGCCGCTGAGGATGTTGACATCAGGCTGCAAAGTCCATATTATGTGTTTGCCGCCTTTCCACAAAGCCTTTATCTCGATGCTTTGGATATAATCAGCTCTTTTATCCATAAATGCTATATTTTGTTTACCATGCAAATATAGGGAAATTTTCGTTTACACCTATTGAAAGAACCGCTAATGTTTCTTTTTTCATTACAAAAAATATCTTTTTCATTATATCATTACATGTAGTTCGTCAAAAAATCATAACTTTGCATCACTTTTTAACAAGACATAGCATAACTATATGGGAGGCTTTTTCGGAACCGTTTCTACGGAGAAATGCGCAGCAGAGCTTTTTTACGGCACTGACTATCAGTCTCACCTCGGCACACGCCGCGGCGGCATGGCTACCTACAGCAAGGAGAAGGGATTCTACCGCGCTATACACAATCTCGAAAACACTTATTTCCGCACACGATTTGAAGCGGAACTACCAAAGTTTGAAGGCACATCAGGCATCGGGGTCATCAGCGACACTGATGCGCAGCCAATGCTCTTCAACAGTCATCTTGGACGCTTTGCCCTCGTCACAGTGGCAAAGGTCAACAATCTCGAAGAGATAGCAGGACATCTGCTGCAAGAGAACATGCACCTGTCTGAGTTCTCTTCGGGAATTATTAACCCCACCGAACTCATCGGACTCCTCATCGTCAAAGGCAAGAACTTCGTTGAAGGAATCGAAAACGTATACCGTACCGTAAAAGGGTCATGCTCCATGCTGCTTCTCACCGAGGATGGCATCATCGCGGCGCGCGACGCATGGGGACGCACACCCATAGTCATCGGACAAAAGGAAGGAGCCATGGCTGCCACCAGCGAAACAACAGCATTCCCCAACCTCGGCTACGAAACGACATACTATGTTGGCCCAGGAGAGATAGTCAAGCTCACCTCCGCAAGCATGACACAACTGCGCAAGCCCAACAAGAAAAAGCAGATGTGCTCTTTCCTATGGATATACTACGGATTCCCAACTTCATCATACGAGGGCAAGAACGTCGAAGATGTGCGCTACGAGACAGGACGAGTCATGGGAGAGGAAGATACCACAGAAGTGGACTCCGTGGGCGGCATACCAGACTCAGGCATCGGCATGGCCATCGGTTACAGCGCAGGACATAATACACCATATCAACGAGGCATCAGCAAGTACACTCCCACCTGGCCACGGTCCTTCATGCCTGCCAACCAGAACATCCGCAATCTTGTGGCAAAGATGAAACTCATCCCCAACAAGGAGATGCTCAAAGGCAAAAGATGCCTCTTCTGCGATGATTCCATCGTCAGAGGCACACAGCTCAGAGAGAACACGCAGGTGCTCAAGGAGCTTGGAGCCAAGGAGGTGCACATGCGCATAGCGTGCCCCCCATTGATTTATGCCTGCCCCTTCGTCAACTTCTCCGCAAGCAAGTCTGAACTTGAGCTTATCACCCGGCGCATCATACGCGACATGGAGACACACTCCAACACAGCCACTATGCTCACAGACTCACTCAACGACAAGGAGGTCACTATAGCGCCTGAGCGCATCAAAGCGTATGCCACAACAGATTCGCCAGAATACAAGGCCATGGTGGCAGAGATAGCTCGCCGACTCAACCTTGACAGCCTCCAGTTCTCCAAACTGGAGACCATCGTGAGCGCAATAGGCCTGCCAAAGTGCGACATCTGCACCCACTGCTTTGACGGAAGCTCCTTCTTCTCTCTTGAAGAGGAAAACACTAATGAGTAAGCGATACCACCGAACACGTGACACATTATAATATATATAGCGGAAACAAAAGGAAACTCCACCCGACTTACGGCCAGGTGGAGTTTCCTTTTGCTTCCGCAACATTTTCACACTCCCGAGAAAGAACTGAACCCTCCGTCTACTGGAATGATTGCACCTGTCACGAAACTTGCATCGTCAGAAGCCAAGAACCTCACGATGCCGTTCAATTCTGATATGTCCCCGAAACGCCCCATTGGAGTCTTGTTGAGCACCTTATGGCTGCGCTCAGTCAGCGAACCGTCATCATTGAGCAATGCCTTTCTGTTCTGTTCGCCTATAAAGAAACCTGGAGCGATTGCATTAACGCGAATCTTGTCTCCATACTTGCGCGCGAAGTCCTGAGCCAACCATTTGGTGAGCGCATTTACACCCTCCTTAGCTATCGAGTAGCCCATAACGCGCGACAAGGCATCATAAGCAGCCATAGAGCTCACATTGATGATGCTGCCACTCTTCTGCTCTGCCATAATCTTGCCAAAAGTGAGGCATGGATAAATAGTGCCCCAAAGATTGAGGTCAATGACCTTCTGGAGAGCCTCTATGTCACATTCATACACATTCATGTCGTCCATGATATTAGCTCCACCCACATTGCCTCCAGCAGCATTCACAAGCACATCGACCCTGCCGAAATCAGCCTTGATTGTCTCTGTCAGCGCGACAATGTCCTCATGCTTGAGCACATTGCACACATATCCGCTTACCGTCGTGTCGTTTGCCTCGGCCACAGGAGTCAGCTTAGCGAGAGCCTTATCAACAGTCTCCTGGCGAGAACCTACAACGATGACTGTAGCGCTTGCCTGAAGCAAGCCTTCACTTACATTGCTGCCAAGCACACCTGTACCACCTGTGACGACAGCTATCTTACCTTTTAAAGAACTCATATTCTATCTTTATCTGTTATTATTACGTCATTGCCTCAGCAGGTGCAGGATGTCCCCTGCCCCCACTCCGCTATGATTCTGTTATTTATTATCCGTCATATATTTGACAGCAGCCATCACTCCGTCCATCTGAGCCAAGCCCATCATGCGGCCATGGAAAGAGTAGCCAGCATTATACCCCTTGTCTTCATCGCCAAGCATAGTGCGTCCGTGGTCAACACGCATTGGCACATCAGGGTTCAATTCCTGGAAAATCTTGACTACTTCAATGAGATTTGCCCGTCCACCGAGGTGATCGGCCTCAATGAAATCGCCATTCTCAAACACATTGGTCGAACGCAGGTGTACGAAATGCACTCTCTTGGCATACTTCCTCGCAAGTGCCGGCACATCATTCTGGGCACCAGCAGAGAGACTGCCGCAGCAGAATGTGAGACCATTGTGGGGATTGTCCACCGCATTGAGAAACCACTCGATGTCAGCATCGCATGTCACCACGCGCGGCAAGCCTAAGAGCTGCATTGGCGGGTCGTCAGGATGCACACACATATTCATGCCATACTCTTCGCAAGTAGGCATTATCTGCTCCAGGAAATATTTCCAGTTTTCTTTGAGCTTCTCGGGAGTGATGCCGTCATAAAGGGCAAGAAGCTTGCGGAAGAGAGCCACGGGCTGCTTGTCCTCCTCTGTGATGTTGCCATTCACAAATCCCTGAGTCTTGACGATAATCGTATCCACGAGAGCTGCATCATCTTCAGGAGTCATAGTCTTGGCCATTTCATCAGCCTTAGCGTTATCCTCTGCGCTGTAGTCCTTCTCTGCCCCTTCGCGCTTGAGGATATAACGGTCAAAATAAACAAACTTGACCTTGTTGAAATAGAGGCTTGTGCTTCCATCGTCCCAAGGATGGTCAAGCTCCGTGCGAGCCCAGTCAAGCACAGGCATGAAATTGTAACATATACAATGTATGCCGCACTTGCCGAGATTGGCAAGACTCACCTTATAGTTCTCAATGAGCTGGTCACGTTCAGGACCACCATACTTGATGGCTTCGCAGACAGGAAGGCTCTCTACCACAGACCACTTCAAGCCAGCAGCCTCAATGTAGTTCTTCATGTCCATGATATCTTCTTCTGTCCATATCTCACCATTCTTGATATCGTGGAGAGCGGTGACTATACCCTCCACACCGATCTGTCTTAGCATCTGAAGGGTAATCTTATCCTTCTTGCCAAACCATCTCCAGGTTTTTTCCATATTGCTGTATATATAAATGATTAGTTGTTTCGGTGGAATGACGGCAACAATCTCCGGCATGCCCATGCCTCATCTTGCATAAAACACAAGAATCATCACTAAAGACACTCAAGAGTTGTGCTTTCGTTTTCTATTGCAAAGTAACTCAGAATTTATCTAACTGACAAATTTTTCAAGTCTTATTTTTCTTTTAATCGCCACAAACACCCTCAATCCCTCTGCATTATCCATTTCAATATCCGCAAGATTACATGCACTTCCCATAATGGCAACATGCGCTCACTATCACCAAGTTGCCACATTATTATTATAAGTGGATACATTTAATTTGATTCCAAACGCATACTCCTATATCTGCACCTAAAAGTCCGCAAGCCCAACACTCCCAACGGGCTTGCTCCCGAGGGGCTGTGAGCAGGCTCCCAAGGGGTTGTGAGCAAGCTCCCGAAGGGTTGTGAGCAGGCCCGTTGAAAGTGTTGGGCAGGGACAGCTTTATCGGACAGCAATAAGTTAGGACAAACCAAAAATCATGCATATATACACCTTTCCTGACTCAGAGTCAGAATCTGAATTTGAACACATACGACAATCTATTGATGCTTCGTGTAGAATGGCGTTTCAATAAAGGGCGCGGTAAACAACGCAGGGTTCAGCAATATGAATTTGACACAGATGTGAAACAGAATAAAGGACTTCTTTAAAGTCCTTGCTTTAAGCTGGACCGGAACTAGAGCAGGAGGTGAGGCTTCCGCCTTTACCTCTCTCTTGTTCTATAATGGTTTTATGGCTAACGCAGCGGCAGTGTCAACCACAATCGTGACTAAACCGCATACATATTAACCAATTATAAAAATAATGTTTAACCAGGTCAACCCAACTTAAAAATAAGGCTCGAAGTAGTCAACCAAAAGCGTTAAACTACAATCGGTCAAATCCGTAACCCAGTACCCTTTTCAGTGTAGGCTATTTGGTACTGGGGTTTCAGTCGCCTGGTACTGGAGTATCTCATAGCTGAGACTGCTAATGAAGCTAACTTGCTTTAATCAAGGTATCCAGTTGACGGCATCTATGTACTCGTCAAACTCCATAGGCTGGGTTACGCCTGCCTTTTTGAGAGCTACTTTTATGGCTTCTTGCTCCTCGGGAGGAAGAACAATCTCACCGCGCCTTCGCTTGAAATACTGGTTGCGTCCGAAGTGGCAGATGAGCAGTGTCATGAACTTGTCATACTGGTCGGGGTACATCCGATTTTTGAAATTCACGAAGCCCTTGGCAAACCTTATGGGTTGGTTGTTCACATAGTGTGGACAGTCTGTCTGCTTGCTGCACTTGGAGGGGTTGATGAGTTTAAGAAATGTGCCCAACTCCTCATAACGGCGAAAGGCCAACTGCCGTAGGCAGCTGTCGGCTATCGGACAGTCGCCGTGGAGACAAAGCGGATAGCCTGCAGGAATGTCTTTGTATATCTTTGTTATCTTTTTCATATAGTATATATTACAATATGATCCACTTACCGCCTTTATCAGGGCAGCCTGTTCTGTTGGCTGCTTGAGATAGCACCATTCTCTGTTGCTATGTGGATGACTGAAAATATAATCCTCTTGCCATAGGGATTTTTTTGTTCGGCTTTACACAGACTCCCCTGTTCTGTCATTGACGGGACAGGGGAGTCTGTTATCTATGATTGGTATTGCCTGTTTATGTATTGTGTCGCACCTTAAGCTGGTTTTACAGCAAGTCCTTGCCTATGTCTCGGCGGAAGTATTTGCCTTCAAACTGGATCTTGCCAGCTTCGGTGAATGACTTGACGAGAGCCTCGTTTTGTGTCTGTCCGTATGAGCTGACAGCTATGACGCGTCCTCCAGCAGTGACAGTTTTGCCATCCTTGAGGGCTGTGCCTGCATGGAAGACGACGCTGCCATCAACACTGTCAATGCCTGTTATCTCAAATCCTTTCTTGTAGGCTTGAGGATAACCGCCGCTGACCATCATGACACATACGGCTGAGCGTGGGTCAAACTCAAGATTTTTGGTGTCAAGGTTGTTCTCGGCCACTCCTTCGAGGAGATCTACGAGGTCGCTCTTGATGCGCAGCATCACAGTCTCTGTCTCCGGGTCGCCCATGCGCACGTTGTATTCTATGACTACAGGGTCGCCTGCTTTTGCATAGGCATAGTCGCGGTCGACTTTGATGAGGCCGAAGAATATGAATCCTTTGTAGTCGATGCCGTCTTTGGCAAGGCCTTCAACTGTGGGGCGCACGATATTGTCTTCTACCTTCTTCATCCATGCTTCATTGGCAAATGGCACAGGTGAGACGCTGCCCATGCCTCCTGTGTTGAGGCCTGTGTCTCCCTCGCCGATGCGCTTGTAGTCTTTGGCCTCGGGCAGAATCTTGTAGTTCTTGCCGTCGGTGAGGACAAAGACTGAGCACTCGATGCCGGAAAGGAATTCCTCGATGACAACGGTGGCGCTGGCTTCGCCGAACATGCCGTCAAGCATGCCTCTCAATTCTTTCTTTGCTTCTTCGAGTGTTGGGACGATGAGCACTCCCTTGCCTGCGCATAGGCCGTCTGCCTTGAGCACATAGGGGGGCTGGAGTGTCTCAAGGAAGGCTATGCCTTCTTCTATGTTGGTGCCATTGAATGAGCGGTATGCTGCTGTGGGGATGCCGTGACACTGCATGAAGCTTTTTGCGAAGTCCTTGCTGCCTTCGAGCACAGCTCCCTGTTTGCTGGGGCCGATGACGGGGATGGATGCCAACTGGCAGTCCTGTTTGAAGAAGTCGTATATGCCCTTTACAAGTGGGTCTTCTGGGCCTACGACGACCATGTCAACTCCGTTAGCGAGGACAAACTGCTTGATGCCTTCGAAATCGTCAGCCTTGATGTCTACGTTCTCACCGACAGAGGCTGTGCCTGCGTTGCCGGGGGCAATGAAAAGTTTTTCAATCTTCTGGCTTTGTGCTATTTTCCAAGCCAAGGCGTGCTCTCTGCCGCCGCTTCCAAGCAAAAGTAATTTCATATCTTTGTCTGAGTTTGTTTGTTGTCCGTGTGGCTTTATGCGAGTCTTTTTTTAATCTCTCGTGTTTTCAGTCCGCTTGCGGGCGTATGTTGGTGGGTGAATATTTATGTTATGCCGAAAGGTTTTTCTCGCAATGATGATGCAAAGTTAGATAAAACTATCGAAAAAATAAAAAAAACAGAAGGATAATTGCTGTGAGGTATTATATTGTTAATTGTTAATCGCACATTTGTTTGCCAAAATTTTGTGATTTGACAGAAACAAACTAACTTTGTTGCCAATTTAGTTCTCACGGGCACGTCTTGCCCTGTGCAGGAGATGGTTATTATTCATAAAGTATCAGAAAATGAACGCAAAGACTTTTGCCGACACCCTTGCTCGAACAGTAGAGGAGTTGGCATGTCCAGAGTCTTACAAAGACCTCTATCATGAGCACAACGATGGGGTGCCGCTGCCTTCAGGAGAAGTGCTGCAGAAGATTATAGAACTGGCTCGTGGTATCCTCTTCCCTGGATACTATGGTCGTTCGTGTATCAACACGAATACGTTGAAGTTTCACCTTGGAGTATACACGGAGCAGTTATATTCGTTGCTTGTGGCTCAGATTCAAGCTGGACTCTCTTTCTCTAAGTTTGAGGATACTGGTGCTGTCTTTGCTGCATACAGCCCAACGACCATCAATATGGAGATGCGCCGCATGGCTGAGGCAAGAGCCTTGAAGTTCATCAGCCGACTGCCAGAGTTGAGAAGGGTGCTTGCCACAGATGTGGTAGCGGCTTTTAACGGTGACCCGGCCGCAAAGAATTATGGAGAGATTATAAGCTGCTATCCAGTGATAAAGGAACTGACCATCTTCCGCATCGCTCATGAACTGTGGAATCTGGATGTACCGCTCATACCGCGCATGCTGACAGAGATGGCTCATTCGGAGACAGGTATTGACATCCATCCAGGAGCCACTATTGGTGAGTATTTCACTATTGACCACGGCACGGGTGTCGTTATAGGAGAGACCTGTATCATAGGCAACAATGTCAAGCTCTATCAAGGAGTGACACTTGGTGCCAAGAGTTTTCCTCTTGACGAGAATGGCAATCCCATCAAGGGGGTGCCGCGCCACCCGATTCTGGAGGATGATGTGATAGTCTACTCTAATGCCTCCATCCTCGGACGCATACGCATAGGCCGAGGTGCCGTCATTGGTGGTAATGTATGGGTCACTCAGGATGTGCCTGCGGGTGCCAGCATAACACAGAAAAGATGATGGTCGTATGTATCAATAACACGCATAAGCTAAAAACATTACAACGAAGCAAAGATTGCAAATCAAATATATGGAAGAATTTAAGATAATAGCAAAAACCTTCCAGGGACTTGAGGAGGTGCTTGCAAAGGAACTGATTGATCTTGGTGCCAACAATGTAGAGATGGGGCGCCGCATGGTGGCTTTCACTGGCGACAAAGAGATGCTCTACAAAGCTAACTTCTGCACACGCACCGCAGTCAAGGTGCTTAAGCCCATCAAGGAATTTAAGGCCTCAGATGCAGACGAAATGTACGAGGTGGTCAAGAGCATAGACTGGGAACAGTACATGGATGTCAGCAACTCCTTCCTCGTAGACTCGGTCATCTTCAGCGATGATTTCCGCCACTCAAAGTTTGTGGCTTACCGTGTGAAGGACGCGATAGCAGACTATTGGAGAGAAAAAACGGGTGACCGCCCCAACGTGGGTATAAGCAATCCTGACATACGCATCAATGTGCATATTGCAGAGAACGATGTCACCATCTCACTTGACTCCTCTGGTGAAAGCCTCCATCAGCGCGGATATAAGACAGCTACAGTGGCTGCTCCTATCAATGAAGTGCTTGCAGCCGGACTTGTACTTCTTAGCGGATGGAATGGTGAGTGTGATTTCATTGACCCCTTTTGCGGTTCAGGCACTATTATTATTGAGGCGGCTCTCATTGCCCTCAATGTCTATCCTGGAGTCTTCCGTAAGGAATATGCCTTTGAGAAGTGGAAGGACTTTGATGCCGACCTTTTTGACAGGATATACAACGATGATAGCCAGGAGCGGGACTTCGACCATAAGATATATGGCTATGATATCAACCGCCGAGCTGTGCAGATAGCTCAAGACAATGTGGCTAATGCTGGTGTCAAGGACGTGGTGTGTGTCGAGCAGCGGGACTTCTATGAGTTTGAGAAACCTCTTGACAAGGCTGTCATGATAACTAATCCGCCTTATGGCGACCGCATCACTACTGATGACATCTTCGATCTCTATACGACTATTGGCAAGAATCTAAAGCGCAATTTTGTTGGCAATGATGCATGGATTATCACTCATCATGAGGAACTCTTCGATTGTATCGGTTTCCGTCCGTCAACACGTTACGCTCTCTTTAATGGCTCAATAGAATGTGAGTTCCGTAAGTACCAAATCTTTGATGGCAAGCTAAAGGAACGCCGTGAAGAGGGACTTGACATCAAGACAGAGGAAGAACGTAAGCATAATCTTAAGTTCAAACCTCACAGGAAGAATGAAGACGGTGAATGGGGCGACGAGAAGAAAACGGACGATGAAGCTCACTATTTCAAGTCAAAGCCTTATAAGGATAAGGTGACAAAGGACAGAGGCATTAAAGACAGAGACTTTAATGATAAGCCGCTCAGTGCACGAAACAGGAGAGGGTTGCTCTTTGAGCCAGAAGATGAGGAAGAAGCAGAAATCATCAATCGTCACCTCGGCAAGTGGGGCGACCGCACCGTATACGCAAGGCCTGAGAGAAAAAATGACTTCCGCCCATCTCGTGGAGACGAGGCAAGGAACAACCGTTCTGAAGGCTATCAACAGCGAGGCGGCAAGAACGATCGTGAGCGTCAGGCTAATCGTGAGGGGAGGATGGAAGCCAGAAGGGATTTCTTCTCTGGCCAAGGTTCTACAAAGTCGCAGGATGGAAAAGGTCCACGAAGGGATTACAGCGATTCACGAGGTGACAGACGTCCACGCCGAGATGGTGGGAAGCCTGAAGATAAACGTCCTCGATGGAAATAGGGCAATCGTCCGTCTCCAGATAGAAAGGACAGTTGCAAGAAAACAGGTAATGTAATGTTTCAATATTGTATTGGTGGCCGAGGGATATGCGGATTCCCTTGGCCATCAATTGTTTTGCCAACTCAGGCTTGCCTCTGAATCCGTGAATCACCCAAGGCTGCAACTTGCCGCGTTTTGAGTGTCTTTGTTCAGCCTCTTTGCGAAGGGTTAGCAGTTGGCCAAAGGCTTTGACGCAATGGACAACGATAGGTTTGTCCGCTTCTTCTGCTATTTCCATCTGTGCTCTCATTGCTGCCATCTGTACGTCCATATCTGCTCCTCTCATTTTGTCCAGACCGCATTCGCCCAAGGCAAACACATTGTTCATCATTGCCAGCTCTTTGAGGCGGGGCATCCACCTCTGCCAATAAGCGTCTATGCGCCAGGGATGCAGGCCTACGGATAGCATGGCGCATGAAGGGAGAGAACATGAGTCAGCGTCTTGCACATCTATACTTAGCAAGCGTGATAGGGAGGTGTCTTCATTAAAGACGTGTGTGTGAAAATCAAACATGGTCATTGTTTTGCCTCCAACACCTTCTTTTAAATAAATCTCTCCATCCGAAGACTTCGGGCACAGGGTCGTATCCGTGTCCTCCCCATGGATGGCATCGTAGTAATCGCATGCTGGCGAGGAGAAGTCCTTTTAGAGGACCATGCTTGGTGATGGCTTCTATGGCATAAGTTGAGCATGTCGGAGTGTAGCGGCATGCTGGTGGAAAGAGGGGCGAGATGGCTATCTTGTAAAAGCGGATTGGCAGTAACAGTAACCATGAGATGATGCTTTTCATGAATTGTTGTACAGCTGCAATAAATCGCTGTGTGAAGGCAAAAAAGTTGTATGGTTATGCATCCTATGATGGCATGCCTAAATAGTGGAGGCGGGAACGTTTTCCGTCAGAGATTCCATCTTTTCGGCAATGCGAGTGATTATCTTAAACATGCTCTTATGCACGTGGAAGAATGATGGAAGGTTGTCTGTTATGCATACGAAGGCTATGACGAGCCTATAGTTTTTGTTTTCGAGCGTATGCCATAGGATATGTTTCTGTGTGCGGTATGACTCCCTTACGAGACGTTTCATCCTGTTGCGGTCAACTGCATGCTTGAATCTCTTCTTGGGCACAGATATAAGAATGGACACAGGTGGAAGGTTCTTGTTTGGACTATCCTCAGAAAATGGCACCTTCATAAAAACAGCTCGCAGGGGAAACACTGCCATTGAAGCGTTTCCTCCTGCGAAAAGTTTGTCTATGACGAGTTGGCTGTTAAGCCTTTCCGTTTTCTTGAATGAGTTATCCATTTCTCTATTATATGCTCCCAGCGCATAATGCGCTTCCTTATTCCAAAGACTTAGCGTATGCTTCGATAATAGCAGGCACGGATCTGAGTTCTGCTGTCGGTTGGTAGTCTACACGCAGTCCTGCGGCTTCTGCGGCTTGTATTGTCTTGGCACCGAGGCAGGCCACTTTGATGCAATCCTGTTGGAAGTTGGGGAAATTCTTAATCAATGAGTTGATTCCCTCAGGAGAGAAGAAGACAAGCATGTTGTAGTCAAATTCTTCGTCTGGCGCGAAATCGTTGGGTACAGTGTAGTACATGACTGCCTCATCGTGGTCGAGATTGGCCTCATCGAGAATCTTCTTCATGTTGTCATCATGGATGGATGACTGCGGAACAAAATACTTCTCGTTGCTGTGCTTGACCATGATTGGTATGAGATCTTTCATTTGTCCGCTCTCAGGGAAGAAGTTTTTGCGTTTGCGGTACTGTACGAACTTCTGTATGTAGAGCGAGACCTGCTCAGAGATACAGAAATACTTCATGTCCTCCGGTATGCTTACACGCAACTCCTTGCACAGTGCGAAGAAGTGGTCAATGGCGTGTCGAGAGGTGAATACGATTGCTGTGTGTCCCTGTATTGCAACCTTCTGCTGCCTGAAGTCTTTGGCAGACATAGGTTCTACTTTGATGAAAGGACGGAACACAAGATTGAGGTTGTATTTCTTTGCCACCTCGAAGTACGGAGACTTTTCTGTTTGAGGTTTGGGTTGAGATACGAGTATCTTTGCTGCCATCAATATAACAAGTTTTTTTCTATAATATACCCACTGATGTATGATGCCAATTGCCATATCGCTAAGGTCGGCACCAATTCCACGCTGCAAAAGTACAAAAAAATAAGCATGTAGCCGTACTTTTTAATCTTAAAGTTCACGAAAAGCTTGTAAATTATAAGTATTTCATATAAAATGAATGCCAAGATGACAACTAAAGATGCTACCTCTCTGGCTTCTGGCACATACGTGCTGACGATGGCAGCGGGGTATAGGATTATTGCTGTCACAGATGCGAGAAACAGGTAGCTACTTGTCCATCTCTTGCAGGCTTCATTGTTGAAAAACACCCAGTTGATTATTGTGTATGCTTGGATTTTGACATAGACGAACGTGAGTATTATAGCACTGCCAATAGCGTAAAGCCAAAAGGGGGCATCAAGAGTGGTCTCGGCAATGCTCTTCTCCATTAAGGGGTTGGCCCACAGAGCCGAGATGCTCAAACTGCTTATTAGGATGAGAAGAAATATGCAGAGGGTCTCTTTGACGTTGTTATTGCTACGCTCGTTCATATATGTCCTCTTGGGCGACATAAAATCCTTTATGCGATAAGCTATAGTGGCCCTGTTGTTGCTTAGCACTATTGTGAGGATGATGAATAGGAATAGCATGCCGAGGCTAATAAAATTGTCATTGCCTACTGAGTAAGCCCTCTCTGCCATGGCAATGTCGTTGTCTGGCAGGGAGAGCCCGTTTTTGTAGTATGATGTGCGGTTGATGACATTGGAGTCAGTGGCTGTCATGATGCTGTCATAGTCGATGGAGGATATGCCGTCTCCTTTGATTGACATCATGCCGTAGCCTACCGATGCTGCGCTGTCATTGCCGGCAATCAATGCGCTGTCGTATTCATTCATGTGTGCGTGTATCTTTGTTGCAACTGACACTCATTGCGTGGGGGACTGTGCAGAAAGGAGGCTTAGAGATTGAATGCTTTCTTGATGGCATCCTGATATAGGGTCGTCTCCTCCCAAGGGAAGAGAGTGACCTCTATCTCCCTGTCACCCTGATATCGGTTGGTGAACTTTTTGACCGTCTTCACTGTCTCCCGGCCGAAGTGGCCATAGCTGGCTGTCTCTTGATAGATGGGCTTGCGCAGGTCGAAGCGTTTCTCTATGGCTTTGGGCCTTAGGTCGAAGAGGCTGTCAATGATGGTTGCTATCTCACCATCGCTGATGGCCACGTGGGATGTGCCGTAGGTGTTGACGTATATGCTTACAGGGCGTGCCACACCGATGGCATAGCTGAGCTGCACGAGCATCTCATCGGCTACTCCTGCTACGACCATGTTCTTGGCTATGTGACGAGCCGCGTATGCAGCCGAACGGTCTACCTTGCTCGGATCTTTGCCAGAGAAGGCGCCACCTCCATGTGCCCCTCTGCCTCCATAAGTGTCAACGATGATTTTGCGTCCTGTGAGACCTGTGTCTCCATGAGGACCGCCAATGACGAACTTGCCTGTGGGGTTGACATGATACGTGATGTCGTGGTGGAAGAGATTTTTGATTTTCTCGTCGCCAATCTCTTCAATGACGCGTGGTATGAGGATATTGATGACATCGTCCTTGATGTGAGCAAGCATCTTTGCATCCGCTTCCTCTTGTGTGGCGGCCTCCGCTGTGCCAGGGAGAATGAACTCATCGTGCTGAGTGCTGACGACGATGGTGTGTATGCGTTTTGGCTTGCTGTCCTCGCCATATTCTATTGTCACTTGGCTTTTGGCGTCAGGGCGCAGGTAAGTGGCGACTTTGCCATTAGGACGTGTGTAGGTCATCACTTTACCCTCGCGGCGGATGTCTGCAAGAACCCGGAGGATGCGGTGAGAGAGGTCAAGAGAGAGTGGCATGCAGTTGGCTGTCTCGTTGGTGGCATAGCCAAACATCATGCCTTGGTCTCCTGCGCCCTGCTCTTCGGGTTCATCGCGTTCGACGCCTCTGTTGATGTCGCTGCTCTGCTCATGGATGGCGTTCAGCACACCGCAGCTCTCGCCATCGAATTTATATGATGACTTAGTATAGCCTATCTTGTTGATTGTTTCGCGAGCGACCTCTTGAAGGTCGATGTAAGCGTTGCTCTTCACCTCGCCTGCAACAACGACTTGTCCTGTCGTCACAAGTGTCTCGCATGCCACCTTGGAGTCAGGGTCGTAAGCGAGAAGATTGTCGAGCACTGCATCGCTGATCTGGTCAGCCACCTTGTCTGGATGTCCTTCAGACACGGATTCGGAAGTAAATAAAAATCCCATAATTCATTTGTTTATATTTAATAATGTATATGGGGAAAGACGTTGGGGAGAATGCACTGACAAGAGCGGCATGATGCCAACTCGTATAGTAGCTCTTATAGTAGCTCTTGTCGTTTTAGCATTTTTTTGAGTGGTTGCAAGCAGCCCAAATCTGTCCACCTGTTTAAAATCGAGTGCAAAGTTACGAACTTTCACCGATATGGCAAAGGAAAAATATGTTATTTATATCAAATGTTAGCGAACGATTTCGTCAAGCCAGAAGACCAAAAGGAGCTCGCTCGCTTTGGCTTGGCGAGAAATCGCACTTTTAAGAATGGTTTTGTTTGGCAGTTGGTTGCCTTCTTTGTCTTACTGCCTCGAAGAGCAGGATGGCTGCGCTGACTGATACATTGAGTGAGTCGAGCTGTCCATTCATTGGTATGCGGATGTGTGCGTCTGCCGCTTCGCGCCATGTGTCGGTCAGTCCTGTGGCTTCTGTGCCCATGACTATCGCTGTGGCTTGGGTCATGTCTGTCTCATAGTAGAGATGGGAGTCCTGCAGCTGTGCGGTGAGGATGCGAATTCCGCGTTTCTTAAGGAAGGCGATGCATTCTGCGGTGGTGCATGCTATGCATGGCACAGTGAAGATGGCTCCTATGGAGCTGCGTATGAGGTTGGGATTGTAGAGGTCTGTGAGCGGGTCGCATACTATTACTGCATCTGCTCCTGCGGCATCGGCTGTGCGCAGGATGGCTCCGAGGTTGCCTGGCTTCTCCACGCTCTCCACGACTGCTATCAGAGGTCTGTCGTTGAGGTTGAGGCTGCTGAGTGTGTGGACTGGCACGCGCACCTCCGCTATGAGTCCTTCTGTGCCGCCCCTGTAGGCTATCTTGTTGTATACGTGCTCCGTCACCTCGTATGTGCCGCGGAGCACGTGTATATTCTCTAAGTCTATGGTGTTGTCTGCAGATGTGGTGCCGATAAGCTGGGGGCAAGTGAAGATGGTGTCTATCTCCAGTCCTGCTTCTATGCAGTGGAGGAGTTCTCTCTGGCCTTCGACGCAGAAGAGTCCTTGTTTGCGTCTTTCGGCAGACTTTTGCTGCAAGGCAATGAGTGTTTTTATCTTTGGGTTTTGTGTGCTTGATATGATGTCTGGCATGATTGTCTGGGGATGTTATGTGCGGAGCTGAAGATCAGTCACGTGGTTATGGGCTTGGGGAAATCCGTTATTTCCTCGTCTCCTTGTCCTCTATTATTATACCTACATGAGATATATTGTTGAGTGCATGTTGTCTCATGATATGTGTCACTCTCAGTGTGTATGGCTTGTTGGCCTTCAAGCGGATGGGTTGAGGAATGGATAAATGGTCGGAGTATAGAGGTGCTTGTGGTTTGTATGGCGTGCTCTCGTTTTTGTCCATGTGTATGGGCATGAGGTAAGTGTTTGCTGGTTGCCCATCACATTCAAGCCATGCTCTTACGGTGATGCTGGTGTAGTCGAAGAGTTGGTTGGTTCTTGCGCCTATGCTTAGTGAGACTTGTTTGTCCTCAGAAACAGGAGGAATGGTGAAGGAAATGGTGTCACGGCTTTCCCATTGCTGGGAAGGTAACTCAGAGTAGGAGGCATAAAGCAAATTATCTTGGCACGACAGAAGTAGTGTCGTGCCAAGATACCATAGTATGATGTTCAGTATGTGCTTGCTTTGTTTCACTGGTCGTGGACTTTGGGACTATTGTTGGACTGGCTGTTGTCGGCTTGCGTGTTGACTGGCCTGTTCTCTTGTCTGTTGTTTTGATTGCGGTCCTGTCTTCTGCCGTCTTGTCGTTTGTCCTGTCTTTTGTCTTGCCTTTTCCCTTCTGTCTTTTGCGGGGCTCTCTTCTCGTTTTGAGCCGTAGGTTGCCCATCGTTGTAGGGCTTGCCAGGCTTTCTGTTTTGTCCTTTCTTGCGCTTGGAGTTTTTTGAATCAAAGCGGTTGATGTTGTCCTGGGAGAGCAGGTCTGTCGATGCTGGCGCGGTCTCATTGCCTTCGTCCATGAGTGATTCGGGCTTGATGCCGCCCCTGTTCATCTGGATGATTTCGAAGGCACGTTGAGCTGTGATGGTTTTCTCTCCTATCAGCAGTTTCTTGTCAGTGGAGTATGTTATCTTGTGGGAGAGGATGTCTGCTTTGAAGAAGAAATATTCGTTGTCTTGGGTGAAGAGGGATATCTCTTTTGATGGTAGTCTTTTGAGGGCTTCCATATATTGGTCTACCTCATAGTTCATGCAGCACTTGAGTTTGGCGCATTGTCCCGCAAGCTTTTGGGGATTGAGTGATATGTCCTGGAAGCGTGCGGCGCTGGTGCTGACGCTGATGAAGTTGGTCATCCATGTGGAGCAGCATAGTTCGCGTCCGCATGGGCCTATGCCTCCGATGCGTCCAGCTTCTTGTCGTGCTCCTATTTGTTTCATCTCTATCCTTACGCGGAATCGGTCGGCCAGGACTTTGATGAGCTGGCGGAAGTCAACGCGCTCGTCGGCGATATAATAGAATATGGCTTTATTTCCGTCGCCTTGATACTCTACATCTCCTATTTTCATGTTGAGGCCGAGGCTGATGGCTATCTGGCGGCTCTCAATCATGGTCTCATGTTCTCTGCATTTTGCTTCCTTGAACTTGTCGATGTCAACGGCACGGGCTTTCCTGTATACCTTTTTCAGTTCGGTGCCTGGTTTGAGGTTGGCCTTCTTGAGTTGGAGGGGCACCAGTCTGCCGGTCATGGTGACAGTGCCGATATCGTGGCCAGGATTGGCTTCTACGGCCACTATGTCTCCTTTGGCGAGCTGGAGTTTGTTGGCGTTGATGAAGTAGCCTTTGCGAGGTGGCTTGAACTGCACCTCTACGATGTCGCATGCTGTTGCGTTGTCTGGCAGGTCTGCGAACCAGTCGAATGTATTGAGTTTGTCGGCGCGTTTGCTGCAGCCTGAAGCGCTCATGGTGCTGCAGCAGTTGCCGCATTTGAAATCTGACATGTGTGTGGTTGTTATTTATGATGTTGTGAGTAATATTGTTTGTTTCTATAGCCTTTATCGTTATCTATAGCCTTCTATCTGTTCTTGATGAGCACTATCATTTTGAGGGCGAAGTCGAATAGGACTATCTTTGGGCTTGCGTTTTGCAGGATGTCGCGCTGGGCAAGCGAGAGTTCTTTCATGATGCCAATGACGTTGCGTTCGTTGATGAATGGGGCAAACTTGATGGCGAACTGTGCTTCTCTTTCTGACATGTAGTTGAGTTCATCTTGCTTGCCGAAGTTGTAGACGAAGTTCTCGCGGGTCATCTTTTGGCAGTACTCCAAGAAAGCCTTGATGCGTTCACGGCCCATGTCATTGACTTTCTCGCTCCATTGTTTCATCTCTTTGACTTTGCGGGTGTAGGCCAGTCGCATGAGTTGTACGAAGAGGTCAAAGAACAGTTGGCTGTCGGCGTCGAGTGTGATGGTGCGCAGGGCTTGTACCATATTGCCTCCTGAGGAGCGCGCTATGCGGTGCGCTTCGCTTTGGAGTATGTTGTAACGCTCGACAAGTGCCTTTTCTATCTCTTCCGGCTGCAGCTGCGGGAGTGCTATCATCTGTGTGCGGCTGCGTATGGTCTGCAGCACCTTGTCGGGCTGCTGGCTCACCATGATGATGACAGTGTGCGCTGGTGGCTCTTCGAGCATCTTGAGCAACTTGTTGGCACAGGCCTCATGCATCTTTTCAGGCAGCCATATAATCATCACTTTGTATCCGCCTTGGCTTGCCTTGAGATTGAGCTTGCGTATGATGGCCTCGCTCTCATTGGCATAGATGGTCAGTTGTTGGTTTTCCAGTCCGAGGGTACTCATCCATTCTGACATGCCGAAGTAAGGGTGATTGATGACCTGTTCTCTCCATTCGCTGATGAAGTCATCGCAGTAGCTGTCTTTGCCGCTGGTCTTCTTATAGATGGGGAAGACGAAATGCAGGTCAGGATGCTGTAGCCTGTTTGCCATTTTGCCTCCTCCGAGAAGCATCTGGGCGTATGCCACTGCTAAAGGCAGAGCACCGCATCCCTCTGCGCCGTGGAGCATAAGCGCATGCGGCACTTTGCCTCTCTCGTATTCGTCTGTCAGATGGTGCTTTACGGCCTCTTGTCCTATGATATCGTTGAATGTCATTATGGGAATGTCGGGTGTGCGATGTTTTTTTTAAAGAGCTTTCTGCGGGAGCGTGTTCTGCGCTGGAGCAGGATGGGTGAAGTTCTATCGCTTAATAGACTGTCTTGGCTATCTCTTTGATGCTGTCGGTGGCTCCCATGGTGTAGAAGTGGATGCTTGGCACTCCGTGCTTGATGAGGGCTCGGCATTGCTCTATGCCCCATTCGATGCCTACTTGCTTGACTTCTTCGTCTGTCTTGCATTGCTCCATGGCCTTAGACAGGTCTTCAGGCAGGTCGAGATGGAAGGTTTTGGGCAGCACGCTGAACTGGCTCATCTTGGCTATTGGCTTGATGCCTGGTATGATGGGCATGGTGATGCCTGCTTGCCGTGCATTGTGGACGAAGTCGAAGTATTTTTGGTTGTCATAGAAGATTTGCGTCACAGCGTAGTCGGCTCCCATGTCTTGTTTCTTTTTGAGCACTTGCAGGTCAAACTCAGGGTTGGGAGCTTCTTCATGTTTCTCTGGGTAAGCGGCTACTCCGTAGGAAAACGGTTCGCCTGGTGTCTTTATGGGAGTCCCGTCAACGAAGAGGCCGCGATTGAACATGTTGACTTGTTCGATGAGGTCGGTGGCATGGCTGTATCCATCCTTTGCTGCCACGAACCGTGGCTCGTCCTTGGCCTTGTCGCCTCTCAACACGAGTATGTCTTTGATGCCGAGAAACTGGAGGTCGAGCAGCATATATTCAATGTCTTCTTTTGTCATGCCGCTCACCACTACATGTGGCACCACCTTTATGTTGTACTTCTGCATGATGGCGCTTGCCACTGCCACTGTGCCGGGGCGGCGGCGCACGAAGTGCCGCACATAGGTGGCGTCAGGCTGTTCGACATATACATATTCGCTGCGGTGGGTGGTGATATTTATGTATTCAGGGTCAAATTCCCTGAGGGTATCTATCGTCCTGAACAGAGCAGACGTGCCTGTGCCCTTAAGTGGCGGGAGCACTTCAAATGAGAATGCGGTCTTTTCTGTTTTGCTGATAAGTTCTGATACAGTCATGTCTAAATGTGTGTTCGTTATGGGCGTGTGTTCTATTCTTATTGGCATGATGACGCTACGTGTGTGCAAAGTTAACAATATATTTTTATTTTGACCCCTAAATCTCTAATAAAAAGCTGTAATATTTGTTCATTCACACGAAAGTAATTACCTTTGTTGCTGAAAATCATCATTTATTAAAAACGCACGTTACAACATGAAAGCAATCAACACCACCAATGCGCCAGCCGCCATTGGGCCTTACAGCCAGGCTATCGAGGCGAACGGAACGGTATATGTGAGCGGCCAGCTCCCTATTGATCCTTCTACAGGTCAGTTTGCAGAGGGCGGCATCCAGGCCGAAGCTCGTCAGAGCCTTACCAACATTAAGAACATTCTCTCCGAAGTGGGGCTTGGCATGCAGAATGTAGTCAAGGTGACAGTTCTTCTTGCTGACATCAGCAATTTTGCAGCTGTCAATGAGGTGTACGCTGAGTTTTTCCAAGCTCCTTATCCGGCGCGCTCAGCCTTTGCTGTAGCTGCTCTGCCCAAGGGCGCTAATGTGGAGATAGAGGCCATTGCCGTCAAGTGAGGTCTTGTCATCAGAAGGGCAAAGGATACATTTCCTGCTGTAAGAACAAACTAACGGATTTATAAGATACCTCTTAATATAGTCATCAAACCGTCATTCAATATGGGAAAAAAACAATTAGTGTCAACACTGGCCATCTGCGCAGTTTCTGCAGCAGGAACCAGTGCAAGCCCTGTCATAGAGCAAGTCTGTGAGAGTACGGAGCAAATAGCGGCAGCCTTCCCGTCTGTCATGGAGAACATCCCGACAGTGTCTTCTGCTGATGAAGATACGGCTCCAACCTTCACTGGTGGTGAGGTGTTTCTCAAGTCATACATCAAGAAGAAGGTGGCCGCATCGGGCATAAGCGATAAAGGTGCGGTGGAGGTCAGCTTTGTGGTGAATGCCAAGGGATGCATCCAGGCGGCCAAAGTCACTAAGTCAGCTGGTGAAGTTATGGACAAAGCCGCTCTCGCCATAGTCACTGGCATGCCTCGTTGGCGGCCGGGCACAGCCAATGGGGTGGCGGTGGACAAGCCAGCGAAGGTCATTGTCGTGTTTGGAGAATGAGGCCATTTCTTATGGTGTGAATATCAAGGAGAGCAGGCGAAAATGGATTCGTCTGCTCTCCTTGATTTTGCGTTATTACAAGCGTTGCCTGCCCAATTCATTAAGTGGGCAGACTCAACATTCTCAACGGGCAGGCCCAACACCCCTCGGGAGCTTGCTCACAACCCCTCGTGGGCCTGCTCCCAGCCCCTTGGGAGCAAGCTCCCGAGGGGTGTTGGGCTTAGCGGAAAAATAGCGTGTGTATGGAATGCTGTGCTGGCGGCCAGATGAGGGGGCTGATGTATGCTGTCTGGCATGACATAAGCGTTAATCTGATGCGATTTGTATGGCCTCAGCCGTTTAAGACATGTCCTTTTATTTTGTCAGTATTTGGCAGATGCGGTCTTGGAGGTCACGTGCAGTTTTGCTTGCCAAGACTCCATTGATGAAGATGGCGAAGGCAAGTTGATGCCCATTGGATGCCGTGGCATATCCGCATAGGGTTGTGACTCCTTCGAGTGTGCCCGTCTTGGCGCGTATGTTGCGGTAGGCTGTGCCTTGCCTCATGCGTGTGTCAAGTGTGCCGTCCACTCCAGCTATGGGCAGGGCGGGATAGAATGAACTGTAGATGCCTTCATTGCGATAGGCGTAGCGGAGCATGGCTACCATGGCCTCTGGTGACACATAGTTGTAGAGTGACACGCCGCTGCCGTCTGCCACTTCCACGTATGAGGTGGACACGCCTGCCTTGCGCAGCACGTTTTCCACTTGTCTTGCTCCGTCTTTCCACGAACTGTATTTGTTGGCGTTGATGTCGGCCAACTGGAAGAAGACGGCCTCGGCATGCAGGTTGTCTGAGTTTTTGAGCATGCGCTGCATGACCTGCTCTATGGTGCGTGTCTTGGTGTAGAAGTGGTTGCCTGTGTTGGGATAGTCCTTCATCTCGAAGGCAATTGTTGCTATTGTTGTGTCGGCTGGCTGAATCTTAATCTCATCGAGTGAGCGTGAGAGGACATAGAGCAGGTGTTCGGTCGGGTGGAAGAGCGGGTCTTTCGAATACTTTTCGAAGGCGGGGTACATCTTGCCTCTTTCCAGCATCAGGGCGCAAAGATAAGGTTCGTACTTGCTTGGAACATCGTCCCAGCACCATCCGTTGCCATAGAGGTCTCTGCTCTTCATGGTGGCATCGCCATAGAGCTTGCCGTCAATGCGTTTGACGCCGAGGTCGCGTATGTCGTAGGCAAGGCCTCTGAGGTCGGAGTATGAGTACATGGGGTCGAAGTCGCCTACGATGTAGATGTCGCCGTGAAGTGTGCTGTCTGGCGAGATGGTTCCTGTATAGTAGGCACGAGTGTTTATCTCATGGCGAGCGCCGAGTGTGCTGAGGGCAGCGATGGCTGTCAGCACTTTCTGGGTGGATGCAGGTCTCATCACCTTGTGTCCGTTGTAGTCCCATAGAAGGCTGTCTGCCGTCAGGTCCCACACGGTGATGCCTGTGTTGAAGTATGCGTCGTCTGCTTCTCGAGCTATGCCGCCAAGTTCCTGTTTGGTAATCACATCCCATGCTATCTCGTCTGTCTGTGCGCAGAGCGAGTGGGGCAGGGCTATGAGGAGGAGTATGGCTGCTGCATTGGTCAGTCTTCGAGATAGTCGTTTTCTTCTTGGTTCTTTCGTTGTTGGGCTATGCATTTTATGAAATTCTCTTCGTTTTTGGGCATGACACAGTATTCTTGCTTGTCTGTCATCACAACTATCAGATAGGTGATGAGGGGCTTGCCAAACAGACGCAGGCGGTTGATGCGGTCGATGCGGTCAATTTTGCTGATGTTTAGGGTCTCGTCTCTTGCAAATCGGCCTTTGTGGATGATGAGTGTGCCATCGGTCTTCACGGTGTAGGTCGTGTTGATGATTTTCTCAACCAATATTACCATGAGCACCAGCACCAGGCCAAGCACCGTGCCTATCCATTGGCGGGTCAGAAGTTCTGTGTGCCAAGTGAAATAAAGAGCTACTGACAGCAGGGCTGCCAGTAGCGTGTAGTGTCTCAGTGATACTTTTGCATGAAATTGTCTGTTCATGTAGCGTGTATGTTTGAGTGGGTGTTATTCTGCTTTGGGGCTTGTCATGCCGACTTCGATGCGGTTGCCGCTGCGGAAGATTTTCTTGGCTAACTTCTGCAAGTCTGCCACAGTGATGCTGTTGAGCACCTTGTTGTAGTCGGTCACGTTGTCGTGTCCGGTCTTGCTGTAGTTTATCATCTGTCGGAGCCAGTAGCCGTTGTCCTTGAGACTCTCTTCGTGTTTGCGTGCGAGATATTCCTTGATTTTCTGGAGGTCAGACTCCTTTGGTCCCTGGTTGACCATCTCGTCTATACCTTTATATATGATTTCTGTCATGCGCTCGCGCTTATCAGGAGAGGTGGGCAGCTGGATTGTCATCTGAACTATCTTCTCAGGGTATGACTTGAGGCTTGCGCTTGTTGGGACTCCGTAGGCTCCGCCTTCGTCTTCACGCACGCTCTCCGTGTACTTGAGGTCCATGAGCTGATCAAGCATGGTGACCATGAAGGAGTTTTTCAGGTTGCTCTTCATTGGTGCATGATAGATGAAGAGGACATTGGCACTTGGTGTTTCGAGCTCCTTCTCGAAGATGTTTGTGTGTTCGCCTTTGGCTATCTTCAAGTCGGTAGGTTTTGTCTTTTCCTTGCCCTTCACCGTTGGCAGGGCACCGAGGTATTTGGCCAGGAGTGGAGCTATGGTGTCGATGTCGAGGTCGCCGATGAGGAAGAAGTCGAAGTCATCAGCATCAGCAAAGCGTTCGTTGTAGATTTCGAGGATGCGGTCGTAGTTGATGCGGTCGAGGTCTTCTGCCTTTGTTCTTTTAGCACGTGGATTGTCGTTGTATACAACCTTGTTGATTGTGTCTTGAAGGGCTGTCATTGGGTCAATCTCTTTGTTCTTCAGGGCCACCTTGGTGCGCTGTATGGTTGAGTTGTAAATCTCTGTGTCTTTGCGGGGGGCGGTGAAGTGGAGGTATGTCAGTTGCATCATCGTCTCGAAGTCTTTCTTGGCGCATGAACCTGACACCATCTCGCCGCTGTCATTGACACCTGTGGCGACTTCTGCCTGTATGCCTGCGAGCTTCTTGTTTATCTCGGTGTTGCTGAATTCTCCCCAGCCGCCTACGGCTGCAAGGCTGACGCTGGAGGTTTGGTCGAGTTCCTTGATGTCATAGAGTGATGTGCCGCCATTGCTGTAGGCCTGCATCATGATGGTGTTGGGGGCAAAGTCTGTTTTCTTAACATGGATGCGCACTCCGTTGCTGAGAGTGATGAGAGTGGCTCCAAACTTGTCTTCCGTCATCTTCTTTACTGTGCCTGGCTCTGGCATCTGAGAGATGAGAGGGCGGTTGTCTTCTTCATGCTTGGGGGCTTCGATGTCTTCTGCTTCTACTTCAGCCATCCATTTGAGGATGTCCTCCTTTGTTGGCAGTATATTGCCTTCCTTGTCGCCTGCGAATGCTATGACGACGAGGTTCTTTTCTGGCATCTGGTTCATGAATCCGTTGGCCATGGCGACATTGAACTGTGGCATGTCGAGGAGTTGGGTGACATTGGTGTATGTCCATTCGATGCTCTGCATCGGTTCGTTGTCGATGAAATGGCGCACGCAGTCATTGACATACTGGCTGCTCTCTATCTTGTCGCGGTGGAGGTAGAGGTTTTCTATCATTGACTTATACTCTGACTTGAAACGGCCAAACTCAGCCTCTGTGAATCCGTGGCGTTTAGCTCGCAACACCTCACGGTAGATGGCTTTGATGCCCTCCTCGTATTTGTTTTCTTCGCAAGTCACGGATGCAGAAAAGGCCTCTTTGGTTTTTGAGACGAAGAAATCCTCGTATCCGAAATTTGCTCTCAGGAATGGAGGATTCTCCTTCTGGAGTATTTCAGCGAAGCGCTCGTCAAACATCTTTTCGATTGAGTAAGTGATGAGTGTAGTCATGAGATATGCGGCTGTATTCTTCATCTCACGAGGAAAGGCTTCTGTCTTCCACATGAAGTAGAAGCTGTTGTTGTTCTGCTCCTTGTCTTTGTTGATGGAGACGATTGGCTCTTCGTTGTCGGACACGGGGTAGTACTCAAATTTGCCTGCGTCAGGGCCTGCTGGCTGTATGTCGGCAAAGATGGTCTTGATTTTCTGCTCTATTTCGTCTACATTGATGTCGCCAACGATGACTATGCCTTGGAGGTCTGGACGATACCATTTGTGGTAGTAGTTGCGCAGGGTCTCGTGGGGAAAGTTCATCACAACATCCATGGTGCCGATAGGCATGCGGTGTCCGTATTTGCTGTCTGGATAAATGGTGGGCAGCGCTTTCTCATACATGCGCATGATGGCATTGCTGCGCATGCGCCACTCTTCGTTGATGACACCTCGCTCCTTGTCTATCTCTTTGCCTTCGAGCAGGAGGTTGCCTGCCCAGTCGTGGAGGATGAGCAGGCAAGTGTCTACTGCGCCAGCTATCTCTACGTTGACATTGTCAATATTGTATACGGTCTCATCGAAGGAGGTGTAGGCATTGAGGTTTTCGCCGAATCGCACTCCTATGCCTTCAAGATAGGTCTTCAGCTTATCGCCAGGGAAGTTCTTTGTACCGTTGAAGCACATGTGTTCAAGAAAGTGAGCGAGACCTCTTTGGTCATCATCTTCTTGTATGGAACCTACCTTCTGGGCTATATAGAAGAAGGCGCGTTTTTCTGGCCATTCGTTGTGGCGGATGTAGTAGGTCAGTCCGTTGGGGAGTGTGCCCTTGCGTATAGCCTCGTCCATGGGTACGATTTGATCTGCCATGTTCTGTGCTGCCATGTTGACTGCAGCGATGGCGATAAGGAGGATTGTTGAAAGGATTTTTTTCATTATGTTGGAATTTTGTTTATGTTATATGCGAGTGTCAAACTCATTGTTTGTCGTATGGGATTTGTATTATTTAAGGTCAGGCTTAACATTGTCCAGCGCATGCTTATCGTAGTCTACGGTGTAGTGCAAGCCACGGCTTTCCTTGCGTTCAAGAGCTTGGCGAGTGATGAGATAGCCTACGTTAATCATGTTGCGCAACTCGCAGATGTCTTTGGTTGGCTTGACGCGTTTGAACAGATGCTCTGTCTCTTCATAGAGTAGGTCGAGGCGTTCCCATGCTCGGTGGAGGCGCAGGTCGGAGCGGACTATTCCGACGTAGGTAGACATGATTTGTCCCACTTCCTTTATGTCTTGGGCTATGAACACTTTCTCCTCATTGGTCATTGTGCCCTCATCATTCCATTCTGGCACTCGGTCGTTGAATTCATATTGGTTTATTACTTCAAGTGAGTGTTTAGCCGCTGCATCGGCATAGACCACGGCTTCTATGAGGGAGTTGCTGGCGAGTCGGTTGCCGCCGTGGAGTCCAGTGCATGAGCATTCGCCAACAGCATAAAGTCTCTTGATGCTTGACTGTCCGTCAAGGTCTACCTGTATGCCTCCGCACATGTAGTGAGCGCTTGGCGCCACAGGGATGTAGCTCTTTGTGATGTCGATGCCGATGGATAAGCATTTGGCGTAGATGTTGGGGAAGTGGTGTTTGGTCTCTTCCGGATCTTTATGGGTCACATCGAGGCAGACGTGGTCGAGGGCATGTATCTTCATCTCGTTGTCGATGGCTCGTGCTACGATGTCGCGAGGAGCTAAGCTGAGTCGCTCGTCGTATTTTTGCATGAACTCTTCTCCGTTGGGCAGGCGCAGTATGCCGCCATAACCTCGCATGGCTTCTGTGATGAGGTATGCGGGGTGTGTCTCAGCGGGATTGAAGAGTACTGTTGGGTGGAATTGTACGAACTCCATGTCTTTGACCTTGCCCTTGGCGCGGTATACCATGGCTATGCCGTCGCCTGTGGCAATGTTGGGATTGGAAGTGGTGGCATAAATTGCTCCTGTTCCTCCTGTTGCCATGAGTGTCACCTTGGACAGATAGGTGTCTATCTTGCCTGTTGTGGGGTTGAGCACGTATGCTCCGTAGCATTCTATGTCTGGAGTGCGACGGGTGACGCGTATGCCGAGGTGGTGCTGCGTGATGATTTCCACTGCAAAGTGATGTTCGAGGATGTCAATGTTGGGATTGGTGCGTATGGCATTCATCAGACCTCGCTGTATTTCTGCTCCTGTGTCATCGGCATGGTGAAGGATGCGAAATTCTGAGTGTCCGCCTTCGCGGTGGAGGTCAAACGTGCCGTCTTCTTTCTTGTCGAAGTTGACGCCCCATCTGACAAGGTCGTTGATGCATCGGGGACCATTTGTCACTACCTGTTTGACTGCATTGGGGTCGCTAATCCAGTCACCTGCAATCATGGTGTCTTCGATGTGCTTTTCAAAATTGTCTACAAGAAGATTGGTTACAGATGCGATGCCACCCTGTGCCTTGGCTGTATTGGCCTCTTCAAGAGTTGTCTTGCATATTATAGCAATCTTGCCCTTATTGGCTTCTGCCACTTTGAGGGCATAGCTCATACCGGCCACACCTGAGCCGATAATGAGAAAATCATATTTCTTAGTCATCTCTTTGGTTGATTTTGACATGCAAAGATACGCTTTTTCACCGAATGCGGGCGCATCTTTTTCTTTTACATATCCTTTTGTCACCCTTTTCTCGATTTTTAACTATTGTTTATGCCTTTGCAATGTTCTCGGCGGCAATATTGTGAATAAGCAAAGCCGGTATTTAAAATTATCTTAATATTGGCATAACAAGAAGTCATAACGTTAATATTGAACGTAAATATTATCTGCCAGTTAGCCATTAACGTGCGGATTGCTGCTCTGGCTTGAAATTGACACGAAGCCACTTGCCCTCGTAGTTGGTCTTGTAGAGGAGTTGGGAGGTCTCGAAGTTGAAGGTAAAGTGGTAACCGCTCATCCAATTGGTGAAGATTGTTCGCACTTGCAGGCGCGTGGGGCTTGTCCATCCGTAAGAACTGTTGGATGTGAAGGGTGATGTGAATCCAGAGAATGCTCCTTGGGTTACACTACGGGTGTAAGGAGGGAATGTCGTGGGTACCTTGGATGAGGCCCATGACTTGTTGCTGCAGCGTATGGTGACTATGCCGTTGTTTTCTGTATGTATTTCAAGAAATAGCTGCTGGTCGCGGCGATAAAGTCGGAATGAGTGCCAATGGAGGGGGTGAGAGGTGAAGACGAATGTTTTGTTGTATATATCATGACGTTTTGTGGTAGCACTACCGTCTATTGGTGGAATGCTGTAGGTGGCTTGCTTGCGTTGTAGAGCAAGGGATGCTTTGTTTTCGGGTAGAGCATGTGAGGATAGGGTAGGGAGAAGTTGGGTAAAGAGGATGTCTCGCTCTTTTGCTCCTACTCCTCCTGTATATGCGCTCTGTGTGATGACGGCCACCATATCTTCGTTTGGCATGACGATGATGAACTGTCCGAAGGAACCGTCAGCGCGTGCTGTGTTGGGATTGTCACATTGCCACATGTGGTATCCGTAATTGCTGCCTGGAACTTGCAATTTCATCATCTCGTCCACCCATTCGGCAGGTATGAGCTGGCGGCCGTTCCAATGTCCTCGGTTGAGCAGGAGTTGCCCAAATTTAGCCATTGACTCAGTTTGCATGTAGAGTCCCCACCCGCCGCAGGTCATTTGCTCTGGGCTGTTCTCCCATACGAGGTCTGTGATGTGTAGAGGCAGGAAGAGACGTGGACGTAGGTAGTCAAGGAGGCTCATGCCTGTGACGCGTGTGATAATGGTGGAAAGGAGGTAGGTGTTCATGGAACTGTAAGAGAAGTGAGTGCCAGGTCGTGAAGTTATCTTGTTGGCGAGGCATCCTTTTAGCCATTCTGTTTGGAGGTTGCGGATGTCATCCGTGGTCTTAAAGCCTGACTGCATAGTGAGGAGGTCGCGTACAGTGATGGCGGCAAGGTAGTTGGAGATGGTGTCTGGGAGAAGTTCCGGGTAGAAGACTGCGAGACGGTCTGAGAGGCGAAGGCGGTTCTCGTGAATGGCTATACCTATGGCGGCAGCCGTAAATGTCTTCGAGACAGAGAATACGGTGTGACCATCTTTGGGGGAGAAGGGGGTGGGGTGTATTTCGCCGATAATTTTGCCGTGTCGCA
>JAXJBE010000155.1:0-1550 GCA_036303125.1 Bacteroidaceae bacterium
GGCCAGTCCGGCAAGCACCCATCCGTCACCACGTGCCCAGAAGTCCTTAAGCCCCCTCTCGGTCTTGTGCTTGGGATATACATAGCGTGCGTCGCGGAAATAAAGCCCCGTCTCAGCGTCCAGCATTACGCTGTCAGTATATTGCAGGTTGTCATAGAGCTTGTCCAGATACTGTACGTCACCCGTCAGCTTGTACATCTTGGTCAGCACCGGCATCACCATATACAGTGCATCATCCCACCACCAGTAGTCTGTGGGCTTGGAGTAAGCCTGGTAGCGCATCACTTCCTTGGCACGCTTGACCATGAAGTAGAGGTCTTCATCGCTCTCACCATTGGCAATGGCAAAATTGTAGAGGTCGATATATGTCTGGAAGCAAACCTGCCAGTCACCAAAGAGAACAAACTCCTTGTTGCGGCTACCCGTTTTATATTTCCAGCGGCGGGGGTCTGCCTCAGTGGCTCCACTCCAGTTGTTGGCATAAGCCCAGCGGCTACTGTAGTTGAGTTGCTTGGCATCCTGGAACAGTTTATACACCTCCATGTTGCCTGTATGATATACAGCATTGTCCCAGAAGGCGTTTACCTCAGCCTTATTGTTCTTCTGCCAATAAGTGTTCACGCAGAATATCAGGCCCTTCACCTGCTCAGCCGTCCATGACTTGGCAGACACGGGAAGCACTGCCAGCAAGATTAGAATAAAAGAATAGAACTTCTTCATAACCATATTTATTGTTTATCTCTTGTTGAAAGATTATCCTACCGGCGGTGGTCCTTTGGGAAAACCTCCCCGTTCCAGGCCTTCATCTGCGTCCATACCTGAGCCTCGCCAGTCCAGAAAGCCCCGCGCCGCACGCCGACAATGGCATTGGAACCAGGAAAAGAGCAGCAAGAAGCAGGAAGGCTACAAAAACCCGTTTCATATTTTGCTGTCTTTGTGTTATAACAGTCATGCCAGTTTGCTGTTTTTATCATCAGCCATTGCAAACTTACACAAAACTCTATTACCACACATACTATTGCCTCCATCAAATTGGCTATTCCTATAAAAAAAGGCAGATAGAGACTTGCGCAAACCCATTTTCAACAACATACGCCCACCTTTCGTGTACCGTTCGTGATTCTTGATATGTTTGCGATACAGGAGAAAACGGGACTGTATGAACATGTCTGAATTATGGATTGTCCGAGGAAATGAGGTTGGGCGAACCGTCCTTGTTGGTCACAGCATGGGTAGGCTTCACTGGCCTGATGCTTCCGTCGGACTCAAATTCCATGCGGTCGATGCACACCTCGCGATGAATGCCCGGTTGCTCATCGGGCTGAATGAAGTGGCGGTTGATGCGATGATAGATGACATACCACTCATCAGTGCCTGGAAGGCAAATCACAGAACAATGTGCGGTTCCGTAAATGCCCTGCGAAGGGTCTTGCTGCAGGATGACTGGATTTTTCGCCACGCTGATGGGTCCCAAGGGGCTGGTTGATGTGCCATAGGCAACATGATAGTTGGCCGAGCCCGTATCATCTACTGACCACAGGAAATAGTAA
>JAXJBE010000156.1:0-2213 GCA_036303125.1 Bacteroidaceae bacterium
CTATTACTGACAAGGAGGCAACACAGGCATGTTCCGCAAAGATAGACGAGATAAGAGCCGACTTCAAGGAGTGGGCACGTCAGAAGATGCAGAACGATGCCGACATGTCGGAGCGCATAGAACGCACCTACAACGAGCAGTTCAACAACTACGTTCCTCTGACCATCAGCGACGAGTTTGTTCCAGAGTATTTCGGTGGTGCCAACCATAAGTTCAAGATGCGCCCTCACCAGGCGAAGGCTATCATCCGTGGTACGATGCAGCCGTTGTTGCTTGCCCATGAGGTGGGCACTGGCAAGACGTTCACCCTCATCAGCACAGCAATGGAGATGCGCAGACTCGGCACAGCCAAGAAGCCAATGATTGTTGTTCAGAACGCAACCGTTGGTCAGTTCGTGGCAAGTGCAAAGGAGCTATACCCTAATGCGAAGGTGCTCACATTGGAGGACAAAGACAGAAAAGAAGAAGGTAGAAAGAACTTCTACGCCAAAATCAAGTACAACGATTGGGACATGATTGTTGTACCCCAGTCGGTATTTGAGCGCATCCCCGATAGTGAGGAGCGTCAGCTGCGTTTCATCCAAGACAAGATAGATGAGAAGATGATGGTGTTGGAGCAGATGCGTGAAGCCGACTCTGGCAATGACAGAAATCCGATCATCCGTAAAGCCGAGAAGGAAATCGAGAAAAGCAAGGACGAAATGGGAGCCTTAGCAGAGGCGTTGGCAGGCAAGCGTAAGCAGCGTGAGGGCAAGAAAGAAGCCGTTGCAAAGCAGAACGCATCCGTAAAGGCAAAGGAAATGCTTGACCGTCAGACTGACGATGTGGAAGACTTTGACGATATGGGCATTGATGCCCTTCTCGTTGATGAGGCTCACGAATACAAGCATCTTGGTTTTGCTACTGCCATGCAGCGAGGAGTGAAAGGTATCGACCCCTCGTTCTCAAAGAAGTCGCAGGGCGTGTATCTGAAGACCCAAGCCGTACTGGAGAAGAACAATGGACGTAATGTTATCTTCGCTACTGGTACGCCTATCAGTAACACAGCAGCCGAGATATGGACGTTCATGCGCTACTTGATGCCAGCCGACACAATGAAGGAATATGGTATTTACTACTTCGACGACTTTGTGCGCAACTTTGGTAATCTGACACAGATGCTGGAGTTCAAGACAGATGGAAAGTTCCAAGAAGTAAACCGCTTCGCAGGTTATGTGAACCTTCCCGAGTTGGTTCGCATCTGGTCGAGCGTTGCTGATACCGTGCGCACTGATGAAGCGAAAGCTGTAAAGGACAATGTTCCCGACATTGAAGGTGGGCAGGCGCAGGACATCTATCTTCCTCAGACTCGTGCCCTACGCAGCATCATGAAGTTTGTGAAGGAGCAACTCAAAGAGTACAACGAGATGAGTGGCAAGGAGAAGAAAGAGAACAGCTATATTCCTGTGACCATGTATGGCATAGCCAAAGCAGCAGCCGTTGATGCTCGTCTTGTTATGGCAGATGCCGAGGATGATAAGAATAGCAAGACCAATGAAGCCGTGCGTCAGACCTTACGCTCTCTCAAAGAGACCGCCAAGTATAACGGCACCGTTGCTCTGTTTGCTGATGTCTATCAGAATAAGCATACTGGCTTCAACCTCTACGAAGACATCAGAAAGAAACTCATCGAGCAAGGTGTGCCAGCCGAGCAGGTGGTAATCATCCGTTCTGACATGACTATCAAGAAGAAGCAGGAAATCTTCGACAAGGTGAACCGTGGCGAAATCCGTGTGATTATGGGTAGTACCTTCACACTTGGTACAGGCGTGAATATTCAAGAGCGTTTGCACACCCTCATACACTTGGATGCACCAAACCGTCCAATGGACTACACTCAGCGCAATGGTCGAATTGCACGCCAAGGCAACCTGCATAAGGATATGGGTATTCCAATCCGCATCTTGCGTTTCGGTGTGCAGGACTCACTCGACGTTACCGCATATCAGCGACTGAAGACGAAGGGAGCCATTGCCGACTCTATCATGAAGGGCAAGTCAATGTTGCAGAACAGCATGGAAGACCGTAGCATGGAGGAGGATGAAGACGTATTCGGTGACACCGTAGCACAGCTTTCGGGTAGCCAGTATGCCATGCTGAAGAACCAAGCCGAGCGTGAGGTTCGCAAGTATGAGAGCAAGAAGAAGCAATGGGAAGCCGACCAGACCTACGTC
>JAXJBE010000157.1:0-12707 GCA_036303125.1 Bacteroidaceae bacterium
CGATGCTTCCTGTGCTCCGCAATGTCATGCGCAACTTCTACTCACCCCTCAAGGCTTGCGACCCGTACCTCCAGTTCGTCTTCCTTACTGGCATCACCAAGTTCTCGCAGCTCAGCATATTCTCCGAACTGAACAATCTGGTGAACATCAGCATGGACGAGGACTTCGCCGCCGTATGCGGCATCACCATGGAAGAGGTGCTCGCTCAGATGCCAGACTATCTTGACAGGCTGGCACACGCTATGCAGCAGACCCGTAAGGAGACTCTTGACGCTCTCAAGCGCCAGTATGACGGCTACCACTTCACATGGCCATCTCCCGACCTCTTCAACCCCTTCAGCCTTATCCTTGCCTTCGCTAAGAACAAGATAAACAGCTACTGGTTTGAGAGCGGCACACCAACCTTCCTTATCGAGATGATGAGGAAGTTCAATGTTGCCCCTGCTGACATCACCCACATGGAGACCATGCCGTCAGCTTTCGACGCACCCACAGAGAGCATGAGATCCATCACCCCCTTGCTCTATCAGGGCGGCTACATCACAATCAAGGGATATGACAAAATCTCGCGTCTTTACACACTCGACATTCCCAACCTGGAGATACGTGTAGGCCTGATGGAGAGCCTGCTGCCCAACTATGTCGACACATGCTGGGAGTCTGGCATCAGCACGGTAGCCCGCATGTACTCGGCTCTCTACAAAGAAGACCTTGACGGCATGCTCCGTCTCCTGCAGTCCTACCTGCTCACCATCCCATATTGCAACGATGCCAACTCAGAGGGTCACTACCAGCAGCTCCTCTATGTCATATTCTCCCTCATGGGCAGATATGTCGACGTGGAGGTTTACACTGTCACGGGGCGTGTCGACATGGTCATGCGCACCGACAAAAATCTTTATTTGTTTGAGCTGAAGCTCAACAAGTCGGCCGAGGCAGCCATGCGGCAGATAGACCTCAACGACTACGCATCCAAGTTTGCCCTCAGCGGCCTGCCCGTCATCAAGGTCGGCATCAGCTTCGATGCCGAGAGGCGCACGATAGGGGACTGGAAGATTGAGTAGTAGATGATAGACTCTTGATAAAAATAATGCCGCTTGCTCATGATTTCTTGTGAGCTTGCAGCCAAGGGGTCATTAGCAAGCTCCCGGGGGGTGGGAGTTTGCTCATTTAGGGTGTTGAGCTTGTTGGATTGAAGCAATGGGTTTGCTGGGTTGGTACAAACACATGTTTTTGCAGTGTTTCTGTTTTGTTCCAAAAATGTTTTGTTTTTTTTTCATTACCACTTCTGCACAATGCGCCATATCTAAGAATAAAGGTTAAATATGCTTCTTTTTTGAAAGTTTTCTATTTTTAAATATTGCGATATTTGTAAAAATCACTTTACTTTGCAGCAGAAAACATAAAAATAACGCAATATATGAAACGCAAGGACAATACTTTGACAAGAGTTGAATTTCAGATGATGTCTATACTTTGGGACATCAACCACGCAGCATGTGGAAGAGACATCCTGGAACGATGGGGCGAGCCTAAGCCGACGTACTCCACCATCGCCACATACCTTAAGATTCTCTATGAGAAGGGGTTCGTCGACTTCTTCAAGAAGGAGGGAGAGGGCAAGACACAATGGTATGTGGCTAAGGTGACGCGGCCGCAATACACTAGAATGACGATGGAAGGTGTGAAGAAAGATTTCTTTGCCGGAAGTTTCAAGTCAATGTTCAGTTATTTCGTCAAGGAGGAGAACCTCTCGGCAGAAGATGTCAAAGAACTCTTAGGCATGATTGATGCAAGTGTGAGGCCAGAATAGACTAAGTAGAAAGATGACTTCAATAAAAACAAAAATAAGTATGTGTTCATAATTAGCTTTATAATATCTTCGTTCTATATTGAATATCTGCTTACTAATTTATATAACACCTTTATATAACACCCCGATAATGAGTGACCTGCTTCTATATACCATTAAATCGTCGTTTGTCCTCGCCTTGCTCTACGTGCCTTACACATTGCTACTCAGCAAGGAGGATTTCTTCCGTTTCAACCGCATCACGCTGCTTGGCATTCTGGTGCTGTCGCTGACTCTGCCGTTTTGCAACATCTCTCCGCTTTCGCTGGACAGCCACCCTGTGGTTCACGAAGCCCAGCAGCAGATGATAGATATAGGCATCCCAGTCGTTCAGGTTGTGGATGATACAGTCGTTGAGCCAGAAGCGAATGTGAGTGTGTCATGGTTTGAGGCAGTAAGTTTCATTTACCTGCTTGGCATGTTTGCAGTACTGTGTATGAGGCTTGTCCAGTTTGTCCGTATGGGCATGGAAATGCGTGGGGGATGTCTGTGGAGGCAGCATGAGGACGGGGTGAATATCTATTGCCATGCCAACGACGTGATGCCTTACAGTTGGCTGAACAATGTTGTCATCAACAAAGGGGACTATGAGAGCTGCGGGCATGTGATCATCATGCATGAGAAGGGACACATACGCTATGCTCATTCCCTTGACATAATACTTCTCACTTTTGTTCAGATGCTGCAATGGTGGAATCCTCTTACTTACATGCTTGGAACGAGCTTGCGTGACACGCACGAATATGAGGCTGACAGCTTCGTGCTGTGCCATGGCATAACTCTAAGCGACTACCAAACCCTGCTGATAAAAAAAGCTGTGGGCTCAAGCAGCTATACCTTTACCAATAAATTCAACCATTGTTTGATTAAAAAAAGGATTGTCATGATGAACAAGAAGAAATCCAACCCGTGGTTGCGCAGCAAAGTGCTGTATGCAATCCCAATGGTGGCAATTGCTCTCAGCGCTTTCGCCACACCAGAATTTATCAAACCGATAGAAAATACCGTGAAAGGTGTTGAGTCTATAGGCATCGCAACGCTGCCGGACATCAAGGGCATTATCGGTTCTTCGACCAATTTGTCCGCAAAACAGGAATATGCTCCTGAAGCAAGTGTTGACACGGCGGTGGCCATGCGCGCCAAAGTGGATGTGAGCCTGCCAAAAGCCGTGCCGGACAGGACGGCGGTGTATCTCGACGGGAAGCAAATCACCAATGAAGAGATGCAGGAGATTGACCCTGAGGCAATAGAAAATGTTACTGTCATCAAAAATTCCGAGGCATTAGTGGGCATAGATGCCGATGCTGCCATTTACATTGAGACTAAAGAGTTAGCTGAAAGCAAGAATAACGATGAGGTTTTTCTCATTTGCGAGAAACTGCCTGTGTTTGAAGGTGGGAAAGAGCAGTTGAAGCAGTTCGTGATGCAGAATGTGCATTATCCGGTGAAGGCTCATCAGTTTGGAGCCACAGGAACAGTGATTGTACAGTTCATTGTTGAGAAGGATGGAAGCTTGTCTGACATAAAGATAAAGAGCAATAGCTATAAAGGATATGTCCGTCCTGAATCTGGCGAATCTCATGATAGTATCATAACGGTTACAGGCTATAAGGAAGACGAGGAAAGTCAAAAAGAAGCTGACATGAATGAGGCCAAGGCGGCTTTGGAAGACGAAGCGATGCGTGTAGTCCGCCTTACATCAGGCAGATGGACACCAGGCGAGCAGCGAGGCAGAAAGGTTCGTGTACAATATACTGTCCCATTGATCTTTATGCTGAAATAGATATGAATAAATTGCTGTCATGTATGGTCTTTGCCATTTGTATCATGGTAGTTCATCAGTATGCCGCAGCTCATGTAATAGAGAACGAACGTATACATGCTGTGCAGCAGTATCGTGCTCTGAAAGCCAATGGTGATGTAGCTAAGGCGCTCTTTGAAAAAAGCGAGTATTATGAAACTGCTCTCAGTGATTCTTCTATTGTATTTGGTAATCCTGACGCGAAGATGTGCGTGACGATACTGAGCAACCCTCACTGCAACCCTTGTGCGCGCATGCATAAACAAGTGGAGAGATTGTTAGACACGAATAAGGATGAATTTTGTGTACAATATATCTTTTCGTCATTTAACAAACGACTGGAAGATAGTAGCAGGTATCTTATATCCTGTTATGTAAACAATAGTGTAGATGAGACTCTCCGAAAATTTGATCTTTGGTACAACAAAGATAAATTTGACCATGAAAGAATCATAAACAACAGCGAAGAGTATATACACACGGATGCAGTTGAGACGGAAATGGAAAAGCACCGGATGTGGCGCGAGAAAACTTCTTTGACTGCAACCCCGACAGTCTTAGTGAATGGCTACATACTTCCCCAAGAATATGAGTTGGAAGATTTGGCTATGATTGCCAAAACAAGGAAAAATATCTTGCAAGATAACAATGGCCGAAGCACTACGCCATTGGGAGCAGAGTAGCTATCTGCGGAAGAGACAGTGTAAATATCAAGCTTCTAATTTCTATAATAATATGAGAAAGTTGAAGCGCTTTTATCTTGTCCTCTTCTTGCAAATCACTTTGCAATGAGGCTATGCTTGAAATTGTTGGTGGTGATGGGAATGGCACTTCTTGCAGTATCAATTCAAATACATGTTATGGTTCTTGCAGCTATGCAGAATACACAGGTTCATGTGTTTATGGCTCCGTAGAACCATTGACAGGATGCCATTGCCTTATTCATTAATTTTATGATTTCTGTTGCGCTAATCTTTAAAAATGAGGATAGCGCAACGGATACCTTTCTTATCTTTTTATCAATAGTTATAATTTATACAATGAGAAGAATCGTTTATTGGGGAATCCTATGTGGTTACTCTTTAATTGCCTATGGGCAGACCAAAGACAACATAGCGCATACACTGCTGGTGGCTGATTATAACTATACCTGCCACACTTCAAACGCTCAGGGTGAAGACGTGGACGTGAACTATGGATTAACACTGCAAGTAGCCCAGAACATGGCATGTACCATGGGGCAGAAACGGCATAACAGAGAAAACGACAAAAGCGAGCAGTTGCTCTATGTCCCTATCACATGGCAGAACTACCCATAGGGGGAAATGACATCCGTCGAGACTGTTCCGCCTTATCAATACCTGACCACTGAAAAAATGCCAGAAACGAATTGGGAGTTGCAGGCCGAACATGACACCATTTGTGGCATGACGTGTCAGAAAGCTACGGGCGAATTTGGCGGCAGAACATGGACAGCATGGTTTGCAGAGAACTTGCCTACACGTTTTGGACCATGGCGGCTGAATGGCTTACCGGGGTTGGTTATGCGTGCAGTGTCGGAAGATGGCATCCACTGTTTTGAATGTCGTAAGGTGGAAACTGTGAAAGAGGCAGTCACATATAGCGTTCCTGCAGAAGCCGTTAAATGTACACGAAAGAAATTCGTTAAACTGCGCAATCGAATATTTGGCAATCCTAACTATGTTTCTAACCCCGTATATTACATCAAGGCGGTAGAATTGGAGAACGTGGTAGTAATGGGTGGCACAGTGATACTTGGAAATGCACCCATTGACATTAAGCCTGCAAAATTCCAACCATTAGACTATTGATACGTTATGGCAAAGCTCCTTTCTTTTTTATTGCTTCTGATGTTAAGTTACGTTACAGTTAGTGCACAGTCTGATACAATACGTGTGAGCGGACAAGTGCGCTGCGATAATGAGCCAGTGGAATCGGGCATCGTTGCCATGCTTCAACCGTCCGATTCCTGCATCATTGCATACACCATAACAGACGAACATGGACACTTTTCGTTGCGCACTGTCATTCGGTTTGACGAGATGTTGGTAAGAGTGAGAGGGTTTAACATAAAGGAACAGGTAAAACGCATAAAAAACAGTTCCCAGACATTGGAATTCAGTGTGGAACGGGAAAACATAATACTGAGCGAAGTGGAAATAAAGTCGCAGAAGCTGTGGGGAAACCGTGATACACTCAACTACCTTGTCTCGGCATATACCCGCGACCAAGACCGCACAATTGGTGACGTGCTGAAACAACTTCCAGGCATCACTATTGAAGACAACGGGGTGATAAAATACCAGGGGACTCCCATCAACCACTTCTATATAGAGAATCTCGATATGTTGCAGGGACGCTATAATTTAGCCAATGAGGGTATCAAAGCCGATGACGTGGCAACGGTGCAGGTGTTGGAAAACCATGAGCATGTGAATGCATTGCAGGACCAGATACCTCCAGAGAGTGCAGCCATCAACCTGAAGCTAAAAGATAAAGCCAAGGGAGTGTGGGCAAAGAGTGCCGACTTTTGTGCAGGGGGCTATGCTGAGGGAGTGCTGTGGGATGCCACATCGCAAACAATGTATTTCGGTAAGACGGAACAGCATTTGATTCGTTATAATGGTGACAACATGGGACGTGGCTACGATGCGGCAACTACCCATTACGGCAACCTGTCGGGTGGCAGTCCACAGATGTCAGGTATTGTGGAGCATAATTTTTCACCGGTGGGCAATAGTCTTTTCGGTTATAGGCATGGTGTGAATATAAACAATCTGGCAAAGTTGTCGGATAACGAAACGATGAACTATAATTTAAACTACGGTCATAACCTGTCGCATGGCAATTCTTTCTCACAGACAACCTACATATTGCCTGACAACTCCAAACTGTTGCTCAGTGAGAACATATCCGATCGTATTCACACGAACTCCGCTGACTTGCAATTGACATACGAGAAGAATAGCGAGCGCCTATTCCTCAACAACACGCTTTCGACCTATGGACAATGGAATGAAGGACGTGGAACCGTGTCTTCTGGCTTGCTGGGAGAGAATGTCGTTGCGCAAGCTTCGCATTATCGCTCATTGGGACTGGCTAATAAGACACGCATGGTGAGGCGCACAGCAAAAGGTGGAGGTTTTGAATGGACATCGACCAACAGGTTCTCGTCTGCGCCGCAGGCACTCGTCATTGGTGGTGACATGACGGCACGCCAAGATGTTGATATCACATCGGTATCTACCGCCAACAGTTTCGACATCCTGCGCAACCTCCAAGCCCATAAGTGGTCATTATCCGCATCGGCACATCTGAATGCTACATACACGGCATTAGTATCCGACCTTGTCCATCCCGATGCTCCTATGGTGCCCCATGGTGATATGAACCATCTCCATGCAGGTGTGGACATCGGTCCTGTAGCACAATATGTCAACGGCTCGTTCCAGGCTTCGCTCAGTATGCTGGTAGCCATGACCTACACATCACTCTGCAATGCCCCGATTGCGTGCGAGAAGACCGACGCCGACCGTGTGCGGCTGCGTGTGCAACCGTCGTTCTCGTTGCAGTGGAAAGCCAACAACAATTTCACGTTCAATGCCAATGCTCGCTATTCCACCAGCGAGACTTCATGGACAAAGTTGGTGACAGCCAACATGATGGGTAACTACCGTAGTTTGTCGCGCTATCGTGCCACATTGGATGACAGTCATGGTATAGGCATCAATGCAAAAATTTCATACAAGAACATGTTCAGCAGATTATTTGCCTATTTGGATGGCGGATGGTCGCGCTCGTGGAGCGACATTGCATACGGCACGACACTCGACGACCAGGCGCACACCATCATCGAAGCCGCTCATATGCCCAACCATAGTAACAAATACTCTTTGACCGCTTACGGACGCAAAGACATTGATTGGCATACGATGCAAATAGAGTTTTCGGCGACAGGTACATGTGGTAAGAGTGAGATATTACGCCAGTCGGTGCTTGCCACATATACCACCAAAGGTTATCACCTGCGCGGTACATTGGCTTTCGACATCGTCAGCGGATATCGCATTGACTACAGTGCGACATGGCTACACAGCCGTTCTGTATCGAGTAACTACACCGCAACATACAGCGAATGGAGGCAGCAGGGCAAACTCAATCTGCGCCTATTGCCCTCACGTTTGTTTTTCAACCTAAACTTCAACCACACCCACAATAGTAGTCTGGCATCAAGGAAAAAGGATTATGTCTTCATCGGCAGTGGTTTGCAGTTCAAGATGTCCAAAGCGGTGTTGTTGAATCTCGATGCAGACAACATTACAAATATCCACACTTATTCCTCACGTTCGATGGGCGACATGGAGGAATACTACACAATATGTTACCTTAGACCATTGTCGATAACTCTAACAACACATATAAATATATGAAACATTGAATACATAGTCGAAGACTTGCGATTTCACTTATGTCGCTTGTTCTTACATTGAGTGCGTTCTCGCAAAGCATAGTCTTCGGCAATGTGCAGGACGCTTTCCTGAAAACACCGTTGCCCGAAGCGAAAATGTCGCTTCTGCTCGCTTCGGATAGCATTTATTAAATGAATATTAGTCGATTACATGATGATGCGATGATAATAGTATTAACAACAACAAATTACCGATTATGAAAGCAATAACATCAATCTGTCTGGCAATTCTTCCCTTTTTTGCCAACGCTCAAGACGTGAAGAAGAGCACTATTAAACCAATGGAAGTAGAGGTGAGCTATGAAATGGAACAGTTATGTGACTATCCCAATCAATGGAGATCTGAAGAATGGCGCGAGAAATCGACCCTGATGCTCGAAATAGGGGATAAGATGGCGCATAGCTATGTGGTGGATGAACGCCGCAATCTTATTGCCCAGTTCGCCATGCACCGCAATAAGAACAGGTGGAGGGTGGAGATGTTTGATACCCATGCGCTGTTAGGAGAAACCTTCATGAACTATCCAAAGGCGGATGTTCTGACACAGGTGGTCAATCTTGATGCAGCAGGAGTGTATCAGTATGTGGAGCCGGTTCCCAACTTGAAGTGGAAAATCACTCCTGGCACTAAAACCATTATGGGATATAATTGCCAGTGCGCTACTGTCACTTTTCGAGGACGCGATTATGAGGCATGGTACACGGTGGATATTCCGCTGAGTTATGGTCCGTGGAAGTTTCATGGACTGCCTGGGCTTATTCTTGAGGTTACGGACTCAAAAAATGAGTTCCGCTTCACTGCCAATGGGATAGAGCAGGTTAAGGGAGGGAAGGACATCCAGATGTATGACGAGAGCATGCGAAGCATCAAGCGCAGCCGCGCATTGAAAATGGAAGCCATGCTGCACAGGGACCATGGGGCATACGCGGCTGATTATGGAGTCTTTTTTAACCTTGGCAACGGACTGGAACATGAGCCATTGTCTTATCACCCTATAGAACTGGAATGAAAAGAAGATTTGTTATGTTTTTCCTTTCTGCGGTATTCGCCGCAGTTGCATTCGCAAGCCATGGAGATACCATCAGTATAGCAGGTCGTGTGTCGGATACGCATGGCCTGCCTGTGGATGGCCTTATCGTGACTGCACTGCAAGTTGCTGACTCTTCGGTGGCAGCATACAGCATGACGGATGAGGACGGACGCTACGGCATGCAGTTAGTGACGGAAGCGGAGGAGATACTTGTTCGTCTGACAGGATTCAATGTGAAACGCCAGATGCGGAGAATAAGGTCTGTCAGCCAGACCGTGAACTTCAGAGCGGAGGAGGAAAGCATCGCGTTGCGAGAGGTTCAGATAAAGGCTCAGAAGCTGTGGGGAAACCGGGATACGCTCAATTATCTTGTGGCGGCTTACATCACCGATTATGACCGCACGATAGGTGATGTGCTGAAACAACTGCCGGGCATAACCATAGATGGTGGTGTCATAAAATATCAGGGTGAACCGATAAATCATTTTTACATAGAGAATATGGATGTGCTGCAGGGACGTTATAAGATTGCTGTTGACGGACTGAAAGCAGATGATGTCGCAACGGTGCAGGTGCTGGAAAACCACGAGCATGTAAAGGCGCTTCAGGATCAGGTGCCTCCAGAGTCAGCGGCCATCAATCTGAGGCTGAAGGAGAAGGCTAAGGGAGTATGGACTGGAACATTAGGCCTCGGGCTTGGCTATGACGATGACATGATGTGGAATTGTGATGCCAACCTGACGTATTTTGACAAGAAGCGGCAGCATGTGATATACTATGGCGCTGACAATACGGGCAAGGGTGCAGACAGATCATCCGAATATTATGGAGGCAGCGGTATCAGAACGACTGTGCTGACCGACATCCTTTATCCCGGTTTGTCACCAACCGGCTCAGCGTTGCGCAACAATGAACATGCGCTGCATGTAAATAATGTGAACAAGTTGAACGAAACGGCTCAGCTGCATTACAATCTCATGTACAATCATGACATACAGAGAAGAAGTTCATACATGCAGACTACTTATCTCATGCCAGACAGCGAGGCGCATGTCGTCAGCGAGAATCTGTCTTCCCGTCGCACCACCAATGATGCAAATATCCAGATGACATACGAGAACAACGCGGAAAAGAAATTTCTGAACAACAGGCTTGACGTGTCAGGGCAATGGTGCGAAGCCAACGGAATAGCGCGAACAAATGGAGATAAGATACGGCAGCATGCCTATAACCGCAACTTGGGACTGGCAAACAGCACACGCTGGGTGCACCGCACTGAAGGAGGGGCGGGGTTTGAACTTACGAGCAGAAACACTGTACAGACCACTCCACAGGCTCTGTCGGTTTGCGAGGATATGGATGCGCGTCAGGAAGTTGATATCATGCGGGTAAGCACATCAAATAATTTTTCTCTGATAAAGGATCTCAGACGTCACCGCTGGAGCATTGCTCCAACCGCTGCGATAAATGTGAATTACGTCGGGGTGAAATCAATGTTGAGAAGCTCCATATCTGACAGTGGCGACATGGACTACCTGCAAGCGGAAGCTGGCATGGGAATGAAACTGATATATGCGAATGACGGAGTCAGACTGACGTTTAGGCTCCCGATAGCATTGTCCCATACAGACGTGAAGGATGAGGCCGACAAGACGCAGGCTCGTTTTTCCCCGTCGTTCAGCTTTCTGTGGAGAGTCGATGACAACTGGACGCTTTCGTGCAATGGGAATTATGATATGAACCAGACACCGTGGAATAAACTGATTACATCATACATAATGACCAACTACCGCACAGCCAATCGATATGTGGTCAATCTTTCAGACAGCCATAGTGCCGCTATCAGCGCTAAGTTAAATTTCAAAGACATCATGAACAGCTTCTTCGTCTATGTCCAGGGGCTGGCTTCCCGTTCATGGAGCGATATGATTTACGGCACGACTATTGATGAGAATGTCCATACAGTAATGCAGGCTGAATATATGCCACATCATGATGATACTTATTCGCTGACGGGCAGTGTCACCAAGGGACTTGACTGGAAGAAAGCTCGAATGGAGGCTAAGGTTAACTATACTCGTACGGACGGCAGTGCCTTGCGTCAATCAGTCACAACTCGCTATCATAGCGATGCGCTCTCTGTGCATGCCAATCTGTCCGCCGCCGTTGTCCAAGCCATCCGTATTGGTTATGATTGCAACTACATTCATTCCAAGTCTGCCGGCAAGGGCTATTCGCATTCCATCAGGACTTTTGGCCAGCATGCCAACCTGGACGTGTCGTTTATATCTAACCGCCTGATGATGAATCTGACGGCACGCCACACTCATGATAGTGACATGCAGGGGAAGAAGGATTATGCCTTCATGGATGCTGCGCTCACTTACCGGATAAAGAAGAAGCATGACTTCATCCTTGAGGCGAGCAACATCTTCAACACCCGTACTTTCGTTTCGCGTTCAGACACTGAACTGAACAGGACTGTCGAAATATATCGTCTTCGCCCACGAGGCATAATGCTCATCACACGCTTTAATCTTTAGAGGCAGAGTTTTAGGATATGGATAGAATACTTTCTTATATCTTTCTTCTAAAGAAAAATCATTTTCTTTATCTTGACTGGCTTATAATTCAGGAATTTTATGTAAATTTGCCATAATGCGAAAAGATACTTCTATCCATGAGGGGGACATCGTCATCGCATCTGGTAATCTTAATCTTGCTGATGGTACAGAAGTAAAATTGAATAATAAAGAATAAACGGGCATAGCCCATAGTATTAACATTTTAAAATTTAACAAAGTTATGAAGAAAAAAGTAATTATGATGCTGCCATGCATTGCAGCTGTCGCCTTCGCAACTGTCGTTAGCAAGAAAACTTTCGAGTTACATACGTATGAGACAAATAGTTTGCTCATGCAAAATGTTGAGGCTTTGACAGATAACTAAAGCGATGGAGAATCCACATGTAAAGGGTTGCTTGGTACATGCTCTTTCAAATGCAAGGATTGCGGTTACGAATATTGGGCAATTGGCTCAACCTTTACAAATAACCACAATTGTTCACAAAAATAAAAACAGGACATTATCTGCTATTGGTTGCCACTATCATTTTTAATGGTTGTGGCAATCATAAGAAATCCTCCTCCCAAAGTATTATCGTTGAAGCCTCTGTTGATACAGTATGTTCCTTAGATAAATGCATCTATCCTATTCAGATTGAAAGAGTAGGTGACTATTTGATTATTCTGGATATTGGAAATCAGACACAGCGTTTATCGGCATACTCCTTGGATGGCGAACTGGTTCATAGATTTGGTGATGTCGGCAAGGCTGCTAATGAAGTTAATGGTATTTCTCATTTCTTTAGAATGGATGACAATACAATTTCTGGGCGCATGTGAAAACTTCCGTGGCAAAAAGACGGCAGCCTAACCAAAGAGATGGTGCATACATGATACAGAAAGAATAATTATTTGTACCTTTGCACCCATGGAACAGAATAACTCAGGCATAAGTGCCGATTTTATCATC
>JAXJBE010000158.1:0-7265 GCA_036303125.1 Bacteroidaceae bacterium
GATGATAAAATCGGCACTTATGCCTGAGTTATTCTGTTCCATGGGTGCAAAGGTACAAATAATTATTCTTTCTGTATCATGTATGCACCATCTCTTTGGTTAGGCTGCCGTCTTTTTGCCACGGAAGTTTTCACATGCGCCAGAATATGACGGAATTGTATGCCAAGAGAATGACGGAGAATATCAGGAACGTGAAAGCCGAGAATACCAAGGACAGGGAGTTGTTCATGATGAACGAACGGATGCGCTCATGATCCTGGGCGCGTTGCAGAATGTCACCTAACAGTTTGTTCTCAAAGAATGTCACAGGCAGTTTCATCAGCTTAACCAGATAATCAGATATGAGAGCGATGTTGACTCTGGCCGTGATGTGCATCAGCAGCCAGTCTCTCACCATATTGAATGACATTATGCTCACCAATATGCATATATTGCCAACCAGCACCATGTTGATGAATTTCACATCAGAGGTGCTGATGCCTATATCTATCACGGCCTTGGATATGAAAGGCAGCAGCCCTTGCAGCAGCGTCACTGCCATCATCACAAAGAAGATGAGAGAGAACTGCGTCCTGTATGGCATAAAGTAGCGCAGCATGCTCATCAGGCTGTTCTTTTCCTGATCCTTCTCACGCTTGGAAAGTTTGAAGTCAGCTGTAGGCTCCAATGCCAGCAGCACGCCCTTGTCTTCATTCCTGAGATACCATCCCGCCATGAATTCCTGCCTTGTGTACTTCACATGTCCTTTAACAGGGTCTGACACCATCACATGCCTCGGATTAGCATCATATACAACCACAAAATGGTTCTCGTTCCAGAATACAATCGCAGGGAGAGGCACTTTCGTCACCACATCGTCTATCGTGCACTTGAACGCCGCCGTGTGAAGGCCTACAGATTCAGCTGCCGCACTGATGCCAAGCAGGGACACTCCCTCCTTGGTGATGCCACATTTGTCGCGCAAATATTGCAGGGAATAATACCTCCCGAAATATTTCGCCACCATCTTCAGCGATGCCGGACCGCAATCCTTGGCATCCATCTGGTATTCTGTAGGGAATCTCTTAAACGTCATTTCGTTTCTCTTGATTTTAAGTTGTCAAAAAGTCGTTGTATAAGCCTGCGCTTCTTTGTAATGACCTCACCTGTGCCGGATGATTCGAAGTTCAGATGAAGCATTTTGCCGAAGTTTGTCTTCATGCCGTCCGGGAAGGACACTGTCACAAGATAAGCCTTGACTATTCCTCCAGAGGATTCCACATCACGTGTCAATGAGGACAAGGATTCAACTCTGCCGCGCACATACCCGTATTCATCGTAAGGATAGCCAAACAATTTCACGTTGACGTCCTGCCCGACCTCCACCTTGCCCGCGCCAAGAGAGGGAATGAGCATTTCGCCTATCATCTGATTCTTGGTTGGCGATATGGAAAAGACCTCTTCGGAGGTGCCCACGTGCACATTGTCTCTCCAGAATCCCAAATACTGGATGACTCCTTCGACAGGAGCCACGAATAAATAGAGCTCTTTCCACTGGCGGATATTATTAATCAGCAGATTGTATTTTGCCATCATGGCATTATAGGAGGAGGACATCTCTTCCATGACGCTCACATCCACCTTGGCCAGCTCTATGTCAACAGAGTTGATGTCGGACTGTTTCACCAATTCTGAGCTCTTAAGCTCTATGTTTGACTGCTGGCAGGAAAGCACGCTGTTATATTGCTGCGCGAGACCCTCATCGCTTATGGCGCCTGACATGTGCAGTATGCTGTCTGCCTCATACCGCTCACGCATATTGGAGAGGACGGCGTCGCTAAGGGATATCTCCTTATGCAGGTTCTCAGATACACGAATGTCTGACAATTGCTGGTTTATCAGCGTTTTGCGCATATTGTCGTAGACCTTGGTTTTACGGAGCTGGTCATGCTGGATATAGGCCAAGACGAAATCATTATAACATGCGCTTAACGCTCCTAGCTCCAGATCGTCTGGCAGCTTCACATGGAAATCCGTGCCCGCTGCAATCTTGCAGATGCTGTCAAGCCTGAGCACGTCCTCGTATGCGGCGCCAGTTTCTATATACCCGACGCATGTGCCAGCTGCAACTCCCGCATTGTTGCCAATGAGCAGATGCAGGCGTCCTGAAGCATGGGACACAAGACGCACGGGGGCTTTCTCTCCAGTTACTGACAGCTGCCCTGTCACGGTATCAGGATATTTGATGACAAAACCCAGCGAGACCATCACCAGCACCATGGCCGTGACAATCAGTGTCACAAGCTTTGTCCAGCCTGTGGGCATGCGCTCTATGATGTCAGCGACCTCTTCTGAACGCTGTTCCATGGAACTTTTATGTGCTTCGCTCGGAGTTGACACTTCATTTCTTGGTTTCATACAGTGGCTGGATTGCGGATTTGTTCCATCATGTCCTTGCCTTCCATAAAGTCGTACAGGGAAAGGTGGCGGATTTTATAATAACTGGTGTACAGGTCTTTCTGCACTGATATGTAGTTCTGCTTGGCCTGCAAATAGTCCCTGCCTGCATCAGTCAGCTCTATGGCGGCCATCTTGCCTGCCCTGAACCTCATTGCTGCAAAGTCATACTGCCTGGCAGACAGCTCATATTTTCTGCTTGCCACGTCTGCAAGTTCCATGCTCATATTATAACCGAAGACACAATCATGTATTTCCTCCTTGAAATTGCTGACAGCGTGCTCCTGCTCATACAGCACGGCCTCATATTCATTCTTGGCGATTTTCATCCTGTTGCGGTTCATTCCCCATTGGAATACAGGTATGCTGAAAACGACGGACACAACTTGCCGCTGGTCTGGACGACGGTAAGCGTCCTTGAATGTCTTGGCATATTGATTAAGGCCATAACTCAATGAAATGTCCGCATTAAAGCGATTTTGCACTCTTGACCGGTGCAGCTCGTATTCGGCGCATAGACGTTCCATCTCCTTTTCCTGATATTCGGGATTGTTTCTGCTGACAAGGGCAAGGACCGCATCTTCGTTGATGGATGCAGGAAAGCCAGTCGTGGTGACCTGTCCCAGTTCTATGTCATGGAGAGAAAGCTCATTCTCCAGCAGACGCATGGAACTGGCGTAGGCATACCGGGACTTTTTCAGGGCCATCCTGTTGTCAATCTGCTGAAGCTCCACCAGGTTATACTCGTAACCGGTAATCTTGCCCATATCCCTGCGCAGCTTCGCGTGCATGAGAAGCGAATCGCCCATGCTGACAGTCTTGGAATAGAAATCTATGTCCACCTTGTTTGAATAGGCTTCCAGATAGAGCGCCAGAATCTTCTGCTGTTCTGTTGAGACGGATACACAGAACTCTTTCATCGCCATGTCATTTTTCAACCTCGAGATAGCCCTCTCTAAACGCATGCTCCTACCTCCGCCCAGTAAGGATTGGGTGTATGAAAGATACATCGGTGTGGAACTGAAACTGCTGCCGCCGTTGGAGAACTCGTGCAAGAAGCTCAAGCTGCTCCCCAATGTGAGCACGCCTCCTGTCGCCGCTATTTTCTGGATGATGCTCAAGCCTCCAGATGTCGTGCTGGAATATTCCTCCACATTGGTGTACTCACCGGTGATGTAGTTTTGAAGCAGACGCATGGAGTGGTCAAATGATACAGGACTGAAATTCAGTGAAAACGCTGGAAGCAGGCTTTTTCTGAAGTTCTCGCATTCCATCAATGTGTTATCAAGCGCCAGACGTTTTGCCTTCACATACCTTGTATTGTACACGTGCACATTAAGAGCATCGTGCAAGGTCAGTTCAATCCCTGCGGAATACTGCAGAAGCAAACATGACAGCATCAAACACATAAGAAGCCGTCTCTTATTTTGAGGCATACAAACAGCCATTGTATCGTTGGTTATAAGTTTATTATATTTTTATAGAATTTCACGGTTCTATTCAGTCCATCTTCAAGCCCCACCTTGGGCGACCAGCCGTTCAGTTCTCTCATGGCGAGGCTTATGTCTGGCTTTCTGCGGCAGGGGTCATCTTCGGGCAATGGTCTGTAGCTTACATGTGACCGCGAGCCAGTTATCCGGAGCACCAGCTCTGCAAGGTCTCGCACCATGACCTCACAGGGGTTTCCTATGTTTACGGGACTGTGGGTGACACCATCACGCATCATCAGAGCCATGGCCTCTATGAGGTCGTCGACATACTGGAAGGAGCGTGTCTGGCTGCCGTCGCCGTAGATGGTCAGGGGCTCGCCTCTCAGTGCCTGCACTATGAAGTTGGAGACCACACGTCCATCGTCTGCGCTCATGCGTGGACCGTATGTATTGAATATGCGGATGATGCGAGTGTCCACGCCATACATGCGGTGATAGTCATGAAACAATGTCTCAGCTCCACGCTTGCCCTCATCGTAGCAGCTGCGGACGCCATACGGGTTGACGTTGCCCCAATAGGTCTCGCTCTGGACTGCCACCTGAGGGTCGCCGTACACCTCGCTTGTTGAGGCCAACAGGATGCGTGCGCCATTGGCCTTTGCCATATCCAGCAGGTTCATGCTTCCAATGACGGATGTCTTGTATGTATGCACGGGGTCTTTTTGGTATTGCACTGGCGAGGCGGGGCAGGCGAGATTGTATATCATGGACAATCCGTGCAGGGTCAGGGGCTCTGTTATGTCATGCTCCACGAACTCAAAGCCGGGAAGCTGCATCAGATGCCGGATGTTTCTCTTGCTGCCTGTGCAGAGGTTGTCCACGCAGATGACGTGGCGTCCCTCATCCACAAGGCGGTCGCAGAGATGGGAACCTATGAATCCAGCGCCGCCGGCCACTAATACTATGCCCTTTTTCATATATGTAATTGTATGGAATTTGTTTGAGGTATCAGATTTTAACCATGCATAGCCTTTAAATGAGTCGCCTATTCTTTCGATACGGTTGCTTCATACACCATACCGTCAGAAAACGCTATTACAAATCTGTAATTGCCGTTGCCATACGATGACAAATCATAACTTATTGTGCCATCTGTGTCGCATAAGTATACGACATCTTGTTCTGCCACCTCTTCATCTTTGTATATGACGACCAGGGCGTAAAGAGAGGATGAGTTCAGTTCTATGCTGATGAGACTGTTTTCTATTGCTCCCTCTGGGGGTGTTACGAGAGAGAAGGGACGCATGACTATGCCTGACTTGGTTGATCTGGTAAACGTGACAGGCTGTTTATTGGATCCAGCAAAAGAAAGAGTACTACACAATAGCATTGCGAGAGTAATGATAAAAGATTGTTTAATGTTCATAAGATAATTTTTTTGTTTATATTATCTATATTTATATACCGTCGAATCCGTGTGTCGTGAATCAGAATTCGCTGCAAAGATATGACTTATAATTTTACGCACCAAATAAGGTAACATTTCCAGTTTCATTTATGACATGTTTTTATACGTCCAAAATAGCAAAATAGTCTATTTGACGGCATGTTGTCACACATAAGCTCATAATATTTGTTATATTGGGGCATAATTGTACGGATATAATTTATTTTCATTATTTTGAAGATTTTTTGAAAATGTTACCGCACAAAGATTTATAAAAGCCCTTCGTGCGGAAATATTACCATCAAGCAGACACGCTTATCCTTCTGTCAGAACCATGTTTATGCTTGCATTTTTTCTTTAGAGCGGGATTGCCTAAAAGTACATTTTCCGGCCATGGCAATTGATTAAGCGAGCTTTTCATTGCTCATCTGGTATATAGGAAACTTCCCGCCAAGCCAATGAGAACAAGTTTCCTTTAGTCTTCTGGCCTAATGAAATCGTTCTTAAAAGTGCGATTTGAATTCTTCTTCCTCAATCACGACTCGGCAGTGTTCAAATGAACTTGACACTGCTCTCGCTGTGCCTTCGGTTCTCGCAATGGTAATGGATAAGCAAGCTTACCACGGGATATTACGTGGTGGCAGCAGCCATAAATATCACTCTATAGTGTCAGTAGAGAGTCGGATAAAAAAGCACTAAAAATACAATCCTCAAGGGAGGTTTTTCCCTGGACGTACGACCAAAGGGGCTGTAGACGTAGGTCCAGAGAGTGCTTGGACGCACGTGCATAGAATCTTTGAACGAAAATGTACGATTCGTTCAGTCCAGGACTGCACAAAACGGTCTTAGTGTGCATCCATTACAGCAGTTTCCATTTCCAGATTGTTGCCGAAAGCGTGCAATTTTTAAATGTCATTATGGCACGCAACAGACATTATAAGCTACATTCTGCTTCCTGTGCCTGCCATCAGGTTCAGAGGGTGCAGTTACATTGACCCATTGAAATGAATCAATGAACCTGCCCCCCTGTGGTCCTTTGCTATATCCATCAATCGGAATATCTATCACGTACAGGATAATCTGTTCTGTTAGACAGGAAAAGAATCGCTTGTTTCATACATCAGAATGTGTTAAAACAATATTCATTATTTCTGTTTTAAAGTAATTCGTTAATCATATGTAAATCGATTTCTTACAGATTGAATGCGGTTCAACCTCATTTTCGTTTGTGTGAACATCTTAGTTACAATACCAGGGTTTACATTATGAATAGGTGAGGCATCAGAATGTCCAAAATCTATTTGTTCTGAAATGAAAGGAAACATTACCATACATTTATCAGACAAAAAAGGTATTACTAAATCTTCGGCATCTGTATCCTTGAATTCATATTCAAGAATTTTTTTGAATATGGGCTTATATAAAACAATGAATTGAGTTGCAAAAAAACGGTCTATCCAATATCTGTTAGATGATACTGGTACTGCATTTCTAAAGTTGCTAACTCCACCAGACAACAATTCTGCACCTTGCTTTGCAGCGCCAATAACATTTGCAATGAGATACTCTTTAGAGTAATGCTCAGTGAAAAAATGGTCATCTTCGCATATTACGATTATGTCCTCCTCTTTTTCAATAGCAATATTGACACATTTCTTCAGACTTTCCCACAATCCAACTGCACCTATAGGACGTTTTATTGCATCAATGTAATTCACCTCAAACTCTGTTTTGTTTGCAAATTGTTGCTCAATATGATAACGTCTTTCTATTCTTTCTTTGAGATTGATCACATAAACCGGAAGAAAGAACGGCGCACCTGCAAAAACCTGTGTTTAGCCAAATATCTTTGAGAGTCTGAATAAGAAGAACTTTACATCGATAACCCCATGCAGTTGTGCACGAAACTGCTTAATCTTTGAATTAAGAGATTCAGCAGACGCATTGGTGGA